>JBBRMP010000004.1:0-59458 GCA_038230755.1 Cytophagales bacterium | reverse complement strand
GATTAGTTCGGCTCGTATTTATGTGGAGAACGCGATTAGTGGGCTGAAACGGTATCGTTATTTGAGTGATCGTTTGCGCACTCATCACGTCAATGTTTACGAAACGGCCTTATTAGTTTGTGCTGGCATTTGGAATTTCTAGTTAACTAACTAGCTGATAATCACTGGTACAACAACTCTATTGAAATTCCCCTTCACATATTGGTTCGAGAAACTAACAATGTCAGTAATCGATGATTTACCAGCAATTGAACTATGAAGATAACTTTCAATAGCTTCGTTGTGCATTTTCCCGGCGTAGTCGTAAGGATTTACACTATTTGTGGGCTGGGTAACACCATCATGAATGGTGTTAATTTCAGGGGAATCCTATCCCTTCTGGCAAGAGTTTAGGGTACTCAGCAAAAAAGCGATGCAGACTAATAGAGATGAAATATGTCTCATTTTGGATGTTAATCAAATATGAATCCTACTCTTTTCCAGGCTTTTCGGTATCCGCCTCTGTTCGTTTGAACATGACAAAGGTGGCGGCGTAAATAGCCTGATCTATGAGGAAACTTACCCATCTTCCTCCTCATTTTTACGTGGGTAAGTTGTGAGTAAACTTACCTATGCCAGCAGTTTTTTAAGCTGGTCGCGATGGTCAAGAACGAACCGGGTAAGGCAACCGGGACCGCCGCTGATTTGTAGCTTCTGGGCAATCTTATATTTGTGGTTGTTGATCGTTTTGGTGCTGACAAATAATACATCAGCCAGTTGTGGACCCGTCTTATTCTGGCAGATACCAAACAACACCTTTCGCCCGGCCTGTGTTAAGTCAAACAGGCCGGGAAAAGTAGAAGTAGCCCCGGAATTTCCGTTGAGTTGAAGTAATGAGGATTTGTAGAATTGTCCGTTTGCAAATTGCTGTAAACACTTGGCTAGTTCGGGGAGCGTACAAAGCGCATCGAAGTCCAGTGCATCGATCAACGGCCACAGGCTTTCTGGCGTGGTAGTAGTCTGTGTTATACAGATGATAATCAACGTCTGCGGACTTGTCAATCTAATTTGGTTAAACAGCGACGCATCACTCAGGTATTCCTGCGTAATGAGTGCAAAACGGGGTTGTGCGGTGGTAACGCTTTGGGTAAAGAGTTGACTGTTCGAGAGAGGCGATTGCCAGGCTAAGCCCGCCTCGGCAGAGGCAGCCACAAGTTGAAGCGCAATGGACCGGCGTAGGCACAAGGTAATAAGCGACATAAACTGACTCTGGACGATGGCGTTGATGATAAAGCGTATAGTAAAGTTAAGAGATAGATTTAGATATTAACAATATATGAAGATATTTATTTATAACAGGGGGGGGGTAAGCTATTGACTATCAATGAGTTAGCGGTTAAGCGAATTGGCTCTACTAATTCCATCCCTGTGTACTTGAAGTCCAAGCACCGGGCTTGGCCAGATAAAACGATAACGGGTCTGGTTATACGCTCCTGTAAAAAGCAGTGCAGGACCAGACCCGCTAGTTTTAAATGCTCAATGGTCTATTTCAAAATTGGCTCCAGGGCGGCGCGGTTTTCGTGGAGCCAGGCGTGGATGTCGGTCACGATTTCGCGCATTCCTTTTTCGGGTTTCCAGCCGGTGAGGGCCGTGACTTTGGTGTTGTCAGTGATGTAGAGGCGAATGTCGGCGGTGCGGTTTTCGGCCACTTCCCGGATCGGGATGGTCTTGCCCGTTACTTCCTGACAGATTTTGGTCAATTCCTGCAACGACGCGCTGCTTTCGTTGCCACCGCCCGCGTTCAGGATCTCGCCGTTGATAGTGTCGAGGTGGTGTAGCTGCCAGTCGATGAGGCGGTAGAGGTCGTCCACGTGGAGCATATCGCGGGTTTGCTTACCCGTGCCACCGTAGCCGATGTAGGCCAGTTGCTGCTCGAAGTAGTGTTTAGCCACCCAGAGTACCATCACGCCCTGATCGATCTTACCCATTTGCCACGGACCGGTGATGACGCCGCACCGATTGATGACCGTTTTCAGGCCGTAGAATTCGTTGTATTCCTGAATCAGTAACTCCGACGCCAGCTTGGTGGTGCCGTATAGTGACCGCGCCCCGTCGAGGGGGAAATTCTCGGCAATGCCTTTGCTCGACACACCCGAAACCGGCTGATCGTCAGTAAGTTCGAAGCGGGTTTCGCCTTCCTTGAAGTTTAGGTTTTCGAGCGCCTTAATGGGGTAAATTCGGCTGGTCGAGAGGAAGATAAACGCGGCTTTGTGCTTCAGGGCGAAGTTGAGGCAGTTGACGGTACCGAACAGGTTTGTATTGATGAGATAGTCGGGCGTACCATCCAGACCAGCCAGTACCGACGGTTCGGCAGAGGCTTCGATGACGGCATCGACGGCGGGGATGGTATCGAAGTCTTCTTTGCTACGAATGTCACCATGCACAAATTCGACGCCCGCCTGCCGAAGCCGGGCAATGTTCAGTTCAGACCCGCGCCGTTTCAGGTTGTCGAGAGCATAAATAGTATAATCGGGGTAGTTGCGCTTGAGCGACATGGCCAGCGCTGAACCAACAAATCCGGCACCGCCGGTGATGAGGAGTTTCATAGAGAAGAGAGTCGATAGTCGATAGTCGTAAGTCTGGAAAGTTGCTCTACGTGTTGCTGACGCAGTAGTATTGCTCGTGCGCCAGCAACACGTAAAGTGACTTTCCAGACTTACGACTACCGACTTACGACTTTTATGATGGTATTCGTTTTAGGGAAATATTTTCGACGGGGCGGATAACGAGGGGTACTTTCTCGATTTTCACGGAGCTGCTATCAAGGCCGAACCAGCGATCTTCGGAGGTGGTGAAGCCTTTGATGGCGAAGTACGTGTTCATAATGAACCGCTCAAACGTGGGCAGTTCATTTTCAAACGAAAGAAACTTTTCGAGCACGACAAACCGGAAATCACCGATTACGTTTTGCCGGTTCAGCGACTCGTAGCGGCTCGTGATGTCCACTTCTTTGTTGCGCACCATATCTTCGATCACTTTCCGCAGAAACAGGTTGATGCGTTGCTCGACCCGGAAACCAAGCTTGAACGTAATTTTATAGGCATCGTCGGGGGCAATGGTGTTCACTTTATACTCCATCGTATACGGATCGTCAATGGTATCGACGTGGACAAACCAGTAGATATCGGCGCGTTTGGGGCGTTTCTGGAAGATGGAATAGATAATTTTCGACTCGATCTCCGACTGCCGCGCCGCGTTGCTCATGAACACGATGTGGGTAGCGTATTTCGGAATGCTGATATCGCGGCTGAGTTCTTTCAGCGATTGCAAATAGTGGTCGATCCGGACGTATTCGGTGAGGCGAAGTTTGATCTGAAACGCCTGTAGCCAGATGTACATAATACCCGCAATGGCTGCCCCAATCATGAGCGAGATGTAGCCGCCGTGGGGGAATTTGATGAGGTTAGCCACCAGAAATGCCCCTTCGATAGCCAAATAAACGGATAAGAATAGCACGACACCCCAGGCCTGGTATTTCTTGCTGTAGAGGTAATAGGCCATTAACATGGTCGTCATCAGCATGGTCAACGTGATGGCAAGGCCATAAGCTGCTTCCATATTGCTCGATTCCCGAAACCACAGTACAATGCCCACGCAACCCATCCAGAGCAGGCCGTTTACGCTGGGTACATAGACTTGCCCTTTCTGAACCGACGGATAACGCAACCGCACTTTGGGCCAGAAGTTGAGCCGGATGGCCTCACTGATGAGCGTAAATGAGCCGCTGATGAGCGCCTGTGAGGCAATTACGGTGGCTGCTGTGGCAATGACAATACCGATGGTCAAAAACCAGGGTGGCATAAGTTGGTAGAATGGAATGCGTTCGTTCAGGTTTTCGCCAGCATGGTTCAGCAGCCAAACGCCCTGTCCGAAATAGTTGAGCAGCAGGCATACTTTCACGAATCCCCAACTCACCCGGATATTGGTTCGACCACAGTGACCCATGTCTGAATAAAGGGCTTCGGCACCCGTTGTACAGAGAAAGACAGACCCCAGGAGCCAGAAACCACCCGGATAATCGACCAGTAACTTATAGCCATAGTAAGGGCTAAGCGCGGCGAGAATGGCCGGGTTTGTGGCCACGCTGACCACCCCCAGCACAGCCAGCATACCGAACCAGACAATCATAATTGGCCCGAAAGCCGTGCCCACCACGCTGGTGCCAAACGCCTGAATCAGAAACAGAATCGTGAGGATGATGATCACAATGGTCACAATCTGCGTGTTGGTGATCATGGGGTAAAGCAGCCGGACCCCTTCCACCGCCGACGTGACTGAGATGGGTGGCGTAATGATACCGTCGGCGAGCAGAGCCGAGCCGCCGATGATGGCGGGCAACGTGAGCCAGCGGGCATGGCGACGCACAAGGGCATACAAAGCGAAAATTCCCCCTTCGCCCCGGTTGTCTGCCCGCAAAATCAGGATGACGTACTTAACGGTAGTTTGCAGCGTAAGGGTCCAGAAAATGCAGGAGAGCGCCCCCCGAACCACATCGGCATTAATTACATTGGTTGGACCAATAATGGCCCGTAGTGTGTAGAGCGGCGACGTACCTATGTCGCCGTAGATGATACCAAGGGCAACCAGCAAACCGGCTGCCGACACGGTATCCATATGTTTTTTGTCTTCCATAAAGTGGCTATCAAACGACCCTCGTCGGCTTGATTAAACGCGCGCAAAGATAACAGGGAACCCACAGAATGTTCTTTAACCGCAAAAGGGGCTTCGCCGATGCCGCGTTACATAATCGCCTATTTTTGCGTTGATTTAACCTGCCTATTGTGCCCATCCATTCGCCAAACCCACTACCGCCTATTAACGTTGTCATCCCACTTTTCAATGATTGGGAAGCCCTGACACTGTTGTTGCAAAAGTTTGACCAGACCGTTGCCCCCGCTCTGGCGTCTCGATTTGCGTTTTTGGTGATAGATGACTGCTCAGCCACTGATTCATTTAACTGTACTGACCAGCTGGGGCAGTCGTTATCTATTCTACGGCTATACCGTAATGTGGGGCATCAGAAAGCCATTGCGTTGGGGCTGGCTTATCTGGCCGATCAGCCAGAACAATATGCTACGGTGGTGATGGACGGCGACGGCGAAGATTTGCCCGCCGATATTGCCCAACTAGTTGATACATCGGCCCAGCAACCCGGCAAAATTGTGTTTGCCCACCGCTCTAAGCGCCAGGAGGGCATAGCTTTTCGATTCTTTTATGTGATCTACAAGGCCATTTTCCGGCTACTGACGGGCAAAGTAGTCACCTTCGGTAATTTTAGTCTAATCCCGCCACAACTGGTGCGGAAATTGGCACACGTATCCGAGATTTGGAACAACTATCCAGGGGGTGTAATCCGGTCGCGGCTGCCCTACACGGCCATCCCTATTGAACGGGGAAACCGGCTGGCTGGCCAGTCGAAGATGAATTTCGTTTCGCTGATCTTACATGGTCTCAGCACGGTCTCGGTGTTAATGGATACCACAGCGGTGCGGCTGGCTCTGTTTAGTATTATCTCGATGGGCGTGTCGCTTATTGGTATCGGTGTGGTTGTTTATCTGCGAGTATTCACCCAATTGGTTGTATCTACCTGGGCAAGCTACCTTATCTTCTCGTTTTTTATTGTCCTCACGCAGGCGTTCCTGATCTCGTTGCTGCTCATTTTTATAGTGCTTAATTACCGGACGCAACAGTTCTTTTTACCCGCCAAACAGTACCGTGATTTTGTCGAACGCGTCGATGTCATCTACAGGGTCAACCCGATTTAGCCCGCTCGATATCAGGTAGCTGCCCACCACGTATGCTCTTTAATTCACTTCAATTTCTGCTTTTTTTCGCGGCCGTCACGCTGACGTACTACAGCCTGCCGAAAGGCAATGGGCGGTGGTCGTTGCTGCTGATTGCCTCCTGTTATTTCTACGCGGTTTTTCAGCCAACCTACATTTTTATCCTGTTTCTGACCATCGTGATCGACTATATCGCGGGCATCTGGTTAGAGAAAACGCCCGTTGGGCCGAGACGTAAATGGCTGTTGATCGTATCGTTGATCTCCAACATTGGCATTTTAGCCTTCTTCAAATACCTTGGCTTTTTCACCGAAAACATAGCGGGTCTGTTCAAACTGTTTCATCAGCCACATATTGCCGATCAGGTGACGGCGCTGGCCAATCGGCTGTTTTTGAAGGTGATAGCCGTGTTTGGGCAAAGTGGTATTTCGGGGTTTAAAGACAACATGAACATCCTGCCCATCGGCCTGTCATTCCACACGTTTCAGGCCATGAGCTACACCATCGAGGTGTATCGGGGTAACCAGAAAGCCGAGCGGCATTTCGGCATCTACGCCCTCTATGTCATGTTTTACCCCCAACTTGTGGCGGGCCCAATTGAACGACCGCAGAACGTGTTGCGCCAATTCCACGCGCACTTTGCCTACGACTTTGAAAATATTAAGGCCGGCCTGATGCGCATGGCGTTTGGCTTTTTCAAGAAATGCGTCATCGCCGACAGGTTAGCCGTAGTGGTGAGTCAGGCCTATGGCGACCCCGCCGGGCACAATGGCCTGAGCCTGCTGGTGGCCACGTTCTTTTTCACGTTCCAGATCTACTGCGATTTTTCGGGCTATTCCGACATTGCCATTGGCGCGGCACGGGTGATGGGCTTCAACCTGATGGAGAATTTCAGGGCACCCTATATGGCCTGGTCAATCACCGAATTCTGGCGGCGGTGGCATATTTCACTTTCTACCTGGTTTCGCGATTACCTCTACATACCCCTCGGCGGCAACCGCAAAGGCGAAACACGTCGTAACGTAAACCAGATGCTGGTGTTTCTGGCCAGCGGGCTCTGGCACGGGGCCAACTGGACCTACGTGATCTGGGGTGGGCTGCACGGCGTGTATCAGGTGGCGGCAGGGCTGCGGAAAGCCCCCCAACCCGGACGCGGGACCGCCCCGAAGGGGGAGACTGCCTTGGCTCCCCCTTCGGGGCGGTCCCGCGTCCGGGTTGGGGGGCTGTTGCACGTGCTCATTACGTTTGTACTGGTTATGCTAACGTGGGTGTTTTTCCGGGCCACCAGCGTGCGGTCGGCATTATTGATTCTGAAAAAGATTGGTACACTGTCGCTTTTTGATTCAATTAAAACGCCGTTGAACACTACCGAGATGTGGTTTAGCCTGGCCTTGATCGTGATTTTGTTGGTGAAAGAGTCGCGCTACCTGACCATCCCCACGCGGTCTACGCCCCAGTTTCTCGCGCTTATCACCGTCATCGCTTTCCTGACTTACCTCTTCGGGGTGTTCACCTCGAATCAGTTTATTTATTTCCAGTTTTGATGTCTGACGGAGCGATTTGCTCCGTTTTTGCTTACGCGAACGAACGGAGCAAATCGCTCCGTCAGACAATCGCTTTACCTTTACTTCATGTTAGAACAGCTTGTCAATGCGGTCAGTGAGCAGGTGAATACGTTCATCAGCACGGTGGCTTCGTTGTTGAAAGTCCTGATCAAATCGCGCTTTTCGGTCGAAATTCCGGCTCCGCAACGGGCGGTTTGCGCCATTTTGGGCAACGGTCCGTCGCTCCGGCAATCGCTGGAAAACGACCTCGATTTCATTCGTAACGCCGAGCTTTACTGCGTCAATAACTTCGCGGCCTCGCCCGAATACGCCCTATTACAACCCATGAACTACGCCCTGCTCGACCCAGCATTTTTTTTGTACAGCGAGCAAAATAAGGACCGCAAAGACGTCGAAAAAACCATCCGGTGTCTGGTCAACCTGACCACCTGGCCCATGAATCTGTTCGTGCCGCAGTCGGCGCGGGGGTGTTATCTGGTGAGTCAACTGGCCGGTAAACACGCCTCGGTCCGGGTCATTTTCTACAATTATACCGTAGTGCGGGGCTATGCCTGGTTCAGGCATTTCGTTTTCCGGAGGGGGTGGGGTATGCCGCAGTCGCAAAATATTCTGGCCGCCTCGCTCTACCTCGCCATCACGCGCCGATTCCAGGAAATTTACCTCTTCGGGGCCGACCATTCATGGCACGAAGAAATTCGGATTTCCGAGGCTAACGAGCTGTTAATGAAGCAGGAACACTTCTACGACAAGCCCGGTGACGCTACGCACATTCCGATTTATGACGTCGTGAAAAAAGAAACCTCGCGGATGTCAGCGCAGTTTGCGTCCCTGTCCAAAGCCTTTTTCAGCTACGAAATTCTGCGTGATTACGCCCAATATATGAACGTGCGCGTCCTGAACGCCAGCGCCAAAAGCTACGTTGATGCGTTTACAAGAATCAAAATAAGTCGTAAGTCGTAAGTCATCAGGTCATAAGTGGCTAGCGCACGAGCATTGCTTACGCGGTAACCACTTATGGCCTAGTGACTCACGACTTACGACTTCCTTCCCCATGCTTGACCTCACCAATAAATCAATCCTTATTACCGGCGGGACCGGCTCGTTTGGCAAAAAATTCGTGGAAATGGTGCTGGCCCGCCACCCGAATATCAAACGCCTCGTGGTCTATTCGCGCGACGAGCTGAAGCAGTTCGAGATGAGTCAGACGTTTCCTCCCAGCACCTATAAAGCCATGCGCTACTTCATCGGCGATGTGCGCGACGGCGATCGCCTGAAACGGGCCTGCGAGGGTATCGACGTTATCATCCACGCCGCCGCCCTCAAGCAGGTGCCCGCCGCCGAATATAACCCGATGGAGTGCATCAAAACCAATGTCTTTGGGGCCGAAAACGTCATCAACGCAGCCCTCGACAATGGCGTACAGCGCGTAGTGGCCCTTTCGACGGATAAAGCCGCCGCGCCCATTAACCTCTACGGAGCCACTAAACTGTGTTCTGACAAGCTATTTGTGGCGGCTAACAACATGAAGGGCAGCCGCAACCTGACGTTTTCGGTGGTGCGCTACGGCAACGTCATTGGCTCGCGAGGGTCGGTGGTGCCGTTTTTTTTAGAGAAGCGTAAAGAGGGCGTACTGCCCATTACCCACCCCAACATGACGCGGTTCAACATCTCGCTCGAAGACGGGGTTGAGATGGTTTTGTATGCTTTGGAACACGCCTGGGGTGGTGAAATTTACGTGCCCAAAATCCCGTCGTACCGCATCACCGAACTCGCCACGGCCATTGGTCCCTACTGCGAACAGAAACTGGTGGGCGTTCGTCCCGGTGAGAAACTGCACGAGGAAATGATCACTGAAACCGACTCGCTCAACACCGTTGAAACGGCTAGGTATTACGTCATTACACCCTCTACACCTACCTGGGACGTTGACGATTACCTGAAAGCGTTCGACGGCAAGCGCGTGGCCGAAGGCTTCAAATACAACTCTGGCACCAACGACGAATGGCTGAACGTAGACCAAATCCGAGAGCAAATCCGGGAACACGTTGATCAGACCTTCACAGTTTAAATCAACTATTGTTTAGCTTGAACTAAACGTTTATGGCTAAATTTGATTTACGCAAGGTAGAAGCGGTAACAGCAAAGCAGGAACTGGACGAACTGGTGATTGACGGAGTAGGGCAGTTGGAGGCGTTTGAGGCGACGTTAAACTAAGTAGGTGAGCGAAAAAGAACGACGCTTTATTGCTGATTAACTATCTGACTGTCAGTGTATTAAAAATATACTTGTGTCTCTTATTTTAGCTCGACTACTTGGGATAATTCGCGTTACAGGTCGGAATTCAGAACTATGATTTCGTACATGGAATATGCCGCTAACGGTAGCTCGTTGACTCAGGAAAAATTCAAGGACGTTACGCCCGACGGTGAATTAGTAAAAGAGTACGAATTCAAATCGAAGCATTTACGCGTATACGCCATCAAAAAACCGAACGGAAAAATCATTATTCTGGGCGGTTTTAAAAACACGCAAAAGGCTGATTTTAAGTTATTCAGATCAATAAAGCAGCAGTATTTAGACTCACTTTAAGCTATGACACGGAACGAACTATTAAGTCATAAAGAATATTGGCTCGTCGGTGTTCAGCTCGATTTGTATGCTCAGTTAAAGGCCTACATGAAAGAGAATGGTATGAACCGTACCCAATTGGCCGAGAAGCTGGGTGTTACGAAAGGCTACGTATCGCAAGTGCTGAACGGCGATTTCGACCATAAAATCAGCAAACTTGTTGAACTCTCACTGGCCATTGGCTTGGTGCCAACTATTAGCTACAAGCCTGTCGGTGAAGTACTTATCGACGATGAAAAGGCCTTCGTAGATCGTCGGGCAGAACAGGAATTAGTACATGCATAGTACCCCAACACAACCCATCCCCTACGGGCGGCAGCACATCACGGAGGAAGACATTGCCGCCGTGGCCGACGTGTTGCGTGGACCCATGCTCACGCAGGGACCAAGCATTGGCGCGTTTGAAAAAGCCTTTGCTGAGTATATCGGTGCGCCCTATGCCGTGGCCGTTTCCAATGGTACTGCCGCGTTGCATTTATGTGCCATGGCGCTGGGCGTTGGCCCCGGTACACGGGTGATCACGTCTACGCTAACATTCTCAGCGTCAGCTAATTGTGTTCGGTATTGTGGTGGCGAGATATTCTTTGCTGACATTGACCCCGACACCGTTCTGCTGGATATCAACGCCGTGCGAAAGCTGATCGAAGCGCACCCGCGCGGTTATTTTTCGGGCATAATCCCCGTCGATTTCGCGGGCTATCCCGTCGATATGGCTGCGTTCCGGGCGTTGGCGGATGAACATGGACTGTGGCTACTGGAAGATAGTTGCCACTCGCCGGGTGGGTCGTTTCTGGATTCAACCGGCGTGAATCACCGCTGCGGTGACTCCTCCTTGGCCGATCTGGCGATTTTTAGTTTCCACCCCGTGAAGCACATTGCCTGCGGTGAGGGCGGTATGATCACTGCCGGTACCGAGGCACTCTACAACCACCTCATGCGCCTGCGCACTCACGGCATCACCAACAAACCTGGCGACTTCACGCCCCCGTATGACGGCGAACCCGAACGCGGGGGCTGGTATATGCAGTTGCAGGAACTGGGCTACAATTATCGCCTCACCGATATGCAGGCCGCACTGGGCCTCAGTCAGTTAAAGCGCGTCGATGCCATGCTGGCCCGTCGCCGCGCCATTGCTGCCCGGTACGATGCTGCCTTTGCAGGAACGCTGCGGTCCGGCGTTCCGGTACAGACAATTATTCCGCTCGAAACGGTGGGCCATGCGTATCATTTGTACGTGATTCAGACCGAAAACCGGAAGGGATTGTACGATTACCTGCGGACCAAAAATATCTTCGCGCAGGTGCATTACATCCCCGTGCATACCATGCCGTATTATCAGGCGCAGGGAAACAAGCCGGGCGGCGTTCCGTACGGCGACTTTCCGCTGGCCGAACGCTACTACAGCCGCTGCCTGAGCCTGCCCATGTACCCCACCCTCACCGACGACGAGCAACAGTACGTCATCGGCGCGGTTTTGGCGTTCGTGGGCCGATGAAACGGTGGTTGGCTGGCGTACTCGCGGCCCTGCCGGTGCTGTATTACGTTGGCACGGTGCTGTGGTATGCCTACGATTTTCCCTACATGGACGACTATCCCGTGGTGGTCGATTTCCTGAACCGACTGCCCGCCGCCACGTCGATAGGGAACAAAGTAGCGCTGCTGATGGAGCAGAATAATTTCCACCGGCTGGTGCTGGCTAAGGCCATTGCCTGGGCGAATGTGCTCCTCACTGGCTCCGTCGATTTTCGCGTGTTGCAGTACGCGGGGCTGCTTTTTTTATTGCTCACGGCCTGGCTACTCTGGAAAAGCGGTATCGAAACAGAACACCGTTCATTTGCTGATTCGACGCTGACGGTTGTTCCCGTTCTCTTCCTCCTCTTCCAATTTCAGGGTTGGAACATTGCCTTTTGGGGCATCGTGGCAGTGTCGAACGTGGGGGCACCGGCACTGGCGTTGTTGGCGTTTTATCTGGCTAATCGAAGGCGCGAAACATGGGCCATCTTGGTG
Organism: Cytophagales bacterium; assembly: GCA_038230755.1. Classification (GTDB taxonomy): domain Bacteria; phylum Bacteroidota; class Bacteroidia; order Cytophagales; family Spirosomataceae; genus Fibrella. Next base: position 47,436 of record JBBRMP010000004.1, on the reverse strand, counting down.
GCGTTGCTAGCCCTTTTTACCAATGGAAATGGTATTGTGGTATTACCGTTGCTGGCCGTTTGCTGGTTGGTTCAGCAACGCTGGCGGTGGGCATTTGTCACGGTCGCGGTGATGATTTCGGCCCTGTTTTTTTACTTCCACAATTACCAGAACCCCTCTGGGGTGGCTATTTCGGCTCTTTTAAGTCCCGCGAAGCTGGGTCATTTGCTGGCGCTGGATACGGCTTTTTTGGGCGCATTAGTCTATCACCCTGCCGTGCCGTGGCTGCCTATTCTGCTGGGTAGCCTGACCGTTGGCTGGACGATCTACCTGCTCCTGATTCGCTACGACCGCGAAAACCCAACCTTATTCTGGCTACTGATTTTCCTTCACCTGTCGGGCCTGATGCTGGCCGTGAATCGTATCCAAAATGACACCAGCATTGTCTTTGCTTCGCGCTACCGCAACATCACGGCCCTGCACATGGCGGTCGTGTATTTTACGGCGATTGAGACGTTTATCCGAAAAAATGGTCGCTGGAGAGACGCCTTTAGTAGCTTAGCTCTTGCCGTTACGGCGGCGCTGTGGCTATTCTCGAACTGGACGTATCAGAGCAAGATTGTGCGCTTCCGCGAATTGAAACAAACCGATAATCTGCTCTGGCAACGGTATGGTCAAATCCGGGCATCTACGCCCCAATATTTGCCCGCTCAGCGCCTGAGTCAGCTAGCTAAAACAGGCGTTTTTAGCCCAGAGACAGCCTCGTTGGCCAATTTTCAGAGCCACGCGATTGTGCTGACACCCACGTCAACACCTGGCGATTCACTGCACTATGGGATCGATATTCAACGGGTCGATACGGGGTTTCTGGTCATCAGCGGTTGGGCGAAAGTTGCCGGACGAAAAGCCAATTTCAACGATACATTCGTAGGCATCGAAACGGCAAACGGATGGCAGTATTACAACACCCTGTTCCATCAACGCCTCGACAAAGCCGATTCGGCCAATGACAAGGACACGGGTTTCACGGCCATAATTCCCTGGCAAGATCCAATGGCAAACGTGGCTATTTTTGTGAAATCGAGCCGTTTTTCGGCGTTGACAGTCGTGCAAAGGAACACCCGAGGCCACTAATTGCCCTATTTCTCCACCCCCGAAATCGGCACAAACTGCGCTGATAAATTGGGGGTCGCCATGTCTTTGTCGAAGGGGAAAATAGGGTGTCTGAGGCGTTTGTAGGGCAGGCGAAACAGGTCCTGATCCACGCCGCCGGGGGTAAGGGCCATAATCCAGCCCTGTTGCATGGCGTACAGTTCAGGTTCGAGGTAGCCTATTTTTACCACCACGATGTCTGATTGGCGGGGGTTCAGGCCCAGCCGGGTGAAGTCGATTTCCTTGTGGTACGGCTTGCGCTTTTGCGTCACGATGACGTGGATGCTGCCCACCTTCACCACTACTTCCACCACAGCGTCGCGGTCGCCGGGAACGATGGCTTCAACGGTGCCTTTCAGCGGAACGGGCGGTGCATACCGGGCATCGACTCGCGCCCCGGCCACACCTTCCACCTGGCCACCCACGCCCGCTGCCATTGCCTTTTGTACCAACTCTGGGTCAGGAATAGACGCGTAAATCAGCGACGGGCCGTCGGGTTTCTGGAATTCCGGGCGGGCCAGCAGTTGGGTGAGCGTCCAGGTTACGTCGCCCGCGCCACCGGCGGTGGGGTTGTCGCCGGTATCGCTGATGAAGAAGGGGTGTTTTTGGCTGGCGAGGGCATCGGCCAGGCAGTTGTAGAGCGTACCGGTGGGCGCCACAAAGTTGAACTGGTTGCGCACGTTCCAGAACGCAAGAGCCAGTGCCTCGGCGGCTTTGGCTACGGCTGGTTTATCATCGCCCGTAACCATCACCACGGCGTGGTTGCGGGGTTCGTCGGCCCAGGCGTAGCCAATCCAGATGGCCGCGTCGATGATGCCGGGCTGCGCGGCTAGTGGAGCCACTTTGGCATAGAGGCTTTTGCCGGGTTCGATGCGCGTACTCGTTTTTTCGCCGGGCAACAGAATCGGCACCGGAATCCAGGCTTTGTAGGCCGGTTTGCCTTTGCCCGATGCCAGCCGGTTGAGCAAATTGGTCACGGCCCGCGCCTTGGATTGCATGGCGTCTTCGTGCGGGGCCATCCGGTAGCAGGTGATCAGGTCGGATTGTTGCGCCAGCCGTTTCGACACGTTGCCGTGGAGGTCCATACAAGTGGAAATGAGCGTTTTATAACCAATCACGCTGCGAACACGGGTAATGAAATCACCCTCCGGATCGTCGAGGCCGACCACGCTCATGGCCCCATGAATGTCGAAATAGAGGCCATCGTAGGGGCCGTTTTTCTTGAGCAAGTCCAGCATTTTGTTCACCAGCGACTCATAATCGGCCCGCGCCACGGCCCCGCCCGGCAGCGATTTTCCCACCAGCGCCGGTAGCCAGATAGCCCGTTTTCGCAACGACGAGTCGGGCCTCAGGAACGGATAAGCCGCAAAAATGGCGTCGCCAATACGGGCGTGGAAGGCTTCTTCGTGCGTAACGGCGGGCGAAAACGTGCTCGATTCAATACCCAGTCCCGCAATACCGATACGGGGCAAACGCGTTGGCCCTGATTGAGAAAACGCCCCGCTGAGGCTGGAAAGGGCGATTATAAGGCTGAATAAGTGCTGTTTCATAGGGGTAAGAAGGCGGCAGAGAAGGTGGGTTACTTGTTTAGCGGAGCAGGACGCCACCCGGTACCACTCCGCTAAACAAGGCGCGGCCTGTTTCTTATCTAATCAGTCGACGACATTTCCTATCCTATCACTTTATTGGCAATCAGCAAACTAACTCTAAAATGAGCATTCATACGCTGAGAAAGCTTCCAGCAACCAACTCGTTTTTTGCCACTATCCCGGTAAATAGCCGTTAGTTTGCGGTTGGTTTTCACCCAACGAATACAACATCATGTTCTTTTCTTTTACTGGATTACGGCCCTTTGTCGCCGTTATTTTTGTGCTGCTGACTACTGTCGCCAGTTACGCGCAACCCATCTCCGGCACCGTTCGTGATGAACGTGGACAGCCACTCCCCGCCGCCACTGTTCTGGTGCAGGGCCTCCCAAAAGGTGCTGTTACGGATGCTGTAGGGCATTATTCTATCCCAAACGTACCACCCGGCACCTACACCATTCAGGCATCTTTTGTAGGATTTGCCATGCAGCGTCGGCAGGTAAATGTGGGCGGTGGTCCCGTTAACGCCGATTTTACGCTGGTCGAAGATGCCCTGGCGATGGACGCACTGGTGGTGACCGGCACCTTCGACCCGCGTACCAAACTCGAATCGAGCGTGGCAATTACAACGCTCAACAACCGCGCCATTGAGCAACGCGCCCCCCGCAGTACCGGCGATCTGCTGCAATCCGTGCCCGGCGTCTGGGCCGACAACTCGTCGGGCGAGGTAGGGGCGAAGGTGGTGGCGCGGGGGCTGGCTCCGGTGGGCAACGATCAGGTGGGTTTTCAGTACGTGAGTTTGCAGGAAGAGGGCCTACCCGTGATGGGCGCGCAGATGGGTTTTGTGCTGATTGATATGTTCCAGCGTACCGACCTCAGCACCGCCCGCCTCGAAGCCATCCGGGGTGGTTCGGCGGCAATCACGTCGGCCAACTCGCCGGGGGGGATTTTCAATTTTATCTCCAAAACGGGTGGGCCCACGTTCAGTGGATCGGTGCGAACCACGGGCGGTTTCTACGGGAATGGCAAGGGGCTGGGCCGCATTGACGCCGAATTTGGCGGGCCACTGGCCAAGGGCTGGACGTACCACGTCGGCGGGTTTTACCGGGCTGACGGGGGCGCGCGAAACACGCCGTTCCTGGCGAATGACGGCGGACAAATTCGGGCTAACGTCAACAACGTATTTGCTAACGGACGGGGTAATTTGAAAATCTACGGCAAATACCTGGACGACCGCAACACGTTTTTCAAAGACATTCCGCTCAACAACACCCTGACGGCGGGCTACGCGGGCGGCACCGATCCGGTCGATATCAATTACTCGACCACATTCATCGACGTGACTTCGCAGATTCCCCTGGCCGATCAGGTACGCACCGACAATGTGGGCAGCGTACCCCTGCGGACGTTCAACGCCCCTGACGCCATTCACAACAAAACGTATTTGGGCGGCTTCGATTTCAGCTACGACCTCGGCAAAGGCTGGGGCCTGGGGGCGCGGGCCAAAGTATCCGGTTTCGATCAGGCGTATATCCAGTATCAGGGCAGCACGGTGTTGCCTACGGTGCCTATTCTGGGAGCCACGGCAACCCTGCCCGCGCAGTTGGGTTATCTCCAGTATGGCTCGGCCACGCTGATTGGAGCCGCCGCCTACGCGGGCGTACCCGCCGCGCAACGGGCCGACGTGCAGGCCGCCCTGACGGCGGCGCTGGTGCCCAGCCTGCTTTCGCCAACGTATTACGATGCCAAAACCGGCGAGGTGCTGGCGCGGGTGAAAAACGGCCAACTGGACCCCACAGTGGCCAATAAACTCGGAAATTTCCTGTTCAGCACCGCCCCGTTGTCATTCTACCATAACGTGCAGGACCAGATTGGCTCGCTGAATCTGACCAAAGAAATCCGGGGCCACCAACTCACGTTTGGTACCTACCAGTCGCGCACGGCGATTGACACGCGCTGGTATGCCGACGGGGTGATCACTACGCTGGGGTCGCACCCCCGCGCCGTGCGGATCGACTTTCCGCAGCCTGCCACGGCCCCCGCCCTTGTGGCCAACGACCCCACCTTGAATGCTACCTACGGACCGCTGTTTGGTACGGGCCGATTCAACGCCACCGACGCTGCTGGGTTTTCGCTCCACAGCGGACTGGCTTATACACTCACCCACAACGTGTCGCAGTTGGGGGCCTATTATATCAATGACATTTGGAAAGTGACCGACCGCTTAACGCTGGACCTGGGGTTGCGCTACGAACGCGTGCGGCAAACGGGCAACAAACAGGGCTGGCAGTCAGCGTTGGCTCTGTTTGGGCTGGGTGGCCTGGACCGCAACCCGCTCACGACTTACAACACTAACACCCGCGTGTATAACGGTGTCCTGTTCGACTATGGGTCGTCGTACACGGTTTCCTCGGCAACGGGTAAGCCGGTGGCTACGCTCACCAACGCCGACGTGAACGGCGACGGTCCCGGCTTTTTGTATGATTATTTGTCATGGTCGGCGGGGGCGAATTACAAACTGACGGACAATACGGCGGGTTATCTGCGGGTGTCGCGGGGCAATAAAGCGCCCGAACTGGACTATTACGCCAATAATTTCGTGAACATCCCCCTCGATAAAAAAGGGGCCGTGGAGACTGTCACGCAGGCCGAACTGGGGTTTAAACGCAACGGTCGGAAAGCGTCTATTTCGGCCACGGCGTTTTATAGCTATCTGGACAATGCGCTGTTGCAACTCTTCGTCATCAGCGGGGCGAGCAGCTTTTTCACCGACCCGACCTTCAACGCCACCCGTACCCTGGGCCTGGAAATTGAAACGGCGCTGAACCTGACAAATCGCTTTTCGATACGTGCCCACGCCACCTTTCAGGATGCGAAATATGCCCGCCTGACCTACGTGAACACCGTGGACGTGACCAACATTTTCACCGAAAGCTTTGCCGGGCACCGCGTCAAAGACGTGGCCCCAATCATGATCGACCTCACGCCGTCGTACCGCATTGGCCGGTTCAGTCCGTATGTGAATTACCGCTGGTTCAGTGAACGGCAGGGTAACCGCCGCAACAGCATTCAGCTACCCGCCTACGGCATTCTATCGGCGGGTGTTTCGGGCGATATTACCCCGAAACTGGCCCTTTCGGCGCAGGTGACAAACGTGCTCAACAGCGCGGGCATCCTGCTTTTCAACGGCTATGGCTTGCAGGGTACCACCCTCGAAGACGTGGCCGTAGGCGGCATTAAACGCCCTGACGGCACGGTGTTGCGCGGCACGGACATTAATGTCCTCAATGCCCTCGGCTCCCCCGTTTTCGCCCGCCCCGTGCTGCCCAGCCAATACACGGCGAGCGTGACGTATCGGTTTTAAAAGGGTAAGGGTTCCCATTTATTCCACTTCCAGCGTGGCGTGGGTGATGTTGAGGTGTTCCAGTTCGTGGCGGACTTCTTTGCGGATGGTCATGATCTGGTCATTGGTAAGGCCGGGTTGCAGCACGAGGTGAGCCGTAAGGGCATTTTCGGTGGTACTCATGGCCCAGATATGCACGTGATGCACCTTTTCGACCCCGGCTACGGCGGTGATTTCGGCCTGTACGTCGGCGAGTTCGATGTTGGTGGGCACCCCGTCGAGGCTGAGACGCAGGCTGTCGGTGAGCAAGCGCCATGTGCCAACTAAGATGACAATGGCCACTAGGATGCCCATAGCCGGGTCGAGCCAGAGCCAGTTTGTGTAGCTGATAACGATGCCAGAAATCACCACAGCGACGGATACAAGCGCGTCGGAGAGCAGGTGTAGATAGGCCCCGCGCATGTTGAGGTCGTGGTCTTTTTGGCGGAAAAACAGCAATGCCGATGCCGCGTTGATGCCGATGCCCAACGCCGCCACCCACGCCACCAGCCCGCCCATGACGGGTTCGGGGTGCCGAAACCGCTGGATACTTTCGAGCAAAATGCCCCCCACGGCCACCAGCAGCAACACCGCGTTGGTGAGCGAGGCCAGCACCGTACTTTTCCGAAACCCATACGTAAACGTCCGGCTCGATTTTACCTTCGCCAGCCGGAAGGCCAGCAGCGATAGCAACAGCCCCGCTACGTCGGAGAGGTTATGCCCGGCGTCGGCCATCAGGGCCAGGGATTGGGTGTACAACCCCATCCCGAATTCCACGATAACATAGGTAATGTTCAGCACCGCGCCAATGATCAGCGTGCGGCTCACGTTGGTAATGACGGGCGAATGGTTATGATCGTGGTTATGGTCGTGCGGCATTGGATACGGATTTTTTGGGCAAAGATGGGTAAATTGGGGTCTACCCAATAAAACTTCCACTTTATGGAAAAGAAAGCAAAAACATATGTTTCGCCAGATGGCCGGGTGGTGGGCTGGCGCTGGTTTCGGGTGCCCGCCGTGCTGTGGCTGATTGTGGTCGGGTCTGCCCTGACGGCTTTCGCCCTCATGGTGCGGGTGGGATACCTATTGGCCCGGCGAGGATCTATCCAGCCCAACGACGATTTCAATCTGACTGTTTTTGTGCTGCTCTTGAGTGGTGCTGGGGTACTGGTGTTCAGCTTCGTAGTCTTCATGCTGGCCCGTCCCGAAGAGCCAAACGATATGTAAAACAGGTAACGGGTCAATGAGTGCCACTGGCCACTCTCAAGCTAAACCAACATAGTCTCAATCCACGCAACACGCGCAGAGCCTCGCTGCCGCCGTACCTTTGCGGCCATGAATCGTCTGAAACGCAGTATGATTATCGCTCTTTGTGTCCTGATTTTGCTGGCCGCGGGGGTCTGGCTCTTTATGCAAACCGCCGTTTTTGGCTCGGCCCCCACCGCCGACCGCCTGAGACGGGTGCAGGCTTCCAAAAACTACCGCGACGGCTCGTTTCAAAACCCGGTACCCACCGACGTGATGCGGCCCGGCGCGTCATACTGGAATTGGGTTGGCGACAATTTCAGGAAACCCGCCGATCTGGAGCCGAAGCAACCGCTGCCTTCGGTGAAAACTGATCTGAACGCCCTGACCGATAAGGCCACCAGTATTGTTTGGTTCGGGCACTCGTCGTACCTGATCAAATCGGGCCAAACCACGGTACTTGTCGATCCGGTGTTTTCGGGTCATGCCTCGCCGGTAGCACTTTTCGGTAAAGCATTTCCAGGCACCAGCACCTATGGCGTGGCCGATATACCGCCCATCGACCTGCTCATCATCACCCACGACCACTATGACCACCTCGACTATGAAACGCTGGTGGCCCTGCGCGACAAAGTCAAACGCGTAATAACGTCGCTGGGCGTGGGTGCCCACCTCGAACGCTGGGGCTACGACCCCACCCGCATTACTGAACTCGACTGGGACGAGTCGGTGGATGTATCGGAGGGGTTTTCGGTCACGGCGGTACCGGCAAGGCACTTTTCGGGGCGAGGGGTCAAGCGCGGGCAGTCGTTGTGGAGTGCGTTTGTGCTGGATCTCAACGCCCAACGGCTGTTTCTGGGGGGTGATTCGGGCTATGGACCCCACTTTGCCAGGATTGGTCAGCAATATGGTCCCTTCGATTTCGCCCTGCTCGAATGCGGGCAATATGGCCGCGACTGGCCCAGTATTCATATGTTCCCCGAAGAACTGCCGCAGGCCGCCCGCGACCTGAACACCCGCGTGCTGATGCCCGTGCATTGGGGCAAATTCGCCCTGGCGTTCCACCCCTGGAATGAACCCATCCGCCTGCTCACGAAAGCCATGAACCCCGCCGACTCCATCCAACTTACCACCCCCAAAATCGGCGAACCCGTGGTGCTGGGAAAAGCGTTGCCAAACAGCCGGTGGTGGGAATTTTGACTGTACATTTTACCCTATCCATTTTGCATCGTTCATTCCCCCTTCTTCGTTATAAAAACAACACTAAACTAACCTGTTATGCGCCGTCTTTCCTTACTCGTTGTGCTGCTGGGTTTGCTGGTAGCCTGTAAGTCGAACAACATCGATCAGCAGGTCGGGGTGGTCAATGTGAGCTTTGTTAATCAGGTGAATGGCAACGCGTTAACCCTCAACACGGCTACCTATATTAACAAGTCGGGCGAGCAGTTCACCGTCTCGAAATTCGATTATTTCATCAGCAACATACGGTTCATCCGGTCCGACGGCTCTGCCTATACCGTGCCGCAGGACAATAATTATTTCCTGATCCGCAGCAGCGACCCCACGTCACAGTCGCTTACCATTGCGGGTATTCCGGCGGGCGATTATGCCCAAATCGAGTACATGGTGGGGGTCGATAGCCTCCGCAACACCGCCGACATCAGCAAACGAAAAGGCGTGCTCGATCCCGGCAGCAGCCACACCAGCGGTATGTATTGGGACTGGAACACGGGCTATATCCACCTGAAACTGGAAGGCACCTCGCCACAGGCCCCGCAGGATGCCACTGGTCTGCGCAACTTCCGCTATCATATCGGTTTGTACGGCGGCTACCAGTCGAAAACGATCAATAATCTCCGCACCATCCGCGTGCCGTTGGGTTCCATTCCCAGCCTACCGCCAGGCCCACGGCTGTCTGTTGGGCCAACGCTGAAAACCTTGCTCTACATCACTGTTGATGCGGGTAAGCTGTTCGACGGACCAACGCCGTTCAAAATCGCCGATTACCCCGACGTGATGGTATCGCCGTTTTCGGCCACGATTGCCAACAACTACGCCACCATGTTTTCCTATGGAGGTTCTTCATCGGTTGCGCAATGAACGTCATGATGAAGTTCTGCGCGGACTTTATGGGAAAGCGCAGGCTGCTCACGAGCCTGTCGCTGGCACTCAGCCTGAGTGTCTGGCTGGCGGTGTCGTGCAAAAATTCGGCTGGTAATGGGGTAGTTGTGCCCACGCCACCCGCCTTTACCACCACGCCATACCCGTGGAAAAAGCCCGCCAATTTTCCCGATCCGGTCTATGACCTGACCAAAAATCCGCTGACGGTAGAAGGCGTGGCCCTGGGCAAGGCCCTGTTTTATGATGCCACGCTGTCCAAAGACGGTACCATCACCTGCGCCTTTTGCCACTCGCCGTTCACTGCCTTTGCCCACACCGACCATCCCCTCAGCCACGGCATCCGCGACCAGATCGGTACCCGCAACGTGCCGGGTATTTTCAATATGGCGTGGGGCAAAACCTTCTTTTGGGATGGTGGTATTACCGACCTCGACCTGTTGCCGATTGCGCCCATCCAGAACCCCACCGAAATGGGCGAGACGATGAGCAACGTGCTGGCGAAGGTGCAGAAAAGTAGCCGTTACCGGCCTTTGTTTCAGGCGGCTTACGGCTCCGATACGGTCACGACAGAGCGGTTTCTGAAGTCGATTTCGCAGTTTTTATTAACGATGGTATCGGCCAATTCACCCTACGACAAGTACGCCCGGAAGGAGGCAGGAGCTAGTTTATCTGATGCCGCGCAACGCGGCATGGTGCTGTTTCAAACCAATTGTGCGGGGTGCCATGCGGGCTCTTTATTCACCAGCGGCGACTATCGCAACAACGGCCTGCCACGCCTGGCCAATGTCAAAATCGACGACCGGGGCCGGGCCATCATCACGGCGCAGGATACCGACGCCTACAAGTTCAAAGTACCCAGCCTGCGCAACATCGAGCGCACGTTTCCCTACATGCACGATGGCCGTTTTCAGACCCTGGAGCAGGTGGTGAACCACTATGCTACCGGCATTCAGGACAACCCGCAACTCGACCCGTTGCTGAAGAAAAATGGCCAGATCGGTATTCCGCTGACGGCGGCAGAACAAGCCGATTTGGTTCAGTTTCTGCGTTCTCTGACTGATCTTCAATTCATCACCAATTCGGAATTTCAGCCGCAGTAATAGTAAGGCTTGGGGGAGCGCGAAGGCCCAGCGGCTCGCCGGTCACCGGCCGTAACGTCGGTAGAAAAGTATAATGCCTCAGAGGCAATTAAGCCCCAGCGGGGCGTAACATGAAAGGCTAAACCAAACGCACGTTTCGCCCCGCTGGGGCTTAGAAGACCCTGGCGACTTCCCCTTTTTCTACCGACGTTACGGCCGGTGACCGGCGAGCCGCTGGGCCTTCGCCATACCTTGTATAACTACTGGCTAAAAGACCCCAATCCCTTCACTCCGTCCCGCCCTTAACCGATTCATAATCAGACTTGGTACGGCCCATCGTTTGGTTCAGAAACGCCTGTAGCTGCTGGTTAAAATTGGCTTTTTCGTCATCAGGCAGGGAGGCATAGCGGTCTTTTAACTCCTGATTGATAGCAGCCCGTTCGTCGGGGGTGGCCGCGTTGATCGACCGGAGATGGTATGGTTTGAAATCGTAGGTTTTCATGTTGGGGAAACAGGCGGGCAACGCTGGGCGTTCAACGACCAGTTTTTGACCATTCCTTAAACCTTTTGGGTAAAAATGGGTCTTATTAACGTTTAGTGAGTGTCATTCGGCACGACTTTTAGCTTCCGCGCTGTCTATTTACCTTTACAGCCTGTTCATAACTAATACAACCAGTTGCTTTCAACCCATTTGCCAATCAATCGTTACCGATGAAAAAAGCGTTAGGATTCCTTCTCGCCACTGCCAGTTTGGCCACGGCATCTCTCTCGGCACAGGCGCAGGACAATATTCCTGATGACATGAAAGCCCTGATGACAAAATATACCTGTATCGCCTGCCACCGTGTCGAGGCGAGGCTCGTCGGTCCCGCCTACAAAGACGTGGCCAAGCGCAACTACACCAACGAACAGATGGTGGAGTTGATCTACGCCCCCAAGCCAACCAACTGGCCGGGATACATTGCGATGGCACCCATGAAGCAAGTGCCCAAAGAGGATGCGCTGAAACTGGCCGGCTGGATTAATACCCTCGACGGCACGCCCGGTTCAGGCCCCGCCAAAGGCGGAAAGAAAGGCGGCTCTAAAAAGAGCAAGAAGGCGTAAGTAATTAAGAGTTAAAAATGACGGTTCCGGTTCGGACCAACGCAAAAGGACTCGCTCTTGCGTTGGTCCGAACCGGAACCGTCATTTTTAACTCTTAATTACTTACGCTCCGCTGCCGCACCACTTCATACAGCATCACGCCCGTAGCAACGGATACGTTGAGGGAGCCAACTGAACCAAGGAGCGGAATCTTGATGTGTCCGTCTACCGCACGGAGAATTTCAGGCGAGATGCCGTCTTCTTCCGAACCCATCACAATGGCCAGCGGCCCCGTGAGGTCGTTGTTGAGCGTGTACAGATCGCGGTGCGATTTTTCGGTACAGGCGACCACTTGCACCCCCGATTTTTGCAGGAACGCAATGGTATCGACCAAATCAAATTCGCGGCAGACCGAGATGTGGTTCAATGCACCCGACGACGTTTTCATGGCGTCGGAATTGATGGCCGCTGACCCTTTTCCGGGAATGACAATGCACTGAACGCCAGCGCATTCGGCCGTGCGGGCAATGGCCCCGAAGTTGCGCACGTCGGTGATGCGGTCAAGGAGAAGCAGGAACGGGGTTTCGCCGCGCTCGTGTACGTCGGCCATCACGTTCGAGAGCTTCACGTAGGTCACGGCGGCTACCAAGCATACGACGCCCTGGTGGTTTTTGCGCGTCAGCCGATCCAGCTTTTCGCGCGGCACCCGCTGAATGGTCACCCGGTTCTGGAACGCAAGGTTTTGAATATCAGGATTGCTCATTCCGATTTCCATATACAGCTTGTCAATCTGCTGATCGGATTTCAACGTCTCGATCACCGACTGAATGCCGTACACCATCTCTTCCGAAGATGGGCCGGTGCTATTTTCGTCTTTCGGGTAGTACTCGCGCTTGGGTCTGTCGTTGCCATCGCGACCTTGGTTAGGACGGCTCCCACCCGGGCCAGAGTTATATGGCTTCTTTTGGTCAGAGCCACCTGATTTATAGCCACCTGACCGCCCTTTGTCGCCACCCGATTGGGGGCGTTTGGGGTAACGGTCATTACCACGATCAGTAGTATGGGGACGACGTTCATCGCCAGTTATTTCGGGGCGGGCGTGGGCTTCATCATCAGACTCACTAGCCGACGACGGGCGTGACCGACCTACCGGCGACTGGCTGCGGTCGGCATCGGGTTGTTCAGGTTCTGAACGGGTAAAATCGCGGGGACGGCGGGCGTCGGCGGCCTCATCCGATGCATCATCGGGACGGGGGGTGGGTTTATTTAGTCGCGTATTGCGCCGGTTCTCCATGCTTCGACAATCGGGAACCAAACGGGGCGGAATTCTTCGTAACGTACCAGCTCGTAATGGTCATCGACAAATTGATTTTGCTTTCTATTAAAGGTAAAATTCACTTCCGACTGGTTGTTGCGGCGGTTAAAGACCCACACTTCGCGGTCTCGGCTTCGCTGCACCCGGTCGGGGGCACCCAGAATGATGTAAATCATTCCCTTGTCGGTTTTCCAGCCTTCTTTGTAGGTGGTAAACAACTGGTTAGCTTCTTCCACCCGCCCATAATAGGCTCTGATGGCCTTTTTTGCCACCTCTTCGCTGCCCGACATCAGCGACAGCCAATAGCGGTCCAGCGCCTTTTTTGCTTCCTTTGCACCGTTCAGTTCGGCCATTTCGGTGCCGGTGCTCATGTACAGCAGCGGCCTGATGAGGCGTTCTGGGCGGGTCATGCGCGGGAAACGGGCGTCGGTTACCACCAGCCCAATACCGGCCACGTCGTTGGTATCGGCCACAAAATAGTACAAGCCTTCGCCGGGTAATCGGATGGGTTCGTTAGTACGCACGGTCATCACCGTATCTACTTCCAGGGTGCGCGGGGCGGGGCGTTGCGACGAACTCATGGGTGGCAATGCCGGGTCGAACTCGTGTTTGTAGCGAAAAACAGTCAGCGTCTGCGGCGTCTTGTTCACGTCGCGGATGGTGATGGTATCCTGCACCTGCACAAAGTTACGCAACAGGGGCATCTGCCCATTGGCGCCATATACGGCAAACTGATCCGACAGTTTGGTGGGCTTAAACCGCATAGGCAAGTCATTCAGGGCTTTTTTACCCGTTGCCGACTCCGAAATTTCAGTCAGCAGCACCGCGTTGGTAGCGCCTTTTGGGCGGGCAATCTGGAACGTAAGCCGCAAATGATCCCCTTCGCGCATGATCGATTCGGGTGTGATGGGTACGTTGCCATAACCCAGCCGTTCGCGGTTATTGTAGTCGGGGTACATGACGTAATTCACGATAAACCGCTCCTGAAAGGTAGCCACCGACATTGACTGGCCATTTGGTTGATTAGTCGTCACGTTCAAAAACACCCGCGCACCGGTGGTGTCGATGGCCAGAAATTTACCCTTGATAGCCGTAACGGTCCATTCGCTGGCCACCGGCTCGGTAGCCGTGGGCGCATTACTCATGGGCGTAGATGGAGCAGGCGTGCTGCGAACCGTGGGTCGCGATGATGGGCGGGGTTCGGCCTGCCGCACGTCGGTTTGCCGGGCAGCCGTGGCGGGCGTTTCAACGCGGTCGCGGGCCGTAGGCAACGGAAACTGTGGTTTCGACGGAGCGCAGGCAGTTGCCAGAGCAAGAAGCAGAAGTATGTGGACGTGACGCATAAGAGCGAAAAATTTGACGTGCTTTCGGACGATAGCGGGTTTCAACCCGCCGTTGTCATACGTCCATTATTAACGAAAAACTGAGGTCGTTTCGTTTGGTTGGCGCAACCTACCTTTTCTTGATAGTACTCCCGCCTTTTTTGGCTCTGGCCTGGGCATTTTCCTGCGCGTAATTGGGCTGATAATCACTCACGAGTCGCTTGGCTAAATCGTTCTGTTTCAGCTTCGTGAGCCGATTTTTGATCCAGCGCTTAAACTCTGGCTTGTACCAGAAAAAGTAGTTGTTCTGGTTCTGCTTTTCCTCGCGCGTTTTAGCTGTGTATACCGGTTGCAGCGTGTAGGGGTGTACGCCAGTGTAGTAGATCACCTCGGCCACGGTCATAGGGGTAGGCGTGAAATCCTGCACCTGCTCCAGCCGGAAACCCAGGTCTTTGGTTTCGGCGGCGAGGTTGGCCATGTCCTGCTCTTCGCAGCCGGGGTGCGAGCTGATGAAGTACGGAATCAGCGGCTGATTGAGGTTATGCTTGTCCTGAATCTGGTCATACTTAGCCTTGAACTTCTTGAAATACTTGAACGACGGCTTGCGCATCACCTTCAGCGTGGCATCCGACGTGTGCTCTGGAGCCACTTTCAACCGGCCCGATACGTGGCGCGTCACCAGCTGCTCCATGTACTCGTCGTGGTTGCCGTCGGCGTTGTTTTTGTTGAAATCATCGACCAGCAAATCGTAGCGAACGCCAGAACCGACGAAGGCTTTTTTGATGTCGGGGTGAGCGTCTACTTTCTGGTAAATGCTCGTCAGCGGCTTGTGCGACGTATCCAGGTTCGAGCAGATAACCGGGTTGATGCAGCTTGGGGCCTGACACCGGGCGCAGATCGACTCGTCTTTGCCCTTCATCCGGTACATGTTGGCCGAGGGGCCTCCCAAATCGGAAATGTAGCCTTTGAATTCGGGGTGTTTCGCAATCTCGTCGACCTCCTTCATGATCGACTCTTCCGACCGTGACGCCACGAATTTGCCCTGATGCGCCGAGATAGTGCAGAAGCTGCAACCGCCAAAACAACCCCGGTGCATATTGACCGAAAACTTGATCATGTCGTAGGCCGGAATAGGTCCACGATTTTTGTATTTGGGGTGGGGGAGACGCGTATAGGGCAGGTCGAACGAGCGGTCCATTTCGGCTTCGTCCATCGTCTTAAACGGCGGGTTAATCACCAGCGTCCGCTTGCCTACGGGCTGCACAATCCGGTTTGCCTGCCACTTGTTGGACTCGACTTCGACGATTTTGAAGTTCGACGCATACTTGATTTTGTCCTGTAAACACACCTCATGGCTCGCCAGTGATACCGTAGACCACGTTTCGTGGGCTGGTACAACGGGCGTGTTATCCATATAGGCGATCTGGTTCACGTTGCGGATCTCGTTGAGGGGCACGCCGCTTTTCACCAGCCGCAGAATCTCGCGCAGGGGTTGTTCGCCCATGCCGTAGACCAGCAAATCAGCCCCGGAATCTTCCAGGATCGTGGGCATCAGTCGGTCGGCCCAATAATCGTAGTGGGTGACGCGCCGAAGCGAGGCCTCAATACCACCGATGAGCACAGGTACGTCGGGGTAGATGTCTTTGAGGATTTTGGTGTAGACCGTGGTGGCGTAGTCGGGCCGGAAACCAGCCTCCCCACCGGGCGTATAGGAGTCGTTGGAACGCAGGCGTTTATTGGCCGTGTAGTGGTTCACCATCGAGTCCATACAACCAGCGGTAACGCCGAAGAAGTACTTCGGTTTGCCCAGCTTTTTGAAATCGCGGAGGTCATCGCGCCAGTTAGGCTGGGGAATAATGGCAACCCTAAAGCCCTCACTCTCAATGATTCGGCCAATGACGGCGGTACCAAACGAGGGGTGGTCTACGTAGGCATCGCCTGAAATCAGGATCACGTCTACGTCGTCCCAGCCACGCTGTTCAACCTCTTTTTTCGTAATGGGCAACCAATGGGTAATCGGCCTCTCGCGGATCGTAATCATAGTGCAAAGTTAACGCTCTGGCCCATAACACCGAGTTATAGCCAGATTGCACAGACTGGAACAGAGAATCTTGGCCACCAAGTAGAATCGTATTCTTAGTCATGCACTTGTGACCGCGTATTTATTGCATCGTTTAAGCTATATTTAGTCACAACGAGCTTACTGATAAGCTCGTTGTGTTCCCCAATCATGTATGTTCCCGTCCGGCCTCTACGAACAGCTAATAAGCCAGCTCATTCATGTCAAACTCAACGAACTTGACCGCAGTGCTTTTTGGATAAAAGATCACCCCATAGACCGGGCTGAAGCGGCCCATCACTTAACCAACTACCTGAGTCGTGTTATTAGGGTTGCTTTGGCTGACATCAGCGGTGAGAACAGCCTGGAACGGCAAATTGAACTGGCTAACCGAATCATCCTGCTGCTACGCGACGAACTGAGTGATGACGCTTTCAACGACGATCTGGTGCACGTTGAAGGAAGGATCCTGGCCGCCGTGTTCCCTAAAAGCAACGCTCCCTTCACCAACTTTGATGCCTATGTGAATGAAATAACCCCGGTAACGCGGCTCACGCAAAGTGAGCTTTTTACGGGCAATAATAGTGGTGTTTCGCTCGATACAGAGCTACGAAAAGAAATTCGTTCGGCGGATGAGATTTGCTTTCTGGTATCGTTTATTAAATGGACGGGCATCCGCATTTTTGAACGGGAGCTTAAAGAATTTACCGAAAGTGGGCGGCGGCTCAGGGTGATTACTACCTCATACATGGGCGCCACGGACCTGAAAGCGGTTGAGTTTTTGGCTGGTTTGCGCAACACCGATGTGCGGGTGTCGTACAACACCGACAACGAGCGTCTACACGCCAAAGCGTACCTGTTTCTGCGTAACTCAGGTTTCCATACGGGCTACATCGGCTCGTCAAATATCTCCAAATCAGCGCTGACAAGTGGCTTAGAATGGAACCTAAAACTCACCACCCGTGAGGTGTCGCACCTGATTGATAAATTCAGAAAGACGTTTGATACGTACTGGCAAAACACCGAATTTGAGCCGTTCGACGGTGCCCACGACGTACCTAAACTCAAGGCAGCCCTTCGGCAACAGTCGGCGAAGAATACCGACGCGATCACTTATTTTGATCTGCGCCCTTATCCCTTTCAGCAGGAAATCCTGGAACGGTTGCAGGCCGAGCGAACTGTACACCATCGCTTTCGGAACTTGGTAGTTGCGGCTACAGGGACTGGTAAAACAGTACTGTCGGCGTTTGATTATAAACGGTTTCGTCAGGGAAGTACGTCGGCAAGGTTGCTTTTTGTGGCTCACCGAAAGGAAATTCTTGAACAGGCCCTGGCCACGTTTCGGGGTATCCTGCGCGACGCCAATTTTGGTGAACTATGGGTTGACGGCCTCGTGCCTGATCGATACGATCATGTGTTCGCTTCCGTACAAACGCTGAATAATGTCATCGACCAATTGCCACTGAAGCATGACTTTTATGACTTCATCGTCATTGACGAGGTACACCACATTGTGGCTAACAGCTACCGACCCATTTTAAAGCGCTTCAATCCGACAATATTACTTGGTCTAACCGCCACACCCGAACGAAACGATGGGGTCGATATTCTGGCTGATTTTTGTGATACCATTGCGGCAGAGATTCGGCTACCTGAGGCTCTCAACCGAAAGCTACTCTGCCCATTTCAATATTTTGGCCTTACTGACACCGTTGATTTATCGGGAGTGCGCTGGCAAAACGGGCGGTACGTGCCTGGCGAACTGACGCGCCTGTACACGGCCAATGATGTACGCGTAGGGCAGATTGTACATCAAATGGAGAAGTACCTCAATGACCCTCACGATGTGCGGGCGCTGGGTTTCTGTGCTACCCAGCAACACGCGCAGTACATGGCTGAGAAACTTACGCTGGCGGGGTTTCGGGCAAATTACTTGGTCAGCAACAATGTCAACGAGCGTGGCGCTATACGCCAGCAACTGCAATCAAAAACAATCAACTACCTTTTTGTGGTCGATATCTTCAACGAAGGAATTGACATTCCCGAAGTAGATACACTGCTTTTCTTGCGCCCCACCGAAAGCCTGACGGTATTCCTACAACAGTTGGGCCGTGGGCTGCGATTGTGCGATGGGAAGGAATGCGTGACGGTACTCGATTTTGTCGGGAACGCCCGCCCCGAATATCGGTTCGACGATAAATTCCGGGCGTTGGTGGGACGTACCAATACGTCGATGCTAACCGAAGTTGAGCGCGATTTTCCGCATTTACCATTGGGGTGTTCGATCATTCTGGAAAAGAAGGCTAAAGAGTATATTCTCCAGAATATCCGGTCGGCTACGCGCCTTACCCGTGCTCAGCTCCTGACGCAAATCCGTCAGTTTCAGTACCAGACAACGTTGACTCTGTCACTGAAGCATTTTACCGAATTTTATCACCTGCCATTATCCTTGCTCTATAAGCATGGGAGTTGGTATAGGCTCTGTGCTGAGGCAGGTTTTTGGCCCAATTTTTCGGCTACGTATGAGGCTGAAATAACGCGTGCTATCAAGTTGAAATGGCTTGCTGGCGGGTCTGCTACGTACCTGTCGTTCGTAAAAAAACTAGCCGGACAGCGCTTTGCGGTTGATGTGGAGGCATTGACACCGGTGGAGCAAACGTACTGCCTGATGCTACACTACGACGTCTGGCAGGAAGCGGGGCGATTTGACAAGCTAACCAAAAGTATACGGGCTATTGGACAAAATTCCGCTTTGTGCGACGAAATGGAGGAGCTACTCGGTTTGTTAATTGACCAGATCGATGTCATCGAAAAACCAATCGAACTCCCTTACGCACAACCGTTGCAGATTCACGGTCGCTACACTCGGGACCAGATTCTGGCGGCCTTCGGAATGCACACCTTCCTGCGCCGGTCATCATCGCGGGAAGGTGTTGCCTATTCGCCCCCACTAAACACCGAACTGTTGTTTGTGACGTTGCAGAAAAGCGAAAAAGACTATTCCCCAACTACGTTGTATAACGACTATGCCGTGAGCCCAGAGCAATTCCACTGGCAATCGCAAAACCGAGTTTCGCCAAACAGTCCTACTGGTCAGAGCTACATTCGCCACCAGGAGCAGGGGAAGCAGATGCTGCTGTTTGTTCGGGAGGCCAACCAAAACGAGTATGGTATCACGCTCAGTTACGTATTCGTGGGACAGGCCAACTACATGAACCACGAAGGCACCCGGCCTATGAGCATCAATTGGCAGTTGGAAGAAGCACTACCAGCATACATGTGGCACGATACCATGAAGATGGCGGTGGGCTAACGGCGCCAAGGTGTTACTAATAGTATTAGCACAACAACCTGTAATTTTGCCCCATGTACAAGACCACGGAAATCACCTCCGCCGACATTATGTCGGACAATCCCGTTCATCAGCGGCTGCTGTTTCCGTATGTCGAAGCAGCTAAACGGGTGAGCGGCAACGTGTTGGATAATTAGCAATAAAGTTCTCTGGGCCAGCTTGACAAAGGCCACCAGACTCTCGATGATGTCGATCACCACATCACCTACAAAGATGATCCCGGCAATGACGACAAGGCCCGTGACCAACTCGCCCACCCCGAAAAATAGGGAGATGGTGTAGATGGCCTCGAAGGCAATCAGGCTGGCGATGGCGCTGGGGCTGGTGAGCTCATCAATGAGCGTCTTGGCCTCCTCGCCCACATACTTCCTGGAGAGGTAGATGGCCTGAGCCAGCTTCTGGGCAGGGGTGAGCTGGCGCACCGATTTAGTCAGCGACCCGCCGGGCTGGAAGTCGCCCAGATCAACGGGCTGGGTATTGGCCAGGTGGGCATTGTCCCAGCCGTGGGGCAGGGTCTGCCAATCGTGGAAGGCTCCCCGGCTCACGACGCTCAGCAGCTGGGTGCGGCCTCCGGCGGCTTGTTGCCAGAAAAACAAATCCTGGTAGGTGCGCCCCGCGTTGCCCATCTGCTGAAGGCTGATGCCGGGGGCGATGGTGACAACGTTGCCCGTGAAGGCCTGCATGGGCGTACCCACGCTGCGGGATGGCCCCAAAGGAGCGGCCAATGAGGGGCCTGCGGGCCATTGACTAGCGCGGGGAGCAGGCCAAACAGGCTGTGGCGGGCCGAAAACAGGTCTCTGCGTCCCAAAAACGGGCTTTTGCCCCCCGAAACCCGGCCCCGTAGCTGATTGGAAGCCGGGCAAGAGCGACGAACGCCGCGCCCCACTCCCGGCGGCGTGTTGGGCGTTGGGCAGGTAGCTGGGGTAGTTCATGTAGCCCAGCAGCACCTGGGTGAGGTACTCCTGGCGGATGGGGCCAACGGTCTTGATGAAGTAGTGCATCGTCAGTCGTGGCGCAGGTGGTTGGTCCAGAGGTTGTCGTGGAGGTGGCTGTCGAGTTGCAGCAGCCGGGCCGAAATGCCGATGCTGAAGCGGTAGGCGGCCACGCTGCTGCCGGTGCCGAACGACTCGGAATAGCGCACGCAGTGGGCATCGTAGAAGTGGAGCGTTTTTAGCTCCAGGCCGTCGATGTCTTTGAAGACGATGCGGCCATTCTTGTCTTTGAGGTAAGCCGCCGCCCAGTTGGTGAGTACGGCATGGTCGTCGCCGAGGAGCACCACGTTGATCAGCCCCGAACGAACCCCCGTGGCGGGGCGGCCTTTTACGTCGGTAGGCTGGGTGAAGCGGTAGTCGCAGGATTGCAGCAACAGGTGGCCCGGCATACCGTCGATGTAGAATTCGGAAGCAATGGAAGCAGCCATAGGATAAAGCGTAATGAGTTGACAACGTTGACGTTATAAATGAGTGGCCTCGGTTTGGGGCCAGTTATTATCGTGCGGAATGTAGCCGACGGTTATGGTTTCGGGCGAGATGACAATAGTCGTTTCCATCTGCATCCAGTCGTCGGTGCCCTCAAAATTTTCTTCCATGTCGACGCAGTAGGCGTTGGTAAATTCGATCACTTTTATGGTTCGCCCTACCAGGTCATGGAACGTGATTTTGCCGTTGCGCTGCTGACTGGGGTTGATCATCCAGCCCGTCACAATAGGGTTGTTGGTGGTGTTGACCGTAATGCTCAGTTGACCCCCGCTCACGGGCGATGCGGGCCTACCCAGCGTATCAGCCGACTGGTGCATGTCCATCGTGAAGGCATTGATGGCCAGCTCCTGAACCCCCGAAATAGTTAACGTTGCCGTAAATGATGCCATAAGTAGCTCAATTGGTTCTAAAGATAAAACTATTTAACGCAAGCGTTTGGTCAATAGACCATTTTTTAGGAAGTGGCAAACGTCGCTGTTTAACTCGCCTTAACTCGCTACAACGCTGCTGCCTATGCTGCCCTTTTTCGTAATTTTGCCCCATGTACAAGACCACGGAAATCACCTCTGCCGACATTGAGTCGGACAATCCCGTTCATCAGCGGCTGCTGTTTCCGTATGTCGAAGCGGCCAAACGGGTGAGCGGCAATGTGTTGGAAATCGGTTGTGGCTGGGGTCGGGGCCTAGCCCTGCTCACCGAAGCTGCCACCAGCTACACGGGCATCGATAAAAACGCCGACCTCATCAACGCCCTCAGCAAAGCCTACCCCAACGCCACGTTTATTCAGGCTAACATTCCACCGCTGAGCGCCCTGCCCGACAATACGTTCGATTCTATCGTGACGTTTCAGGTGATCGAGCACATCGAGAACGACGACCTGTTTGTGAAGGAATGCTACCGCGTCTTGAAACCGGGCGGCAAACTGCTGCTGACCACCGTCAACAAGACGTTTTCGCTGAGCCGCAATCCCTGGCACGTCCGCGAATACGTGGCCGATGAACTCAAAAACCTGATGGGTACCTACTTCCCCACCGTGGAAACGCAGGGGGTGCATGGTAACGCCAACGTGATGACCTACTACGCCCAGAACAAGGCGTCGGTGGCCAAATTCACGCGCTGGGATTTTCTGGATCTGCAACACCGCCTGCCCCGCCGCCTGCTGCAACTGCCCTACGACCTGATGAACCGCATGAACCGCAACCGCCTCCTGAATCAGGACAGCCTTGCCGCCAAAATCGACGTAGCCGACTACTTCGTGAGCCCCGACCCGGCGGGAAGTCTGGATTTCTTTTATACGGGGGTGAAGTGAGTGGCAGTGGGCCGTAGCAGTTGGCAGAAGGTAGTGCTATGTGGCAGGATCATTTACGCTAACGTCAGTTTATCTGCCAACTGCTACTGCCTACCGCCACTCCCATTGTGTTCATTGATTTTCCCCAGCATCTGGTAACTCATATAACCCAGAAATGCTAGTACCGTGCCGATGGCTAACCAGAGCATATAGGGCGAAATTTTTCGTGACGGCTTGCGAACGAGGGTGTTGGGGTCAATGACTGGCCCGACTGTGGCTATTGGCAAAACGGCGGGCAGTTTATCGTTGAAATACGCCAGATCATAGACCGGGGTGGCCTGTCTATCACCGAATTGGAGTGTATACGTGCTGTCTGCCAGTAAGTTAGCCACCAGGTATGTCGTGATTTGGGCTGCATCGACAGCGCGAATTTGTAGGGGCGGGTCGTTGGCATTGGCGATGCGGATGCACAGCTTTTCGGTCAACACGCCAGGTAGCCGAATAGTGGTATCGCCCGCTGAACTGAGCACAAAACCCACCTCCGGCTCGAACGAACGCATGACCCGGCGTTGACCCCGTTTTCGAGTAACCGTCTGGCTAACTACCTGCCCAAACTCGGCCCGGCGGCGAAACTGCGCGGGACTACCCACCCGAATACTGAGCCGGTCGATGCGGGCGGGAATGGGGCGACCAATGAACAGGTAGGTGTACTGGTCGCTGCTGTCGATTTGACGAAAACGCAGCCCTGGAATGGGTGCATACTGCGCCGAAGCGGTGGTTTGGCCGTAACTTCCTATGCGCACAATGTTGAGCGGTGCCGCCGTAGAATCGTCGATTTGGAGTCGGAAATGGGGGTAATCGGTGAGCGGAAACGAGAGCGTTTCGGTGTAGACCGTGCTGGTTGAGCTGCTTTTTCCACCAAGTGATACGGCGTTGTCGAGGGCATACCAGCGTTTACCGTCTGGGCTGCCACTCAACGAAGCCGATTTCTGTACGTCCGTGTTTTTTATGGCTACGCTGACAGCCCGAATGGGTTGCTGATTGGGCCGTTTGACAATCAGCGTGGTGCCTATGTGGGTGATGCTCGTTTTTTCAACAATCGTAAATGGCAAAAATGCCGGGCCATCGGTGCCGATCTGCCGGGTGAGCAGATACGGCACTTCGCGCTTTTGCCCGTCATACAGACGCAGGTCACCCAGCCGATCATTCAGCCGTCCCAGCACCTCCGACGATAAGTCAATGCGTTGATAGCCTGATGGTTGTGTTGGTTTCACATCCGCTTTGTACTGCGCAAGAACGGGGCTGGCGAGGAGGAGGAAGGGGAGGAGTTTCATAGGAAAGGGTGTAAGACTCATTTTTCCAGCACCAACCGCTTAATGCGTTGATACATAAATGAAATAATGAGCAGTAAGGCCCCCAGCGAGATGAACGCGACAATGCGGCCACCTTCGGAAATGCCCCGGATGTCGTAGACAAACAGTTTTCCCAACGTCAGCGCAAACAGGCCCAGCGACAGCACGCGGTAGATGCGGTTGCGGCGCACGAGGCCCACATACATGAACGCAAACGCACAAACACCCCACAAAATGGGCAGGCCTACCTTGATGATTTGACGAATCAGGGCATTGTACTCATCCGTGAAAAGACTCTGTTGTGGGGGCGTACGAGCTATTCCGGTTCCGGCAAAATGAACGGCTAACACGTTGGCCGTCAACACCCAACTGAGGCTGTAGACCACCGTGATTACCAGAAACCACGGCCAGACGGTTTCCAGCATGGGGGTGGTGGGCGTGAGCTGCGGTTTGGTTCGGAAAAGGAGGTATAGGATGCCCGCCACCAGCAGCAGATTGACGTACTGAAACGGGAAACCTACGCGGCTTGGCTCGGTGCCGTCGTAATAGAAATAAAGCAAGTCGGGCACGGCGGGGGCCAGATACACCATATAATACAGCACCGCCAGCACCCCAACGAAAGCCGCAAAACGCAGGCGCGGCAGGGTAACGAACCGCTGTACTGTAGTCAGCACAGCCAACGCCACCAGCAGGTTATACGTCCCCAAAATCAGGCCGGTATTTGTCCCTGACCCGTAGGCCGTTACGAGTTGATAGCGCAGTTCGAGCAGGCCAACGAGGTACAAAACAGCTACCGTGGCATAGCCAATAAACGTACGGTAGGGAGCCGCGTCCATGTCGCCCACCCAGAACGAAATGGGCGTTTCCTGCTTCCTGAGCAGGGTATACGTACCCGCCAAACCCGCCACGGCCAGCAAGCCGGTGGTAAACGCTTTGTTCAGTAGCACCGGCAATACCGTGGTCGAATCGCTGTAGAGGTTGGTCCAGTCCATTGCCAGACTGATGGCCATAAGTACCAACACAATCACCGAACCCGTGGCCGGTATTCGCAAGCCCGACCGCTGACCCAGCCAGAGCAACAGCACGGCCTCCAGCGCCCAGAACATGGTGATGTAGTTACCGTCTAACTGCACCGGAATAGTGAGGCTGACGAACGTAATCACCAGCCCGATCAGCAAATACAGCAGCGTTGTGTCGGTAGCAGAGCGGCGGAAAAGCAGGGCGGCATACCCGAAGTTGATGACGCCCAGCACCAGCGTAAACAGCCCCTGATATGCCCCCTTGTCGATGTGGGCCAGCAAGGCCATACCGGCTCCGTAATACAGGGCCGTGTTGCTCAGGAAAAGCGATATGTCAACCCCCGTAAACGTCGATTCGGAGCGGAGCCGGTCGAAGAGGTTGCGGACCACGAAGACGGCGTAGAATAGGCTGGCGAAGACCAGTGCCCCCGCGTAGGGCGGGTTGGTCAGCAGGCCCGGCGTACTATCCAGCACCTTGGCCGACAGCCACCCGCCGAAAAGCAAAATGGTGAAGCCATAGGCCACCCAATGCACTAGCGGCCACTTTTTGAACGCCGATAGCACCAGCATGCCCACGTCGAGGATGAGGATATACGTAAACAGCACCACGTAGTTACCCTGCCCGCTGCTAACCATAAACGGCGTGGCAAACCCACCCACCAGCGACATCACGGCCAGTTCGACGCGGTTATAAGCAATGGCCAGCGCGATGGCGAAACCCGTGATCACCACCATGATAGCAAATGCCGCCGTCTGGCTGAAAATCTTGTAATCGGAAAAGGCAATGGCGATGGTGAAATACAACACCGACAATCCGCCCGCTACCAGCACCGAACTGAAGGCGGCAAACCGGGCGCGGAGGCGGTGCGCCACGGCCAGCAAACCTCCGCCCGCCACAACACCAATCAGCACCCGGCCTACCTCGCCGATCCACTCCTGGGCAATGGCGAAGCGCACGAAATAGCCGATGCCCGCCACCAAAATGGCAATACCGATTTTGTTGATGAGGTTCTCGCCGATGAACTTCTCCATGTCCGGGTTTTCGGTCAGAAACCGCTGAAACCACGATGGCCCGGCTTCCACGGCGACGGGCGGATAGGCCACCGGCGGTCCAAGCAGCGACTCGTCGAGGAGGTTCTTTTTGGGCGAAGGGGGCGTTTCCGGGGCAGAAATAGACAGTACCGGCACCAGATCGGCTTCGGGAACGGGTGGCACCACCAAGGGCGGTGGCAGAATGGGTACGCTAACGGGCGATTGTGGTGCCGGCACGGGCGTGGTCATGGGAGGCGCCCAGTTGCGGTCGGGTACAGGCCGAAGTAGCGCCGGGGCCTCATTAGTTTGGGCAATGGGCGGTGCCGTTGTTAGGGACGGAACCTGCCCGGCGTCTTTTCCCAGTAGGTCGTTGCGTAATTGCCCAAGGTCGTGGTGCTGCTGGTCGAGGAGGGCCTTGAACCCAACGAATTTCTGATTGATAAATAGAAACAGGCCAATCAGCAGCAGGATGTACAGACTTTCCATGCGGGGTGGGGTAGAGATAGGTGGTCACCAACAGCAGTAACGTGGCAAAGATGACTAAATCATGGACATCTGTAAACCGTTGTTTCGCAAGGGGTAAGTTGGCGGGTATCGCCGCTTTTTACCAAAACAAACTGACCACCATGACACCATCCCGTCGGACGTTTATCAAGACTCTTTCCACCGCCACGGCATTGACCGCTACGGGGGGCGTACAAACCGCTTTTGGCAAGGTAGTGGGTGCCCCCGCCTATATTCCAAACCTGATCGGCAACAGCCCCAACGACAAAATCCGCATTGCCACCATCGGCATGGGCATTCAGGGCAACTACGACACGATGGCCGCCCTGCGCAGCCCCGACGTGGAACTGGTGGCCGTTTCGGACCTCTACGACGGGCGCTTAGAACACGCCAAAACGGCCTACGGACAAGGGAGAGACTTGTTCGCCACCCGCGATTTCCGCGAAGTGCTGGCCCGCCCCGACGTAGATGCGGTGCTGGTGGTGGTGCCCGACCATTGGCACGACCACATCACCATCGAGGCCCTGAAAGCCGGTAAGCACGTCTACTGCGAAAAACCAATGGTGCAGCACATCAACGAAGGCAAACCCGTGATCGACGCGTGGCGGAAGTCAGGGAAAACCATGCAGGTGGGCAGTCAGCGCATCAGCAGTGCATCGTTTCAGGAGGCCAAGCGCATGGTGCAGGCGGGCGACATTGGCCAGATCAACTACATCGAATCCAACAACGACCGCTTCAACGCCATCGGGGCCTGGAACTACTCCATCCCGCCCGATGCCTCCCTGACCACCCTGGATTGGGACCGTTTTCTGGGTGATGCCCCCAAACACCCCTTCGACGCCAAGCGGTTTTTCCGGTGGCGGAATTACAAAGACTACGGCACCGGCGTGGCGGGCGATCTGTTCGTACACCTCATCACGGGGGTGCATTTCGTGACCAATTCGCTGGGGCCAACGCGCATTTATTCGTCGGGAAATCTGGCCTACTGGAAAGACGGCCGCGATGTGCCCGACGTGATGACGAGCGTGATGGACTACCCCAAAACGCCCGAACACGAGGCCTTCCAGATGGTGTTGCGGGTGAACTTCGCCAACGCGGGCAAGATCAGCAACGTGACCCGCATTATTGGCAACGAAGGGCAGATCGAGTTTTCGGAAGACAACCTGATTCTGACCAAAAAGAAGTTGCCCGTTGCCCCTGGCTACGGTGGCTACGACAGCTTTTTCACCTTCACCGAACCCGTAAAGCAGCAGTTTAAGGAGCAATACGACGCCAAATATCCCCCTGAAACGCGCACCGCCGAACCCGCCAAAGAAATCCGTTTCGATGCGCCTAAAAACGAAGATGCCCACACAGCGCACTTCACCGATTTCTTCAAAAATGTGCGTCTGGGCAGTCAGGGCACCATCGAAGACCCCGTTTTTGGCTTCCGCGCCGCCGCCCCCGTACTGGCCTGTAATGAAAGTTATTTCGAGCAAAAAGTGGTGGAATGGGACCCCGTCACGATGACTAAAAAAGGCCAGGCCACCCCAACGGCCATGGCGAAAAAGAAGCGGGTGTAGGAAGTCAGAATTTAAGTGCCAGTCGCCTTAGTGCAATAATCCGTACACGCCAAAAAGAAGAAGGGCCTTAATTAGCTGACTTTTAGCTAATTAAGGCCCTTTCTACGTGCCGAAGGCGAGACTCGAACTCGCATGTCCGTGAAGACACACGCCCCTGAAACGTGCGTGTCTACCAATTTCACCACTTCGGCAGAACCACTGGGCAGGTACTATCCCCGTGTTAGGCCTGCAAAGATAAGGGGCCAATGCAGGCTTTTGCAAGGGTTTTATGGAAAAATCGCTCACAAACTCACCTTCTCATACATATCCGGGATGACAACGTTCTGGAAACCAGCGGCCATGAGTTTTTCGCGCCAGATTTGCTGTTTGTCATAATCGCCGTGGACGAGGAAGAGGTTTTTCACGGTGGCGGGATTTTGGCAGCTTAAAAATTGCAGCATCTCCACCGAATCGCCGTGGGCCGAGAATGAATCCATAATCTCGATGCGGGCGTTTACGTCAAACTGTTCGCCGAATATGTTCACCTTCTTGTCGCCCCGTTTCAAAACGCCGCCCAGACTATTGGGCGAGGCATAGCCCACAAACAGGATTGTGGTGGTGGGGTTTTCGATGTTGTTTTTGATGTGGTGTTTAATCCGCCCCGCCTCGGCCATACCCGACGGTGCAATGATGATGCACGGCTCCTCTTTGGTGTTAATCGCCTTCGATTGCTCCACGTCTGATATGTAATGCAGGTTCGGGAAATCGAACGCGTCGCCGTCTTTCTTGATGTAAGACAGAATGTCGGGGTTGAAATCTTCCTCATGCTGGCGCATTACCGTGGTCGCACTCACCGACATCGGCGAGTCGATGTAGACGGGCAAAACGGGCAACCGACCTTCGCTCGAAAGCTGATCGAGGGCGTAAATCAGTTCCTGCGTGCGGTCAACGGCGAAGGCCGGAATGAGCAATTTGCCCTTTTGCTGTACGCAGGTTTCGTCCACAATACGCAGCAAATGCGCCTTCATGTCCGGCTCCGTTTCGTGGACGGTTGCCCCGTAAGTCGATTCGCAAAGGATGTAATCGGCCTGCGGAAAGGTCTCGAACGTGCGCAGGATTTTGTCGTTAGGGCGGCCAATATCGCCGCTGAAGGTGAGGTGTTTGGTGGTCGGTTTACCGTCGGCATCGGCCTCATTGATGGTGAGGCTGATGGCGGCGCTGCCCAGCAAATGCCCGGTGTCGGTATACAAAAAGGAGACCTCCTGATTCAGAAATGCGGTTTTGCCGTACGCCACGGCCTGCATCTGGTCAAGGGATTTTTGCACGTCGGCCTCGTCATACAGAATCTCCAGTTCGGCTTCGTTGCGGTTCCGGCGGCGTTTGTTTACCCGTTCCAGATCCTTCACCTGAATCCGGGCGCTGTCCATGAGCATGATCCGGCACAGGTCGAGGGTGGCGGGGGTGCAATAAATCGGTCCGGTAAAACCCTGCCGTACTAGTCTGGGAATCAGGCCCGTATGGTCGATGTGCGCGTGTGACACCACCAGCACGTCAACGTCGGCGGGGTTGAAATGAAATGCCTGGTTTAGTTCGTCGGTGTTGATACCCTGAAACAGGCCACAATCGAGCAATACCTGGAAGCCGCTGTTGGTGGTAATCAGGTGCTTGCTACCCGTTACGGTGCGGGCGGCACCCATAAATTGAATAGTCATAGGGGATAGGGGGCTTTTAATACGTCTTCGTCATATCGCCGGGGATGGCCAGTACGTAGTTGGCCAGGCCTTTCCAGTCGCGGTTGACTTTAGTGATGTCTTCGGCTTCAACGGATGAGATCGTGACGATTTTCAAAGATGGGTTCTGCTGCCGAAGGTAGCCAACAATGCCATCGAAATTTTTGGAGTGGAAATCGCCGTTGAGGTGCAGAAACGTGTGACCGGGCTTCCAGTTTTCCAGAATAAACCGCGCCATCGTGGCGTCTTTCAGCGCCTGCGCCCGGGCAAAATTGGCGGCCATATCCGACGCCCCACCATGTGCTGCTTCACTGCCGTGCGACCCCATCATGCCCAGCATTTCTTTGTAGCCGGGCAGGGTCAGATCAACCACCAGCGGTAGTTTGGCCATCTGCGCTTTGCCCGTTGCCGACACGGTGTCGAGCGCGGTCAACCCCTGCCGGGCTACCAAACTGGCCCACTTGCGGGGCACATTGGTCGCCACGAAAGCCAGTTTCCTGTCGCGGGCCAGGTCAACGAGGGGTTTATAGTCGGTGTCGTAGTTGGGCCAGAGGCGGGCCTGTTTAGCAAACTCCGTATCGGTCGTTTGGCCGTTTACGTAGTCTGAGAGTACTTTCTGGTTATCGGCCTCAAACATCTCGGCCCCAAATACCAGCGATGTTCCCCGCTGTTGGGCCAGGTCTTTGGCCAGTTGCAGCTCCAGCCAGTGGCAGAGCGGGTTGTTGTGCAGCTCCCCGAAAAGAACCACGTCGGCCCCGGCAGCTTCTTTCAGTAATTTTTCGTAGGATGTGGTCTTGCCCGTCTCCGAATAAAACAGGTACGCCGGTTTGTCGGCCCGAAACGCCAGCAGCGCCAGTAGGCTCAGCAGCAAATAGATAGATCGCATGTGCATGAAACAAAAATAGCGACCGAAATTACGGCTTCAGCACCACTTTAATCAACCCCTTCTCCTTGTTATAGAGCCTGCGGAACCAGTCGGCCCCGGCGGTGAGGGGGGCTTCGGCACTCAAAATGGCTTCGACGTTGATTTTGCCGGAGGCGATCAGGGAGAGGGCGGCTTCGTATTCGCCGTTGATGGCGCAGGACCCTTGCAGGCGAAGTTGCTGCGTCACCACGGCCTGTAGTGGTATCTCGATGATAGGCGAAAGATTGCCAACCAGCGTAACGGTGGCCCCTTTTCGAACGCAGGCGATGGCCGTTTGCACCGTTGACGCAATGCCCACCACCTCGAACGCCACGTCGGAACCGCGCCCGTGGGTAAGACTTTTGACCTGCCCCGGCACATCAGGCGAGTCGGCGCGGAGGGCGTGGGTGGCACCGAGCGTCAGGGCCAGCGCGAGGCGGTCATCGTCGAGGTCGATGGCGATGATGGGGTTAGCCCCGGCTAGTTTCAGGGCCTGAATCACGAACAGGCCAATCATGCCCGCGCCCACCACCGTGGCCGATTCATTGACCTGCAACGGCGTTAAACTCAGCGCGTGGAGGGCCACCGCCACGGGTTCCACCAGCGCGGCCTGCGTGAAACTGACCCCGTCGGGAATGACGTAGAGGATATGTTGCGGCACCGTCACGAACTCGGCGAAGGCCCCGTTCCGCTTAAATAATGGCGTGGAAACACCCACTACTTCGCGCCCATCCGAGAGGTTGTACATCCCCCGTCGACTATACCAATCGTCTAACTGATATACCGTTGAGTCGAACGTGACGCGGTCACCTATGGCCCATTCGCGCACGTCCGGGCCAACAGCGGCGATGATGCCCGATGCTT
Source organism: Cytophagales bacterium (assembly GCA_038230755.1). Classification (GTDB taxonomy): domain Bacteria; phylum Bacteroidota; class Bacteroidia; order Cytophagales; family Spirosomataceae; genus Fibrella. The sequence goes on along the minus strand of JBBRMP010000004.1, from coordinate 16,049 downwards.
CGTGGCCCATCACGATGGGCGGCACCCGACGACCCGTGCTGCCGTCCATGCCGTGTACGTCTGACCCGCAGATGCCCACCGCCTGCACCCGAATCAGCACCTCGTTCGGCGAGGGCGTGGGTTGGTCAAGATCCTGTAATTCAAAGTTGTTGTATTCGGTAAGAACGAGCGCTTTCATAAGGTGAGTGGTTTGATGGAAAATACGCCATTTACCCCTTCGTATATACCCGCACAAACGCGTCGACCGGTACCTGATCAAAATGGCCAGACTGCAAATGCGGGTTGATTTCGTAGGTTGTTACGTCGGGCTGGTCATCGGGTGATTCGCCGAAGAGGTCGCGTTCCATTGGGACGGAATACTGCTTTTTCGTCCAAATCAGGCGTTGGTCGGGGGTTTTACCCCAGGCGCGGTTATCGCCCAGTACGAGCTGGATTTTCCGCCAGTCGTCGTAAAAATACTCCTGCAATAGTGGAATAATCTGGTCGCGGAATGTCAGGCAAACATTGGTATACGATTGAATACCAAGTAGATAAGCGTGGCCGATGAGGTGGTCGCGGTCGAACAGGAACTCGATACGTTCGTTGATGGTGCGCAGCAGCGCGGCCAGATCGACGCCATCTACCATGCCCAGCAGATCGTAGCACGGCATCATTTCCTGAAACGAAAACCGCCGCCGCAGGGCCACGTCGAGCAGGGCAATGCTGCGGTCGGTGGTGTTCATGGTGCCCAGCACGTAGAGGTTGGCCGGGATGCCAAACCGTTCCTGCGAGTAGGGGAGGGTGAGCCAGAGTTCATCACCCGCGCCGAGTCGTTTGCCCGGTTCGAGCAGCGAAATAAGGTCGCCGAGTACCTTCGCCACGTTGGCGCGGTTTATTTCGTCGATCAACAGGATGTGCGCCGGGGCGTTCGCCAGTTTGCGTTGGCGGCGTTCGGGCGTGTCGTTGAGGCAGTCGGCGAGGGTGCCGTAGCCCGCTTTTTGCGCTGCCGACACACACGCTTTGTAGAAAATCCCCTTCCTGATCTTGTAGCTCACCTGCCCGCCCAGCACTTCGGGACGGATACCCTCCACAAATTCTTCGTAGCCATACGACGGGTGAAACGTGACCACATCGGCGTCGAAACCGCGCAGAAGCTGGTGGGCGCGGTAGGTTTTTCCGGTGCCCGGTGGGCCATATAAAATCAGATTTTGGGCGAAATCGGGCCGGACGGGTACGTAGGGTACGTCATCTTCGGCCACGGCGTTATCATCGTCGGTCTCGTCGCGGAGCGTTCCGTAGGCCAAATCGGGGTTGTCGGCTACGCGCAGGAGGTCGGTGAGGAAGCCTTCGTTTTCAGCGGCACTGTATATATCGGTATTGTGCCGGGCCACGTGCGGGCCTCGCTTTGGCGTCTCCAGCAGCTCCAGCAGGCAATCTTCCCAGGCGCGGCGCAATACGGGGTGGTACAGTAAATGCGCCGACGAATGCCCCACGATGGCCGACACGTAATCGGCCTTCTCGGTGATGGGTGCGAAATCAATTTCGGTCAGCGAGCGAAGTTTATCCTGGGCATCGCGCTTGATTGTGAGCCAATATTCGGCCTCGCCGGTGCGGGGTTTGTGGAGGCGTAGGGCCAGGAAGAAGTTGACATCTGCCGAAATGGATTTGCGGCCTTTGCGCACCGAAAACGCCAGCCGGGGGTCGCCGTTGGGCAGGTTCACGATGTCGATGAGTTCTTTGAGCAACCCAAAAAAACGCCGCACGGCCTCTGGTTGGCCAATGTCACGAATCCGGTCGATTAAGGTTTGGGATGGTTTTTCAGCAATCATGCCTGACTAAGATAGGAATTTTTAGTCTACCACACCCAAATATTACCCCAACATGAACGCGCCGTTACGAAATCATATCCTAGCCGTTAACGTATCGTGATGCTTTTCTGAAGTTCAGAATTGGTAGATGGGTCGGTCTACTTTTGCGCAATCAAACGCATCGTAGCTTACTCACCTACCCATGATTATACGTAACTATTGTCTGATAATCAGTTGTTTACTCGCAAATTTTGCCACACTCGCACAAGGTACTGTACCTTCTTATCAGTTCGTTAAAAAGATCAATTTGCCCGGCGATGGCAAATGGGACTACCTGAAAATGGACGGTGAACGCGAACGCCTGTTTGTCTCACACGGAGACCGCGTTCACGTGATCGACCTGACCAATGACAAGGCCATTGGCGAGATCAGCAGCCTGTCGGGTGTACACGGTATCGGGTTGGCCAAAGACCTCAATAAGGGCTACATCACTAACGGCACCAACAACGCCATCACTGTTTTCGACTACAAAAATTTTAAGGTGCTCCAGACGCTACTGGTGCCCGGTAAAAAAGCCGACGCCGTACTGTACGATTCGTTCACGAAGCAGATTTTCGTTTTCAATAACGGTAGCGGCAATGCAGTAGTAATCGATGCAAATACAGACAAGGTTGTGGGCACGATTGAGATGGGCGGGGCTCCCGAATTTGCCTGCGCCGACGGTAAAGGCATGGTGTATAACAACAACGAAGACACCAACGAGATCATCGCTATCGACGCTAACACGCGGGCCATCAAACACCGTTTCTCGCTGGCCCCCAATGAAGTGGCTACAGGTCTGGCCATAGACCCCGCCACAAACCGGCTGTTTTCGGTGTGCCGCAAAACCAAAACGCTGGTGGTGATGGATGCGGTGTCGGGCAAAATCATCCAGACGCTGCCCATCGGCGCGGGTGTAGACGGGGTGGTGTTTGAAAAAGAAATGAAGTTGGTCATCACCTCGAACGGAGAGGGTACGGCCACCATCATTCATCAGGACACGCCCGATCAGTATCAGGTGGTGCAGACACTGACCACCAAACCGGGGCAGAAAACCATCGTTCACCGGGGCACTACCCACCGGATTTTCCTGAGCGGAGCCGACTACTCAGCAGGCACCCGCGACGTGGTTCCCGGCACCTTCGGCGTGTCGATTTACGGACCTGCCGCCAAGCAATAATTGTGTTTGTCATTGCTCGTTTCAAAACCCGATAAGGTGAAAAAATCGATGTTGCCTGGTACGAAAAGAACGTTTTTTCGGGCAATCCTAGTCGCCCTTTGCTTGAAAATAGCCGCCGTTGCCCAGCCGGGTGTGCAGCCGACACCGTCATTTAACTTCGTGGTTTTCGGCGATATGCCCTATACACTACCTGCCGATTATGGCCGGTTCGAGAACCTGATTCGTGACGTAAACGCGCAGAAAACGCAGGTATTCAACGTCCACGTAGGCGACATTAAGTCAAGTGAAACGGAATGTTCGGATGCCATTTACCAGAAGATCTACACCTACTTCGGGCAGTTCGATAAACCGCTGGTCTATATCCCCGGCGACAATGAATGGACGGACTGCAACAAACATGCCCCCGGCAAATACGACATCAACGAGCGGCTGACGGCGGTGCGGAAACGGTTCTTCGACGGTGAAAACAGCCTTGGGAAGCAGAAACTGGCCCTTACGTCGCAAGCCCGCCACCCGGAATTCAACACCTACGTGGAGAATAACCGCTGGGAAAACGGCAACGTGAGCTTTGCTACGGCGCATGTGGTGGGCACCAATAACAACTTCTACCCCAATCCCGAACACGACAACAGCGAATACTACGGTCGGGCCAAAGCCGACCTCGCCTGGCTCGATGAGGTATTCGACAATGCCGTGCAGAAGAACCACATGGCCGTGGTGGTATTTGTCCATGCCGACATGTTCAACCCGGCAAAAGACAGCAAGGAAGCCAACGCCTTCACGGACTTCATCGACAAGCTTCGCGCCCGGACGGTGGCATTTAAAAAGCCGGTGCTATTGGTCAACGGCGACTCGCACGTTTTTCTGGTCGATAAGCCTATGAAGGAGGGCGGCAAGCCGAAAAAGAGCATCGATAATTTCACCCGGCTGCAGGTGTTTGGCGAGGCTGACATGCACGCCGTTCGGGTTACGGTCAACCCCAGTGCGCCGGGGCTGTTTCAGATCGAACAACTGATGATTAAGGGCAACTGAGCCCGATTGACGCCAATAACCATGAAGCATATTTTCTTATTTCTCCTCCTCACGCTGACGGCCTTTACAGCCCAGGCCACCGTGCTGAAAGGGATCATCACCGATGCCAAAACCGGCGAGGCGCTAGTGGGGGCCACGGTGATGCTCAACGGTTCGATACGATTGGGAGCCGTGACGGGGCTGGATGGGGGCTACCAGCTAAAGGCCATTCCCGCAGGCACCTACACGCTGACTATCAGCTATGTTAGTTACAAAAGTGTGACCCAGGAAATGGCCGTTGCGGGCGAAACGATGGTCCATAACGTAGCTCTGGGCGGCGAAGGTACCGACCTGCTGGAAGTGACTGTGACGGCGGCAGCAGAACGCGAGAGCGAGAGCAGCACCCGCAAAACAGAACAGAAGGCCGACAACGTCCTGAATATCATTGGTGCCAAAGCCATTTCGCTCCTGCCCGACATTACGGTGGCCAACGTGTTGCAGCGCGTATCGGGCGTGTCGGTGGTACGAAATAGCACCGGCGACGGGCAGTTTGCCATCATCCGGGGCATGGACCGGCGGTATAATTACACGCTGGTGAACGGCATCAAAATTCCCAGCCCCGACAATAAAAACCGCTTCGTGCCGCTCGATATTTTTCCGTCTGACCTGGTCGAGCGGCTGGAGGTGGTGAAGGCCCTAACGCCCAACATGGAGGGCGACGCCATCGGCGGGTCGATCAACCTGATTATGAAGTCGGCTCCTGATTATCTGGTTGTTACGGCCACGGCAGCGGGGGGGTACAGCCAGATTTTCAACAGCCAGCCGTTTTCGGGATTCAGCACGTCGGGGGTCAGTTTCCGTTCGCCGTCGGAGGTGGCGGGTAGTACGCAGGTGCCTGCCCAGCCGGGTGACTTTTCGCGGCAACTGCTGAATTACCAGAACGTGGCAACGCCCATCAACGGGCTATTTAGTCTCTCGATTGGCAACCGGATTTTTAGGAAACGGCTGGGCTTTTTGCTGGGTGGCAGCTACCAGCACAACTACCGGGGTAGCACGTCCACGTTTTTCACCGTCAACGGGCAGCCCAGCCCCGACCCCGTACCGAACACGCCCAGCATCGATGCCGTACAGGACCGGGTTTATTCCAATGAACAGGGGCGGCTGGGGCTAAACGCCAAATTTGACTATGTGCTCTCGCCGCAAAGCAAGTTGAGCCTCTACGGCGTGTTTATGCAACTCGACGACAAGCTGCACCGTACCATTCTGGGCGATCAGTTGACCAAGTTCGGCGACATTACGACCACGGACCGGTCCATTTTTCGGCGGCAAAACATCGCCAACGCCACCCTCCAGGGTGACCATGTGCTGGTGCCGAAACTAAAGTTCAACTGGTCGGCGGTGTATTCGCAGGCCAGGAGCCAAACGCCGGGCTGGTCGGACCTGAGCGTGACGTACCGCATCGAACCTGACATCAATCAGAACCCGGTGCGGGGGGCCACGTATATCAACTCGGTGGGCTATATCTGGACCCGCAACAACGACCGCGACCTGGCCGGTTACGCCAACTTTACCTACAACTACGCCCCCAATTTCGAGCTGTCGGCGGGTGGGTTGTTTCGCACCAAAAACCGCGATAACTACTACAACGATTATAGCCTGGCTACGGTCTTGCCCGGCGGCGTTCGGCAGCAGTACACCACCGTTAACGACGCCACGCTGTCGTTCCGGCCCCTGTCATTGGCTTACCCAGACAGTGCCAACGCCAACAATTACACGGCCACCGAGCGCATTGCGGCGGGCTACGTACAGGGGCGGCTCACGGTGGCCGACCGCTGGCAGTGGGTGGGTGGCGTACGCCTGGAAAGCACCAGCCAAACCTACGTGTCTCAGCTTCCGGTGACGGCAGAGGGCAAAACGGGGGCCATCAATTACCTCGACGTGCTGCCCAGCCTGCACCTAAAATACCTGCTCTCGCCCCGCGAAAACGTGCGGTTTTCCTACTTCCGGGGCATCAGCCGACCCGGCTATTTTGAACTCGTACCGGCCTTATTTCCAGGTGATTACTACAACGAATCGGGCAACCCACGGGTGAAACATACCGTGGCCGACAACATCGATTTGCGGTATGAACTCTTCCCCGGTGGCAACGAACAACTGCTCATTGGCGGGTTTTATAAACTGATTCAGAACCCCATCGAATACGGGTTTAACCAGGTCAACCAGAACAATATTCTCTACCAGCCGCTCAATTTCGGCACGGCCACCAACTTCGGGGTGGAGGTGGTGTTTGCTAAGTTCGTCAATAAATGGGGCGTTACGGGCAACTATACCTTCACCAAGTCGAGCATCACAACAACCAAGCGGGTGTATGGCCGCGACGAGTCGGGCGGTATCGTAGCGACCGAAGCCAGCCAGACGCGGCCTTTACAGGGGCAGTCAGACCACATCGCCAACCTCTCGTTGATTTACAAAAATGGGCAGACGGGTTTCGATGCGCAACTGGCCTGGGTCTACACCGGCAAGCGCATCAACATCGTGTCGCCCTACAAGGATTTGGATTATTGGCAGCGGGGTACGTCGCAGGTTGACTTTTCGGCGGAGAAACGGGTTGGCCGGCGCAACGGGTCGGCGGCGCGGTTCTCGGTGTTTGTGAAGGCGGCCAACCTGCTCAACAACCCCATCATTGTCGAAATTCTGAAACCCAACACGCTCACCAACCTGCCCGACCAAACCCGCTCCGACCGGATTCTGGTGCAGAAAGACCTCTTCCAGCAAAACTATCTGCTGGGGCTGCGGTACAAACGATAATACGTTAAAAATCAATTTGTTAAAACCTAAAGTAATGAAACAACCCATTCGTTTAAATGCGCTGGCCTCCCTGGTGGTGGCCGTGTTAATGGCCGGTCTGTCGGCTTGTACGCAGTCTGAAAACGTGGTCGTATCGGCACCACTGTTTAAAGTGGGTGCGGCTATCAGCACCAAAACGCCCCTGTCAGGTATCATCAAAGGCACCCTGCTGGCCGACTCGACCTATACCGTTAACGGTGACGTGTTTATCAATGAGACCGACACCCTGCTGATTCAGCCAGGCGTGAAAGTGTTGTTTAATGGCAAAGGCACCTGGAATTTTGTGGTAAAAGGCACGTTACTGTCACTCGGAACGCAGGCTAAGCCGGTTTACTTCACCGTGCCGGCTTCAGTAGCAGCCAAAACTGACGTGCTGGGTGCCGACCCCACTACCGACCCAGCCTACCAGGGTAAATGGGGTGGTATTGCGGGTGAGACTACCTTCAAACTGATCGTGATCAAGTGGACGCACCTGGAGTTTGGCGGCGGTCTGCTGGGCACCTCACCAATCTCGTACCTGGCCAATGGCAAAAACGCCTACACGCTGACGACGAAAAACTCAGACGGTGTGCTGGTGCTGGAAGATTCGTGGATTTACGGGGCCGTGGATGACCCGATTCGTCCGTTTGGTGCCAAGGTCAACCTGATGCGCAATACGTTTGAAAAATGCGGCTTTACGGGTGGCGAAGCGTTTAACATCAAAGGTGGTACGGTGGGAAATTTTGCTTATAATGTAGTGATTGGCTCGGCCACTAACGGCCCCAAAGCCTCGGACAATGGGCAGTCGAGCACACAACCACAGACCAATATCCTGATGTATAACAACACCATCGTCCACAGTGGCTTCCGCCGGTCTGCCGATGGTCGTGGGGGGTGTATCAACTTTGAGGAAAGCGCACGGGGGGGGTACTTCAATAACCTGATGGTCAATTGCAAGTATGGCCCCCGGATTGTGGGTGTCGATGCGACCTACGCTGGTAACGCACTGAAACCGGCTGATACGCTCAACATCAAATACAGCAATAACTACAACTACGTGGACTCGGTCAAATACGCCAACCAGATCTATCCGGTGCTGTTTACGACCAAGCCCCAGCCAACGGATATTCCGGCTCCCTCTACGTTCCTGCCAGCCGGTTATAAGCTGGGTCAGGCCTATGACGGTACGGCGGCAGTGGGCAAAAACAAACCGCTGTTCGTGAACTTCCCGCTGCCTTACACGGCCTCGAAAAAGGTGGGCGACGTGAGCTTCCAGGGTACGTGGAATTTCCGGTTGCAGGCTGGTTCGCCCGCCATTGGCAAAGGCACCGCAGCATTCACTCCCCTGGCAGTGGTACCGGTCAGTGCCAACTTTGGCTCAACGGAAATTACCCTGCCAAGTACCGATATGGGTGCCTACCCCAGCAACGGCAAGGGTAATCTGCACTAAAGAGCCAGGCGCGTAGTGCTAAGAACGAAGCGGTAAAGGCAATTATCTTTTAGCTCTCCGCTGTTTACTTGATCAATTGTTGCCCAGCGCCCCGCCAGATTTTGGCCGGGGCGCTGGCTTATCTAGCTCATTATGAAAGACTTGCTTTGTTGTTTCGCCTGTGTGCTGGCACTGGCAACGTGCAAAACAACGACCGACCCAGCCACGGGTGTGGTGACGTCACCCACCAATAATACACCCGTGAACACTGCGCCCGTGGCCACCACGACCGCTCCCACCGAAGCTACCTCGCTGACCTATGTGGGTTACACTGCCAACGACGTAGCGATGGATACAACGATCTTCGGGCAACCCGTAGCCATCGGCGAGTTGAGCGATGCGTCGTTGGTAGAGGCGTCGGGTTTGGCGGTGAGCCGAACCAATCCGGGTTATTTCTGGACGGAAGAAGATTCGGGTAATCCCAACCAGATTCAGCTACTCAGCCGCGAGGGTAAGGTGATGGCCCGGTTCATCATCGACGGGGCCGAAAACCGCGATTGGGAAGACATGACCATCGGCCCCGGCCCGGTACCCAATCAGACTTATCTGTATGTGGCCGATATTGGTGATAACAAGCTGCGTTACCCCGAAAAAGTAGTCTACCGTTTTCCAGAGCCAGTTTTGAATTCCGCCACAACGCCCTATACGGCCACCATTACCGGGGCCGAAATCCTGCGGTTTACCCTGCCCGACGGTGCCAAAAACGCCGAATCGATCCTGCTTGATCCCAAATCGCGCGATTTGTACATCCTCACCAAAGAAGCTTATTCCACTTTATATCTGGCCACCTACCCACAGTCGACCACGTCGGTGACGCTCATGACGCGGCAGGTAACAATGCCCTTTGACCGGGTAACGTCGGCGGGCATATCACCCAACGGGTCTGAAATTCTGGTGCGGACCTACGGGCAGCTATTCTACTATGTTCACAAGGGTGACGAGTCGGTATTGGACGCGCTGAAGCGGAAGCCGGTACGCGTTCCCCTCGCCAACGAAAATCAGGGCGAAGCCGTGGGGTGGGCTACCGATGGGTCAGCGTATTATACGACCTCCGAAAAAACGGATGCGACCTTTCCAAAGTTGTACCGGTATCGACGGAAGTGAACGCGGAGCCACCCGTTTATTTATGTAAGTTGCTGTTTCTTAGAACTCAACTTACAAGATGCGTACTCGTCTATTCTTTCTCCTGCTCAGCGCCGCCCCATTTTGGGGATTTTGCCAGACGTTCACCTCGTCGAATTTACCCATTCTGGTCATCGGTACACGCGGCGGAATTATTCTCGATGACCCTAAAATTGTGGCTGATCTGAGCATCATCGACAATGGGCCGGGTAAGCGTAACAGCCTGACCGACAAGGCTTCGTTTACCAGCGTGATGGGTATTGAATACCGGGGGGCCACCTCGCAGCAATTCTTTCCGAAGAAGCCCTACGGCATTGAACTCCGCGACTCGACGGGGATCAATTCGGTGTCGAAATCGGTGCTGGGTATGCCCGCCGAAAGCGACTGGGTGCTCAACGCGACATATAACGACAAGACGCTCATTCGGGAAACGCTGACCTACGATTTTTACCGGAAAATGAGCAAGTATTATGCCTCGCGGTTTCGGTACTGCGAGCTGGTACTCAACGGCGAATACCGGGGCATTTATATCGTCATGGAACGGCTCAAGCGTGACAAAAATCGCGTCCCTATCACTAGCATCAAGAAAACCGACATCACCGGCGATGCCGTAACGGGCGGCTATATCCTGAAAATTGACAAGACCGTCGGTTCGACATCGCGGCTCTGGAAGTCGCCCTATCCGTCGGGTCCGCGCAACCTCTACCTCGATATTCAGATTGACCGGCCCAAGCCCGAAGACCTGGCCGAAGAGCAGTTTCAGTACATCAAAAAATACGTTACCGACTTTGAAGGTGCCTTGGCTGGCCCCGATTTCACTGACCCCGACAAAGGTTTTCGGAAGTTTGTGGATGAGCAATCCTTCATTGATTACCTAATTCTGACCGAAGTCTGCAAGAATGTGGATGGCTATCGGCTGAGCGCCTATTTCTACAAAGAGCGCGACAGTAAGGGTGGTAAAATCACGATGGGGCCAATCTGGGACTATAACCTGACCTACGGAAACGCCGATTATTGCGAAGGGAATAGTTACGTAGGCTGGGCGTTCAATTTTAGCCGGGTGTGTCCCAAAGACGATTTTGTACTGCCTTTCTGGTGGGACCGGCTGCTTCAGGACCTCGATTTTGCCCGGAAGGTGAAAGAGAAATACAAGGCACTGCGCAAGACCGTGCTCACCCCCGAACGCCTCGGTGCCTACGTCGATTCGTCGGCTACTGCATTGACCGAAGCCCGGCAGCGCAACTTTGTGAAATGGCCCGTGATTGGCGTTTACGTGTGGCCAAACGGATTTGTGGGGCGCACGTACGAGAGCGAGACGGACTACCTCAAAGCCTGGATCGGGCAGCGACTAACCTGGATGGACATCAACATCGAGCCGTTCGGTGTCTTGACGGCCCTCCGCGAAGAACCCGTTTTCACCCTTGGCCCCAACCCGTCTGTGGGCGACGTGACGCTGAAATTGCCCCTCTCCGCCGCCACCGACGTGAGCCTGTCGCTCACCGACATGCAGGGTCGCCCGATTCAGACGCGGCATTGGCCCGCCCAGCCCGAAGGCGTTTTTGAGCGCACCCTGCCCGCCACCGATTTCAGCACCGGCCCGGGCGTGTACATCCTGACGATCAAGACCCAGTCCGGCCCCATGTCGAAGGTGATTGTGCGGGAGTAGAGACGCAAAGGATTGCAGCACTGGCGGACCGGTCTCTACATCACCGCCCTGCATAGGCATACCGCAAATCCGCATACGTGACCTGACCATTCAACTTGGTAACGGCGTCGGTGAGGCTGGCGGGGCGTTCGGGGCCGAACGTGTCGAAGATTAGGGTCAGCTTGTCGGCGGGCAAAACGGCCTCGACAGGAAGTTGACCCGATGCGATGCATTTGGCCAGGTGCGTTTCGATGGATTGCAGCGTTAAGCCCCGCATGGTAGCAATAGCGAAGGGGCTTTTTCCGGTTAAAAACAGATCAAGCGTTAGCTCATGCGTGCCGCTGAGATCGTATTTGACGGGACGGGCTTTGTTGCCATCCAATAGGCCAATTCGGCTCGTGTTGGCTGTTTTTGATCGACTATCGGGGGGATTATTGCGGACGAGGGGCAGAATCATCGGGCCAATCCGGTTGGCTTTTGCTTTACCGATACCCTTGATTTTTGCCAGTTCGGCCAGGCTGTTAGGGTGTTTCTCGGCAATCTCGACCAGCGTTTTTTGGGGCATAATCTGGTACGTCGTGGCGTTGTGCTCGGTCGCCATTTCGGTGCGCCATTTCATCAGGGCGAAGTACAAACTGCTGGGCCGGTCGGTCCCGCCCGCGCCTTGCCGGGCTGTGGGCGACCCTAATTTTTTGCGGTCGGGGGCAAAATCGAGTTCGGCACGGTGGCGGGTTTGGCCGTATGACACCACGTCGAAATTGGTGCGGCACTGCCCGAAAACGGCCTGTTTCACCACCAGTTCTTTTTCCAGTTCGTCAAGGGCTTCGAACCAGTCCAGCCGTACCTGCTTATTGTCGGTCTCGGCGGGAAGGTTGCGCAGGCGGGGCAACAGTTCGTCGGCAAGGAGCGTGTGGAAATACTCGCCCGCTTTTCGGAGGCGTTCCTGCAATGGTTCGTTGGCTTCGGGCAGGGGCGTTTCGGCCACGTATTCGGGCAGTTGTCGCCGAAATCGATGCGACACGGCGCGGGCTTTGTCGGTCAGCAACGTACTCAGTTCGGTGAGCTTCGTTTGCAGCACGGCGGGCAGGGTCCGGGCGTTGTCGTCGGCCACTTTGCGTAGTCGGCCCAGCAGGTAAGCGGCTGGTTCAAAAGCGAATAGCTCATTAATCCGCAACGCCTGATTAGCTCGTTTAGCGTCGTGCAAATGTTCCTCCGATGGCGTTTTTTCCTGCACGTCGGCGTGGAATTGCTCCAGATTCACCTCTGTTTTGATGCTGCTGGCCGGAATGGGCGTGCGCAATACCATGCCTTCCAGCGTTTTGCAGCGGCTCAGGGCCACGTACACCTGCCCGTGCGCAAAGGCCCGCCCGGCGTCGATAATGGCTCGTTCAAACGTGAGGCCCTGACTTTTGTGGATCGTGATGGCCCACGCCAGCCGTAGCGGCAACTGCGTAAAGGTGCCAATCACGTCGGCCTTGATTTCTTTGGTTTCGGGGTCGATGCTGTAGCGGATATTCTGCCAATCGAGCGGGCCGATGGTAAGGTCCATGTATTCGCCAGGGCAGCGCACGGTCACGCCGTCCTCATCAATAGCCTTGATCTGGCCGATTTTGCCGTTGTAATACAGCTTTTCGCGCGACGTATCATTTTTGACGAACATCACCTGCGCCCCCACTTTCAGGTCCAGTTTGGCTTCGGTGGGGTACATCTGCTCCGGAAATTCATCGGCAATGACGGCTTCGAAACTGTGCAGCCGCGTGGTGAGGTCGGCCAGTTTTTGGGCATTGATTGTTTGGGCGGTGTGGTTGTGGGTCGAGAGGGTAATGTACCCCGCATCGTCGGCGGGGTCAAAATCGGGCAGGTAGCGTTGGTTCAGGTCGGCGAGTCCGGCGGGGCCGATGGTTTTTTCGCGTACGCCGTTGAGCAAATCAATGAATTTCTGATCGGACTGCCGGTAAATGTGTGTCAGCTCAATCGACACATAATCAGTGTCTTGCAGGGCGTGGCTACTGAAAAAATAGCCCGTGTCGTAGTGCGGCTGGAGTAAGGCCCAGTCTTCGTCGCGGATCACGGGGGGCAGTTGCTGCATGTCGCCGATGAGCAGCAACTGCACCCCGCCAAAGGGTTCCTGACTGTAGCGATACCGCCGCAACACCGCGTCGATCCCGTCGAGGACGTCGGCCCGGACCATGCTTATTTCGTCGATGATGAGCAGGTCGAGGGTGCGGAGGAGCTTGATTTTTTCGCGACTGAACTTGCGGTTTTCCTGCATCACTTCGGGCACAATGGGGCCAAATGGCAGTTGAAACAGCGAGTGAATCGTGACGCCGCCCGCATTGATCGCCGCCACGCCGGTGGGCGCTGCCACCACGAGTCGTTTGGCCGAAATCTGCCGAATCTGGTGCAGAAACGTGGTTTTCCCCGTTCCGGCCTTGCCCGTCAGAAACACGTTTTGGTGCGTGTGTAGCACGTAGTTATTGGCCAGTTCAAGGCGTTCGTTTATGGAGGGAGTTACGGTGTTCAACGCGACGGTGGTCAGGGTAGATAATCAGGTAAAATTAAGCAGGTAAACCCAACTAATTGACTTCCTTCCTTTCCCCCTTCCTCCCCGAAAATCCGTTTATTTGTGCTGTGAAAAAGGGCGTTAGCACCTGTTTCGGTTGTTGTCTTGACTTTAATCTAAATTTTTGTTCGTAAAGCACAATGAGTACTATTCAAAGCATCCATGCCCGCCAGATTCTTGACTCGCGCGGCAACCCGACCGTCGAGGTCGACGTTCGTACCGAAACCGGTGCCTTGGGCCGCGCTGCTGTGCCATCGGGCGCCTCGACCGGGTCGCACGAAGCCGTTGAACTCCGCGACGATGATGCCAAAGTCTACGTTGGCAAGGGCGTGTTGAAGGCCGTTGAGAACGTGAACGAGTTGATCTATCCCGAACTGGTGGGTATCGACGTATCTGAACAAGGCATGATCGACAAGATCATGCTCGAACTCGACGGGACGCCAAATAAAAGTCGCCTGGGTGCCAACGCTATTTTGGGGGTGTCATTGGCCGTGGCCAAAGCTGCCGCCATCGACTTCGGAATGCCCCTCTATCGCTACATCGGCGGGGTGAACGCCAACACGCTGCCCGTGCCCATGATGAACATCCTGAACGGGGGTTCACACGCTGATAACTCGATTGATTTTCAGGAGTTCATGGTCATGCCCGCCAACGCACCGAGCTTTTCGGAAGCCCTGCGGATGGGTACCGAAATCTTCCATAAACTGAAGGGCGTGCTGAAGAGCAAAGGCATGAGCACCAACGTGGGCGACGAAGGTGGTTTCGCCCCAAACATCAAGTCGAACGAAGAGGCGATTCAGATCGTAATCGAAGCCATCGAGAAGGCTGGTTTCCGCCCCGGCGAAGACGTGTGGATTGCGATGGATGCCGCCGCATCGGAGTTCTACGACCCCGAAACGAAAGAATATCACTTCAAAAAATCGACCGGCGACCGGCTGACTTCGCCCCAAATGGCGCAATACTGGGCCGATTGGGTGTCGAAATACCCCATCATGTCGATTGAAGACGGTATGTCGGAAGACGACTGGGACGGCTGGAAATTACAGACCGAACTGGTGGGCAAGAAGATCCAACTCGTGGGTGATGACCTGTTTGTGACCAACGTAACGCGGCTTCAAGAGGGTATCGACAAGGGGATTGCCAACGCCATTCTGGTGAAAGTGAACCAGATCGGCTCGTTGACCGAGACCATCGACACGGTGAATCTGGCGAAGCGCAACAGCTACAAAAACATCATGTCGCACCGCTCAGGCGAGACCGAAGATGCCACCATCGCCGACCTGGCCGTGGCCCTCAACACCGGCCAGATAAAGACGGGTTCGGCTTCGCGTTCCGACCGGATGGCGAAGTATAATCAGCTCCTCCGCATCGAGGAAGAACTCGGTGAAATGGCCTATTTCCCCGGTGTAAAATTTTAATGTACATTGTACATTGTTCATTAAAACACACATGAACCTGCTCAACCACCGCCGTAAGTTTTACCTATTCACGGGCTTCGGTTTCGTGGTCTGGATGTTATTTTTCGACGCAAATGACCTGCGGTCGCAAGCCCGCAACTGGTGGAAATTGCGCGAACTGGAGCAGGAGAAGGTGTTTTACCAAGACCAGATGGCGATTACTAAAGTGGAACAAAAAGAGGTGCTGGGCAACCAACGCCTGCGCATTAAATATGCCCGCGAGAAGTACCTCATGAAAAAACGCAATGAAGACGTTTTTGTGCTGGTGGATGAACATGATGAACCTTTAGAAAAATAGTTTTCAGTCTACAGTCTTCTGTTTTCAGTTGGCTGACGCAGTCATATTGCTCTCGCGTTAGCCAACTGAAAACAGAAGACTGTAAACTGAAAACTCCAAGAAATGGTCTCCCTCCTCTTTGTTTGTCTGGGCAATATTTGCCGGTCGCCGGTGGCGGAAGGGGTGTTTCGGCAACTGGTGGCCGAGGCGGGATTGTCTGACAAAATTCAGTGCGATTCGGCGGGGGTGGCCTCGTATCACATTGGCCAGCTACCCGATTTGCGGACTCGGCAGAATGCCCTCACGCATGGCCTCACGCTCACGCACCGCGCCCGCCGCATGACCGGCGAAGACCTCGCGCAATTTGATTACATCATCGCCATGGACGAAAGCAATTTCGAAGCGGTGATGAAACTCAGTCAGCGTTCTGTGGGCCTGGTTCACGACGATACTGTGTTTCTCCTCCGTGAGTTCGACCCCACCATCAGCGACGAACCTAGTGTGCCTGACCCCTATTACGAAGGCCCCGACGTTTTTGACGAAGTGTACCAAATTGCCCACCGCTGCTGTGGGGAGTTGCTCAAATATGTACAGAAAATAACGGCCCCCCAACCCCCGAAGGGGGAGTGCTGACGCCAGCGTAGCTACGCTGG
>JBBRMP010000003.1:0-63437 GCA_038230755.1 Cytophagales bacterium | reverse complement strand
TCAAGCCAATTATCTGACAATCAGCAAGTTACTAATTTTTCTAATTTATGAGTTAAACTAAGCAAAAATCTTAATGTGCTGATAATCAACTACTTGAATTTTAGACGTTAAATACTTTTGCGATTTTTAACTTTGCAAGTGCTTGATTATCAGTTCAGTGGACTACCTAAACAGTTACA
The DNA here is from genome assembly GCA_038230755.1 of Cytophagales bacterium. Classification (GTDB taxonomy): domain Bacteria; phylum Bacteroidota; class Bacteroidia; order Cytophagales; family Spirosomataceae; genus Fibrella. Next base: position 63,258 of record JBBRMP010000003.1, on the reverse strand, counting down.
ATCTATTTTTGCAGTCAACCCGTCCCGAAGAAGTCATTTTGGGTGTTCTGGCCAATTTCAAAGGAGACAGTCCAGAACGGGCTTTAGAGCAAATCATTCAGCGCATTGAGGAAACCGCAATTGGCGATTTTCCGTTAAAGAGGTATTTCAAGCAGTTGCGGGTATTGGCGCAGTTGCGTAATTTAGGAGAAAATCTAAAAGACATTGCTATGGACAGCATCGCCAAGTTTGTGAGTGTAGAGAAAGACGCGGTTTATATGATAGGCCAAGAAAAGGCGGAAGAGCGTTTTGTAAAAAACTTGCTTGCTAAAATGTCTTTGACAGATATGCAAATCGCTGACATCGCTGGCGTTTCGGTTAAGTTCGTTGAGGAGGTCAAACAAAAACTGTCTGAAAAAAAATAGTTGGTCAGGCAGGTTTCCGGTGACAGGCAGCACGTCCTAAATTTAGGTCTTCATCCCAACCGCTTGGGGGTGTAAAGGCTCGCTACGCTCACCATCAACCCCCAGAGGTGTTGGGTGTCTTGCCAGGCGCATTTTGGGCAACAGCAGAAGCAGCTTCAGAATGTGATTTTTGGGTTGCGCGCGACACAAGATCACCGCTGACAGTTGAGGTTTGACAAGCTACAGATTTACTTTTCACCTTCTACTAAGAGAGCAATGGAAGTCATATTAGAAGCCGTATTTGTGATGGCGCATTTCTTACTCAAGAAAACAGCCAAAGAGACCATCAATAAACCGGCGTTGTTTCGTTGGTAGTCCGCTCCGCGTGGGTGGGTGTCGGCTTGTGATTAGTTATCCTGCTGGTCATCAGCCATTATGGGCGTTGGGTGCGCGTCTGTCTTGTTGTCCGCCCGCCAGGGTTCCGGTCGACACAACAGGCAGCTACAGGGGGTACGTTTGAGAGGCGGTGGCTGGGCTAAGTACTGGACACTGACGAAGAACAGGCGTATTGGGACTTTGAGGGGCTCGCTGAGTTGAGCCAGCCGCCAATCTACGAAATGGGCAATACTCAGTATTCGCGGTCGGCCAGAGTCAGTTGAGTGCCGGAGCGTTGAATGTACCTTCGAGGGTATACATTTTGCCATCTTTGGCGTTCTTGCCGGTGCTGGTAAACGTGCCGCTGCACTGGGTTTTGGTGGCTGTACTCAGCACCGTTTGCCCGGTCTCCGGTGCCAATACGCCTACTGTGCCCGCATATACTGCCGGTAGCGCGTAACTCTGATACAGAAAATTAGCCTTTCCGTTACTGAGCGTCTGCGTGGGGTTGATGAACGGGTAATTGCCCGCCGACTGCCCGATGATGTACAGCGTAAGGTTGTGTTTTTCGTCGGGGCTGGCAATAATCACCGTGTAATCGTTCCCACCGATTCCCGACACGTTCGTCGTGGTAAATTCGGTGATCACCTGCCCGTTTTGAGTCAGTTTGATGGTGGCTGAACCTTCCCCGGTGCTTTGCGGGCTATCGGCGCTTTTCTTGTTGCAGCCTGCGCTCAAGGCCAGCAGTAGTGCCACAACGACGGTGTAGACAGATGAATAGCATTTCATAAACTATTGATAGTTAGATGGCTACTGGTAAAATGCGTTGGTGATTGGTCATTTACAGATCCTATTATTGATCAGGAAGGGCGACCGGACGGCTGTTTTTTGAATGCTGGCGGCGTGGGTAATAGCTACTTCGTTGCCCCAGCCTTTAAGCGTGTGGGCCTTACTATCGACGGTCATGTCCATTACCACGCAGAGCGGGTCGCCCCCGCCCACGTTGCCCGGTCCCCATTCCCAGGCGAGCCAGCCAATGTCGAGCCGTTGGGCTTCGGTCAGGATCGTCTGGTAATCGACCCGCCCTTTTGGCCCGCACATGCTTTCGCCTTTCCCCGCAAAGGCCCCCTGCGACGCAAATTCACCCACGATAAACGGTAAGCCTGCCTTCACGGCTGCATCGAACTGAGCCTTGATAAACTGCGGTGTGGCCCCAAATGCCATTGGCCAGTAGGTATGGACCGAAAAGAGCAGATTATGGTCAGGGTCGGCCTGGGTTAGTCCGGCACCAACCCGCACAAGTTGCTCCAGATTTTTGCCAAAATCAGACCCGTCGATCACCAGCGGGGTGTGGATGCCCGCCTGCCGGAGTTGCTGCACGGCGCTGGTGTAGCCCTGCGTAAACTGGGCATCGGTCACCTGGTCGTCGCCGCACTCGTTGGCGATGTTGACGAGCAGGTATTTCTGGTGTTTTTTGATCACCGTCACCATGTCGGCCCGTTTCCAGAAGGCCACCATCTGACCCAGTTTGGCCCATTCGCCGGTGGCATCGTGGGCTTCTACCATCGGAATTATCTGCTGCACTACGCAGGCGGTAATTAGGGCGTCGAGGTCGGCGGCTTTGGTGGGCTGGCCATTGTCTTCCAGGGCTTTCCAGACAATGCGCACGCAGTTGGCCCCGGTTTTGGCTATTTCGGCAAACGAACTGCCGGTGCGGTCGGTCCAGATGTTCATTTTGTTCACGCCCCGCAGCGTCACCTTGTTGTTGCAGGGGTCGAACAAAAAGCGGCCTTTCACGAAAAAGCCCGGTTTGGTGGTTTGGGAAGCAGGCATGGTCGTATCGGGAGTTGATTGGTTGCAGGAAATCGACCCGCTCAACAGCAGGCCTGTCAAAAGTAGTTTGGGACAGGGTTTCATGGGGGTAAAGGGTTTATTTACTGGCACGTACCACCTGACTAAGCAGGGAACTGCCCCGATTATGGTAGTACACCCGAATGGCGTATTGGTAGGGGCCGGTTGTGGGAATGGCTATGTCCTGGAAATCACGTTTGGTACTGTCTACCGCCCGAAACATGGTCAGGCCTTCGCCGTTCAGGGCGCGGTACACCACAAAATGGTAGGGTTCGGTCACGTTGGCGAATTCCCAGCGCAGCGTCACCGCCCGCCGGTTTGGGTCATATGTGGCCTGTAATTTCCGCACAGGCAGCGCCTCGCCCAAACCGAACCGCACGGGTACGGCAAAGGATTTGGGTGATTCAAGTTTCGCGTCGTCGACGGCTGTGAGGGCATAGCGATACGTAGTACCGGGCCGCCCGGTGGTGTCGCGCAGGCTCAGGGCGATGGTCGCCCGTCCCGTAATTCGGCGTAACCATGTCCAGGCACCATCACCCTCGCGTCGGTACAGGCGGTGTTCAATCGCATCGGGGCTGGAACTGGGCAGTATATCGAAGGTGACGCCTTTGGCATCGACTACCACAGCCCGGACAACCGGCGCAACGGGCGGCAGGTGGTCGGGCACCTTCACTGCCAATGCCTGCGAAAGGGTCGAGTGGTTGCCGGTCCGGTCGATAGCCTCGATTTTGTAGTACACCACGTCGTTCAGGATCGGCGCGGGCAGCGTGTCGGAATAGGTCCGGTTTGCCATGCCGACGGGCGTGAGCTGGCGGTAAAAGTCGTTGTCACGCTCGTAGGACCGGTACACTTTATAGGCTACAATGTCATCGTCTTTTGCCAATGGCCAGGCCAGCCGCACTACCCCGTTCGAGTCGGTTTCGGCGGTTAGTCCGGCGGGGGCTTTGGGGGGTAATACGTCGGCGATGATGGCCACTACGGCGGGGGCAAACGCCACGTTTCCGGCGGTATCGACGGCACCCACGGTGTAGAAATTACTGTATGGTTTGGGCGTTTTGTCAATAAATTCCAGTAGGCTGACTGGCAACGCAGCCCCCGTCACCGGCTCGAAAGGGCCATTCACATCGTGCGAACGACCAACGACATAACCCGCCGCATCGGAAGAAGGTAACACGCCCTTATCCCAAAGTACCCGCACCTGCCGGTTGTCGATCACCTGGGTGCGAAGGTTGCGCGGGGGCGCGGGTGGAGTCAGGTCACGGGCCATGCCGGTCACCACCTCAGAGGCTGGGCTGAGGTCGCCGAAGGCATCGACGCCGATGATCCGGTACTGAAAACGCTGGTAATTCACCCGCACCGAATCGGTATAGGTAATGAGGGATTGACCGGTACGCCCCGCCCGAAAACGGACGGTATCGCGTTTTTGCGTGGCCGCGTCGGGTTTCGACTGAATATAGGGCGCGTCGGTAAGCCGCCGGAATGTCCGCCCGTCGGTGCTTCGTTCAACGTAAAAGCCAGAGAACGCCCCCTGCGTATTTCGCCGGTTCCAGACCAGCGTAACCACGCCATCGCCATTTTCGACAGCCTCGACCAGCGGGGGGGGCGGTTTGACGCGGTCGGGCGGATCGATAACGACCGAAGCCGTATCGCGCAGGTCGCTGGCGGCTGGTTTGGGGTTGGCCGAATAGACGCGATACAGGTACAGGGCATCAGCTTGCCGGGGTTGGCGGTCTACCCAGCGCAGGCCCAGCGCATCGGCGGCTTTGGGCGAAAAATCAGCCGCCAGCAGGGCCACGCCGAAACGGGCATCCTGCTCTTCACCCAGACCGATAATCGAGGCAGCGTCGGGCGTGAAGGATTTGGTGTAGCCTGTTCCATACAGCATTTGCAGGGCCATCGCCGGAAACTTATCGGTCGTTTTCAGGCGTCGCCGGGCCTCTTCCAGCGGCCAGGGTTTCAGCGGCGACGGGTTCAACAGCATGGCCCTGCCCTTCGGATTGCGGGGGCTGAGTTCGATGCGCTGCACCCAATAACCCGTCTGGCTACCCGCCAGAAAATGCCCGGCCCGGTTCGGCGACCACCGCAACACCACCGAATCGCCATAATTACGGGCCAGCAAGACTAAGCGTGGCGCTAACCGGCTGGTATCGCGTGGGGCAGTGGCTCGTGCCGGTTGGGTACGTGCGCGTTGGGCTTGTGAACCAACAGACGCGAAGAGCCAGAGTAGTAGTAGGGTGATTTTCAGCGTGTTCATGGTTGCAGGGGTTTACCTTGGTCCAACAGAAGGTCCGCCGGTGTTTTGGAACAAAAAGGTCTTTTGTACCTCCTGTCGTGGGCCGCCGGGGTAGGGAACGTAGCGCAGCAGCACCCCGCCCGTTGACCCCGCTGAGCGTGGGCTGAACCGGTTGCCCGACGTGAACGTCCCCGGCGACACGGCATACCCGTTGATCAGCGCGTCGGGCATATTGTCGACGTCATCGTAAGTGGCTGACAGCGTGAGGGTTGGGCTGCTGGCCGATACGCTCACCGTTTCCAGCGCGTGCATCCAGGACGAGTTATAGACTGCCCTCGCCTGTTCCCGCGCCGTGTACAAACTAGTGCCAAACTGGTTGACGGCCTGCCAGTCGAAGAAGCCGATGCGGTCACGCTGCACCATGAATTTGTAGGCGTGATCTGGTTCGTCGTTGACCGGGAATAGGTCCAGTTGATAGGTCGGTGCCAGGCTGATGGTCTTTATGTTTGAACTACTGGGGTTTGCGCTCAGCAGCGTTTTCGTGATCGACGCGCTGGTGGTCAGCAAGCCGGTTTGGCCGCTCGTGGGGGTGGCTGCGCCCAAGATGGGGCTGTTGCTTACTTTCGCCGTTAGTAGTACTCGGCTCCGTCGGCTTTGCATAGCGGCGGCGGGAAAATTGAGCCGCCAGCCGCCATCGTTCATCTCCGTGAACCTCGTAAATGACAGGTCGGCATGGCCCAGCAGATTGAATTTGAACAATGGGTCATACACGTTTTTAGCCACCCAGTCTTCGTAGGCATACGCGTGGCTGATGGGTGCCAGTGGCCGGGGTTGCAGCAGCGGCAGCGGCGGTAAATTCGTTTTGGCCGATTTGTACCCGAAGAGTTCGGCGTCCTCAAAATTCTCGCTGCTGGACGCCGGTTCCAAATCAAAGGTGAGGTAGTCGGCGCGGGCCGGGTTGGCAGCGTTGACGTAGCTGGTGGGCGCAAACCGGAGCGCGGCCACTTTCTCGGCGAAGGTGTTGAACCGGCTTGTGCGGAAGGCGAAACTGTACAGGATTTTGTCGGTAGCAATGGCGTTGCCAGTAAGCTGCACATCGCCCGACAGGCTATTGTTCCGCACCGTGGCTGTGCCCTGACTAGCCGACTGGTTGGCCAGTATGTTGGGTGAGCGGCCCTGGGTAACAGTCAAGGCTATCTTATCCGACCCGAAGAGGGCCTTCGTAATCCGATGCAGTTCGAGGCGGTAAGTTTTCTCGTTTTGCAGCCCCGGCGCGAAGGCAAACACCACCCGGCTGGGGTATCGCCCATTGCCATTCTGATATACAAACGGCACCCGCAGGGATGGCCCCGGCTCTTTCGGTACAAAAACGGCTTCGTAGCTGGCTCCCCGCTTGCCAAAGGCCTCGTTGGGCAAATCGCCGGCCACCAGCCCCTGCGGCACCTGCCCTTTCAGGCAATACAACTGCCCGTCGAGGGGATACTGGTAGGCCACATCCTTAAACCGGATTTCGTCGGGTTGCTGGTCGGTGGTGAATGTGATGGATTTGGTTTCGGTGCGCCGGTTTCCAGCACCGTCCAGCAGGGGCGCGAATCCATTGGCCGTTTTCTCCTCGATAATGGCCGTCACCGTGAAGGTGTGCGGGCGTTTGCTGGCCAATTGCCCACTGTTGATGGGCAGCAGCAGGAGTTGATCGTTATCGGCCCAAACCGGATTGGCCAGGCCCGTAAACGGTTGGCGTTTTCCGGCCAGATCGGTGTAGATCAGGCTGTAGCTGCCCAGCCCGAAGCGGTACGTTCGGGCCGATTTGTCGGGCAACTGGACCGTATATTCCCGGTTCATGTTCACGTTAAACACCGCCGCCATGGTAGCATCGGTGGGTACGGGCTTGTCTGTTTTGGGGCGTAACTCTGAGATAATGATCACTTTAACCAGTGGGTCGCCGCTGTATTGCGGCTTGCACACATCCCCAAATTCCACGCTCCGGCTGGCGTTGAAACTCACCAGCCCATCCAGCACCTCGCCGGTGGCCCGCACGTTGCCTTTGGCCCAGGTGGGATTGGGTAGCCCGCCCCTGAACATGGCCCCGGCACTCAATCCGCAGAGTCTGTAACTGCCCCTGTACCCAAATAAATCAACGCCAATGTCGATGCCGCCGTGCAGGTAGGCATAGATCTGTGCCTCGCCATACCAACCAAACAGACCAGCGACGGGGGTGTTGGTGCCCGCGCATTTGGCATTGAAAAACAGGGCTGCATCGAACCCCATATCCCCGTCAACATTGATGGACAAAGGCGGGACGGTAACTTCCAGATGAGCGGTTACGCCCGCACCCAGCAGCACCATAAAATCGCCGCCGATGGGACCGGAATGGCCCGACTCCGCCACCTGATTGAACACGTCCTGCCGCTGTCCCTGCGCCGCATCCGAGCTGGTCTGATCTTCACCCGTGCCCAAAAAGTCTTCCACCGTTTTGGGCAGCGGCGGCATTCCCGGCAGGTCATTGCCGAAGGCCACGTAGGCTTTGGCCGTTAACTTCACCTTCACCAGCCCAATATTATAGTCGTAAATATCGGCCTCCATCCGCTGCCCATAGGGATCACCCAGCATGACGTGGTAGCGGTTGGGGTCGAAATAGGCCCGGATGGGAATGATGCCGCCGTAATTGAAGAATTTGCCCGCAATGTCGATGCTCAGGTTATAGCTTTTCTGGGCTACGTCGTGTTCAAATTTGGCCCGAAGAATTTTCTCCATCGCATCGTCGAGCGTCCGCAGCGACCCGTCGGCATCCATCATGTTGGCCAGGCCCACCAGCCTGAACTCCTTCAGCGCCGTGCCGTTGAAACTGGATTCCACTTCCAGCGACGAGGTCATCAGGTGCGGGTCGGCGAGGGTCACATAGACGCGGGCCTTGATGCCCCAGCCCCCTTTGGAAGGCCGGTAGGTGCCCCCCGAATTGGTGTAGCCCGGCGTTGGGGGCGCGTTGGGGGCGGGCCGGTTCGTGATGGTAGTGACAGGGGCCGGGTCGTCGGGGGCCATGTTGTAATAAAAACCACCCCCCAACCCGTTGATTACCAGTGGTGTTGGTGGTGCAATGGGAATGCCCGGGGCCAGAATGACGCTGGCATCGGCGTAGGCGTAGTAGTAGCCGCTCACCTTACCAAACTGCACCGTGGCCTCGACGGTGGCCAGTTCGGGTATTTTCACCGAACCAACGCCCTTGAAGCCATTGCCGTACTTCGAATCGTCGCCGTAGAAAATGTCGATGGCCGCATCCACGGTGCCCGCCCCGAAATTGCCTTTGACGCCAAACCGGCTGGGATACACCCCCGAAAAAACCGGTTTGGGGCGTTTGCCGTCCAGCGTAATCTTGCCCATGAGCCGCACGGCCCCACCGGCATTCATGATGTGGGCCGCCGCATCGCCCAGGGCCACGTAGGCCCCCAGTTCCACGCCAAATCCGTGGTTATCGGCGACGGCTTTGGGCGGGGCAATTTCAATGGGGAAACCCGCCAGTCCACCTTCATTGCCGGGTGCGGTAACCCATTCGTCGGGCACGTCCGGTGCGGCTGGTCCGCCACTTTTGCGGTCGCCGGGGGCGGGCGTATTGGTGGGCTGGTCTTTAAAAATACCGCCCACCAGCTTCCAGTTGCCGGGGTTCACATACACGCCCCCACCCTCGGCGGCACCCGGTTTGTTCATGTTCGATACCGTCAACTGCTCGAAATACAGGTTTGGCAACACCAGCGGTACGGCCTTGGGCACGTTGCCGGTGTTGATGAGGATGTTGCCGGTCAACTGCATGTCGATCTGCGGGCTACCGTCTTTCAGCCCGACCAGAATGTGCGACGTGGGGGCCAGGTTCATGTTGGCGGCCCAAAGCGGAATTTTGTACCCCTTGTCATCGGGATTTACCAAAAACTGGAGGTTACTGAAATTGTCGCGTAGGGTGGTGGTGTAGACGAACGAATCGGTGCTGATGGGAAACTGGATTTTGCCGTTCATGCCCCCCCGCTCGAACCGATTTTGCACAAAAAGGATATCGAAACCGTCAATCGAAAAGCCCCAGTTGCCCAGCGAACCAGTGGTGTAATCGAGCAGAGGATTCTGGGTGGGGGTCAGCCGACCCGTAAACTCGCCCCCGGCAAAGAGGCATCCTTTGGCCGCAAAACCGATTCGATTGGCGTTTTGTTGGCCAAAAAATACGGGCAGAAGTACCTGTAATTCAGCCATATAGATGCCCTGAAACGTAGGTCCGCGCTCGCCGGTGTATTCGGCGGGGGGCGCAAAACCGGCGGGGTTCTGCAAGTCCGAATGGTCGTAGGTGATGCTCACGCCCTTGAGCGTAAAGCCCGACAGCGGGGCTAGCGCAAAAGCCGGCGGCATCTGCACGTCGGCCACCCAGTCGGCCCACTTTGTGAAGTCGGTTTTCAGCGTGGCCGTCACGTCGCCGGGTTTGGTGTTGCCGTTGCCATCGTCGAGTTTCAGGATGTCGGTGCCCAGGTTCAGGGCCAGTTCGCCATGCACGCGTTTGAGGCCATCGGCGGCGGTCAGTTCGGCAAAGGTGCCGGTGGGATTGGCGGGTGCGAAGTTGCCTTTTAGAAATGTCAGGGGCGCAAACGGGATTTTCAGATCCTTGAGCAAATAAAGCAGCGCGTTGTTCGGAATCACCTTGTCGGGGGCCATGCAGATGCCCACCCCCGCCAGCGCCAGGTACGAATCGGCTTCGGGCAGCTCCATGTTGAACATCAGGCCCATGTCGGCCCCGGTGGGCGTAAACCGCATGTAGTTGATGCCAATCAGCCCACTCCCGGTATCATACCCCAGCGGCAACGGCACCGCAAGCGCTGATTTGCCTTGGTCGAACAGGTTGGTTTTCAGGTTGTTGACGTAGGTTTTTAGCTGGTCGCCGTCCAGATTTTGCAGACCGTTCAGGTCCGTAGACCCCAGATCGACGCCCGGCATTCGGAAGGCTTCGTCCAGCCCATTGGCCTGGCCCGAAATGACCTGTCTGGCCGAATTGACCTGGATGGTGGTAAACGACACCCGCACCGGCACCCCGTTCCAGCGCACCCGCCCCTTGCCCGAATACGCATCGCCCACGGCGGTGATGTCGTCGATGGTTAGGTCGAATTTGCCGATTTTGACGGTTTGCCCTTTGTAATCTCCCGCCACTGCTACCTTGTCGCCGGGAGCCGGTATGTCGTTGCAGGGGCTGAAACCGGGGGGCATCAGGTTTGTAACCTTCATAGGGACCGGCAAAATCACGGGTTTTTGCACTGGATTTGTTTGCGCCAGTACGGCGTTTTTGGCCTGGTCCGTGATGGGCAGCGTGGGGCCGTTGCGGGCCGTAAACGTACAGTATTCACTACGCCCCTGATTCTGAAAAACCGTGCGGCGGTCGGGGTCATGGGCCACCACGCGCCAGGCATACTGGCCCTCGGTGAGGGGCGGTTCGGCGATGCCGTAATTGAAAAACGTGGTGGTTAAGTCGCGTTCGATGAACGGGTTACCCACGCGCCGGTCGATGGCGTTATTGATGGCGTCGTTGGGGTTCTGGCCGGGAGGTACTTTCACCAGATAAAAATCATACGTTAGCCGGGCACCGTTGGTGTTGCCCACGGGCGGATTCCAGCTAAAGAGGGTCTGGTTGGGTTCGTTGGGGCGAATCAGCACGTCGCGGCCACAAAAAGGCTGGATCAGGCGGGGCGGTTCGAGGTAGGCGATAGTCAGGAACGCGCACCCCCGCGCGGGCGTACCCACGGGTTGACCCGTCTCGTAGCGGTAGGCCAGGATGCACAGGTCATAGGCCCCAGGCGGCAGCAGGCCCGTGGTCAGAATCTGGGCGCGGGTGGCCTCGTCTACCCCGGCTACGTCCAGGTTTTTCCGGTCCAGGTAATCGGCGTTGCTTTCTGCCAGGGTGAACCGCTGCGACTGCCCCGCCAGTAGCTCGATGGGCCGGGCGGGACGGTAGTTGGGACTGGTGTAGACCCGAACGCCGTTGGTACGTCCCTGTAGCTCGCCCCGCAGCAAAATCGTGACGTTCTGCCGCGACGTGTTTGTCAGTAAAATGGCGTTTCGGTCGGCGTACTGTTCTTGATAGTCAGCTAGATAGGGGCTGTAGGGCGGCGGTATCAGCACCTGCACGCTCACCTGCGCCTGCGTGAACAGGGGCAGTAGCCAAAGCAAAAAGAGGGGTAATCGGTTCATGGTGAGGGTGGTTAAAAAGCGAGGTTGTAGCCCACTTGCCCGAACAGTTCGGTGAAGTTTCGAGACTTGATTTTGGTGTCCTGATTGACCGTGCTGGCCACGCTCACGCTGAATTCGTGCGGCCCCGACGGGTGGTAACGTCCCCCCGCCCGGAGCCGGAGGGTATAGCCGTTGGTGGCTCCTTCGTAGAAATTCTGGTAGTAATTGCTGCTCACGTTCGTGTTCAGCTTACCCTTGTCGAAACCCTTGCTCATGGCCATCGTGCCCCCCAGCGACTGCGTATTGTAGCCCGGCACGAAGTTGCGGATGGCCGACAAACCGGGCGTGAGCGAGAACCGTTGTTTGGGGCGGCTGTACGAGTAATTCAGGTTCGCCATCACGTTGTTGACGTCGGTCCGCACCTGCGACACGGTGTTGAAATCGTTGGCGTTCTGGTAGCTGATGAACGCCGAGAGGGTCTGCTGAACGGTTTCGCCGCCCAGAAACAGGCGCGGAGCAATGACCAGACTCTGGTTTACCTGCTGAATTTTCAGGCTGTCGATGATGCGTTCGGTGCCGCGCTGCGAGGTGCCGTAGTTTGAGTAATTGACCAGTACGCCGAACGTCTGGCTGGGTTGGATCGACACGTTGAGCGAGCCGATTTGCCGGGTGGTGGTGGCCGCCCGCAGTCCGCTCACGTTGTCCTGCTGGTAGCCGTAGCTGCCGCTCACCTGCACTTTACCGTCCATGAGTACGACGGATGGGCTGACCGTGATTTCGCGCAGGTCGGTGTTGAAAAAATACGCGCCCATCGACTGGTATTCCGCCGAAATTTGCCGCACCTGAAGCTGCATCGTCACCAGCGACGACGTGTAATTCAGGCTGCTCTCGCCCGCGTAGGCCACCTGCGTCCCCGACCGGGGCACGAAAAAAGACCGCAAAAACGGGTACTGGTTCGTTACGGTGGTGTTTTCGGGTCGGCGGATGTCGCGGCTGTAGGCGCTTACGCCCACATGGGTGGTCCAGGTGAGCCGATTGAGAAACGTCAGTTGCGATGAAACGCCGATCACCGCGTTTTCGTCGGGTGTGATCCGCGTGGCGGCGGGGAAATTGATGGACTGGCTGTTGTCCTGAGCCTGGAAATAGATCAAATCAACGTAGCTGCTGGGGGTGCCATAGCCCAGTTTCAGGGCGTAACCCAGCCGCTGAAACGTGGGCAACGGGACCGGACCATCCACCGCCGTAAACGCCGATGGTGCCGCTGGCTGCGCTTTTTGAAACTGCCCGTACATGGCCGCGAACCGCAGTTTTCCGGGGGTCAGTTCCAGGCCAGCGCCCAGAAACAGCCGCCCCGCCAGCGTATAGGGCGAAAACGTCAGGTTGCGGTAGCCCGCGTGAACCTTCACCCACTTGTAGTACGGGCTCATCCCAAATTGCTGAAACGGCCCCGTCAGTGACCGCGACTGGTTGTTGACCAGAAAGAAAACCGGGACGCTGATGCCGTAGACCGTCAGGGTGGGCGAGCCGCTCACGGTCCAGGCAAATGGGTCGATCCGTTCGCGGCCTTCCACGTTGCGGTAAAGGTCGGTGGTGATAGCCAAGTTGCCCGAAAACGTCACGGGCTTCTGCTTCGAGAGGCTGCCCACATCCTGCCCGGTGGCGGTCCGGACCAGCCAGACCAAAGCCCACCCAACCAGAAAAGCGATGAACGGCTGTGTTTTCATGGCCTTACTTAACAACGCTTACGGAAACGTTCTTCTTGATTTCGGCTGTTCCCGTGCTGTTTATGGCCTGTAGTGTCACGGTATAGGTGCCCGTTGACCCATACGAAGCCGTCGGGTCGCTGTCGGTCGAGGTGGTGCCGTTGCCGAAATTCCATAGATACGATGCGGCGTTGAGCGACTTGCTGGTAAACGTCACCTTGCCCTGCGCCGTGTTGGTGCTGACCGCAAAATCGGCCACGGGCAGCGGCTCGCGGATGGTAATGTTTTTGCTAATTGCCTGGCTACCACCCGGTCCGGTAACCGTCAAGTCGACAGTATACGGCAGCCGGGACGAGGCGAGCACACCCACCAACGGGGCGGCTGCGTTGTAGGCCTGGCTGGGGCTTTGGTCCGTGACGGTTCGGAATACGGGGCAGTTGTTGCCGTTGGAACAGATCTGAGTACCCGTAGACTTTACATAGCCCGTTAGGATCTTCCACGAATACGTTGTGGCGTTGACCGACTGGTTTTGGAACGTGACGGTACAGGGCGCAATGCAGTTGTCATTCTGAACCGTAAACGCCGCTACCGGCACTGGTTGAGCCTTTATGGTCACGACTAAGCTGACCATTGACGTTTTTCCCTGGTCGCCAGTGGCGGTCAGTTTAGCCGTAAACGTACCAGCTTTGCCGTACGTGTGTTTTGGATTGGCATCAGTGGCCGTAGTGCCGTCGCCAAAATCCCAGGCATACGTCAGCGCATTTTGCGACTGATTCTGAAAGCTGATTTCGCAGGCTGCCGTGCAGTTGTTGTTTTGTATTATAAACGCCGCTATGGGCGTTAACCCCTGAATGGTGACGGTGACGGTGGTATCAGACGTGGCGTTTTGTTCACCCGTCACCGTCAGCTTCAGCGCGTAGGTGCCGCCTTTGGTGTAGGTGTGGGTGGGCGTTTCGGTAGTGGCCGTGCCGCCGTCGCCAAAATCCCATGTATAGGATTGCGCGTATTGCGACAGGTTGGTGATCCCCGGGTCGCAGGGGGCGGTGCAGGGGTTAGCCGCCAGCCTGAACCGGGCCCTGGGTATCAGCGGTTCTGGTGCTTTCGATTTGCAGGTTATCAATAAACTGCTTATAGTCAACAAGATATAAAGATAATGTATCCTGTTTAGTGGCCGGATGAAGGCAGCGGAAATTGGTTTCATGGTGCTGTGGGGTTGAGACGTGGGGCGGTAATTGCGGGCTGTTTGTCATTCGATAACGGCGTCGTCGTACGTGCCTGCGAGGCTATACGTTCGGAAGTGTAAGTACCCCAACCGGGTGTTGTAGCCAGTAGGGCCGCCATTGCAAGGGTATAGAACAACTTGTGCGTTTTCACGGGGCTAGATTTAGCGTGAATCAGTTGCAGTCGGCGTAGGTGTAGGTTACGTTGTTGAAGGATCCCGGTCCGGCCACGATGTCGGTGTCGGCGTGGCCGAGCGGGTACCCTTTGGCGTTGTAGGTATAGGTATACGCGGCATCGCTCTCCTTCTTCATCTGCCCGTCGTTACCGAGGCGGTAAATTGTATGCCGGGTATCATTGTGGACATAGCTCCCGTAGAAGATGAGGGGGGCAGGCTGGCCTTTAAACGACGGGTTTGCGCTTTCATCGGCCAATTTTTTGTCGTCGTACTCTGTCAGGTGGTAAGAACGGAGTTTGTTGTTGGTCCAGTTTTCTTCCCGCATCAACTGCTGCTGTGCGTCGTATTCGTAGGTATTATACGAGGTTGTGTTGAATACCCGTTTCGTGATCAATCCCTGACTATTGATCGTAGCTGGCTGGGTGTCGGTGCCATTACCACCGTCGTGTACGACGAACTTGGTCAGCAGGCCATTCGTGAACGTCAGCGTTTGGGCTGCATTGGTTATTTGGGCGATTTTCCCGTTGCCGTCATAGGCGTAGCTGGTCGAGTAGGTAGTGACGGCACCCGTTATCTGAATAGCGCGTTCGGACTTCTTCACCAACCGCCCGTTGGCGTAGTCGTAGGTTGTGTTGACTGACGAAACGCCGGATTGGCCGTACTGAGTGTTTTCAGTGATAGTGCTCTCGCTGACTACGAAACCGGTGGCATCATACACCAAAGTTCGTTTGGCCGAACCGGTTGCCTCACTGCCTGTTTTCGGGGTGGAGACATACTGAAACATATGACCGGTAAACCGCCCGTCGGCATCGTAACTGTACAGGTATTCATTGACGCTACTGCCAGACGGGTACGTTGACGTGTATACCGCGCGGGTTAATTTGCAGGTTGTGGGAGCCAGGGCATCGTCTGCTTTTTTGCAGCTATTCAGGCTGGCTATCAGTATGGTAAGCAGCATCGCCGCGGATCGGAACAGGTATGGTTTCATGGCGTATGGGGAGTGGCATTGTTGGGTGTAAAAGTATGCCGATGCCCCACGCCCCGCAATAACCCTTTACACCCACTGATTAAGCGGTATGTGGTGGGTTGGTACGGGTTGGCTCCACCCAAAAATTCGTTAACTTACTGAACCCCAATACCCAATAGGCCAACTCGTTCCGCCATGAAAAACTGGTTCCCTGCCTTGCTGACGTATTTATTGGCTGCCTGGGTTGGGCTTCCGGGCCGGGTCCATGCCCAGTCGCCGAATGTGGTTTTCGACCACCTGTCGGAGAAAGATGGGCTACCCGGCAGTGCCGTTTACAGCATTGCCAAAGACCGGCAGGGGTTCATCTGGTTTGGCACCCGCCGCTGTCCCACGCGCTACGACGGGTCGGCGTTTCGCTCGTTTCTCTTTCCCGAAACGTACCTCATCACGGGTATGGCCGCTGATTCGGCCAACCGGATGTGGGTGGCCAGCGACCGGCAGGGTGTGTGCCGCATCGACCCCACCACCCTCCGGCTAACGCCCGTTCCGAACACGAGGCGCTCAACGACGGGGGCCATGTACATCAGTTCGGCGGGCGAAGGGTGGTTTGGCGACCTGAACGGCATTGGCCAAATCGACCTGCGAACGGGATTAATCCGGCACTATCCGCTGGCCCAAACCACGTTCCAGGGTGCCAAAATCAAGAGTTTCCTGGAAGATAAACGCCATACCCTGTGGGCCATTGGCAGCGATAACGGCCTGTTTCGCTTCGACCGGCGGGCCAACCGGTTCGTGTGCGTGCTTGGCCGCGACTGCCCCAACCTGGCCCGTCGGCGACCACTGTTCCTGAGCCGGGGTTGCATGGATGCGGATGGTGTGCTCTGGATTGGCTCGTATGGTGATGGCCTGTTGCGCGTCGACCCGGCCACCGAACAGGTCCATTTTTTCGCCATTCCCAATGGGCAAAACAAGATTACCTGCGTTGAAGCAGGGCAAGATGAAAGCGGGCAGCGGCTGCTGTGGGTGGGCGACGAACGCGGGTTATGGGTATTCAGGCCCGACCAGCAACGGTTTTTTTCCGTAACGGGCCTTCAACCAGCGTCGTTTCAGGTGAACGCGCTCTACCGTGACCCCGCCAACGGCATTGTTTGGGTGGGCACCTCAGCCGGGGTGCTGAAATACAATCCGCAGGATAACTTCATCAAAACAGTGGCACTGCCCCCGGCCCTGATTCATCCGTCGGTGACGGTGAAGGTCATCCTGGCCGACCGCCGCGACACCACCGGGCAAACCTTCTGGCTGGGGCTGTCGCACACGGGCCTCCTCCGCTGGCACCGGCCCACCAACCAGTTCAAACTTATTCCTTATCCCGACGGTGCCGCCGAAACGATGTGGCTCCAACAACCCGACGACGGTCGGTTATGGATCGGCTTGCGGCAGTGGCGCTACAAAGGCGATGGGGTGCTGGTGTATGACCCGCTGGCCAACCGGTTTGTGCCGAATGCCGCCGCCAAACGCGCCGGGACGTTGTTTTCGGTGCCCTTCGTAGACCACGGCCTCATCGACGGGCAGCAGCGACTTTGGGTGGGTAATAACGATGAGGGCCTTCGGGTACTGGACCTGCGAACGGGCCAGCCGCTGCATTACTGGCCCGATTCGGTCATTACGGCACTGCACCGCAACAACAATTTTTTGACCGATCTGAAAGCCGATGCCACCGGCCACATCTGGCTGGCAACCTACCGGGGGCTTTATACAATAGACGAGCCAACCCACCGGTTTATCCGCGCCGACGACCAGAACCCGAAAGCCCGTCAGCCCCAGGACCCGGCCACAAATAGTGTGCTCGTCGCCCGCAATGGCCCTATTTGGGCCGCCCGTTGGGGCAGCGTCACCGAAAGTTTGCCATCGGGAAAGCTGCTCACCATCCTCACGGCCCGCAATGGTCTGTATGACCGCGAGAACCGGAGCCTGGCCGAAGACGGCGAAGGCACCATCTGGATCGGTAACTTCGACGGCCTTCACGCCTACTACCCGAAGACAAGGCGGCTCCTGCGGCTCACCACCAGCGACGGGCTGAGCCGGAACAGTACCATGGCCGCGCTCTACGTTCACCGGGGGACAGATTTGTTCATTGGTCAGGAAAACGGGCTGAACTACGTGGACGTGCGGCAGGTGAGTCAGCCGTCACCGGCACTACCGGTCGTGGTCAGTTCGTTGCGGGTACACGAGCAGGAACGCCCCTTCGACCCGGCGCAGCCTATCCGGCTCACGAAATCCGACAATACGTTCAGCGTCGATTTTAATACCCTGACCTACAGTCGATTGTCGAACATTCGGTATGCTTATTTCCTTGATGGGCAGGACGAACGCTGGCACTATAGCGGCACCGCCCACCGGGCCTATTACACCAACCTGAGTCCTGGGCAGTACACCCTTCATCTGAAAGCTGCCGACTCATTTGGCAACTGGAACCACCCGGCCAGGCTGCTGACCATCGAGGTGTTACCGGCCTATTACCAGACCTGGTGGTTTCGGAGTTTACTGGCCGTGCTGGTGGCGGGTCTGCTCTACGGCCTCTATCGCTACCGGATCAACCAGTTGCTGGGCGTGCAGCGCATCCGCAACCGAATCTCGGCAGATTTGCACGACGAAATCGGTTCGTCGCTGAGTGGCATCAGCATTTTGGGTACAATGGTGAAGCGCAACCTGCCCGCCGAACATCCCTCGGGTTCGATGGTGGAGCGGATCGTGAGTGAGGCCCGGCAGGTGAGCAGTTCGCTCGACGACATTGTCTGGAGCATCAACCCCCGCAACGACGAGGTCAGCAGCCTCATCGCCCGCCTGAACCGCTACGCCGCCGAACTGTTCGAGGCGTCGGGCATCGCGTATACGATCACCATTTCCCCCGCCGTTGGTCGCCTGAAATTGCCCATGGAAAAACGGCAGGACTTTTACCTCATCGTCAAGGAAGCCGTCAATAACCTGGTCAAGCACGCCGGGGCCACGCAGGCAACCCTCACCATCAGCCTCGACCGTCAGCACCTGCAACTGGTCGTAACCGACAACGGCGTGGGTTTAGATAACACCGCCGACACCGAACGCAATGGCCTGCGCAACATGCGCAGCCGGGCCACGGCCCTGCACGGCGAGCTTCATATTCAGTCCGGGTCGGGGCAGGGCACCACGCTCCAGCTTCGGTTTCCGGTGTCGGCATGACCCGAAAGGGTTATTGACAAGCCCGTGCCAAAGTGTGTCCTTTGATGACCGGCCTGCGCTACAGCAACAACCTGTTTTGCCCCTGACTATGACCACAGTAGCTATTTACGAAGACAATGACGAGTTGCGCTCGCTGCTCGAACTACTGATTGGGAGTGCTGCCGATTTTTCGGTGGTGGGGGCCTACGCCAACGGGCAGCGCGTAACGGAACAGGTAAGCCGCGACCAGCCCGACGTGGTGCTGATGGACATTGACATGCCGGGCCGGAATGGGATTGACTGCGTTCGGCTGGTCAAAGAAGTGGACGTGAACACCCGCGTGTTGATGCACACCGTTTTCGACGACGACGACCGGCTGTTTGCCTGCCTCAGCAACGGTGCCGATGGCTATTTGCTCAAAAAAGACACCGCCACGCACCTCCTGAACGCGCTGCACGAGGTGGTGGAAGGGGGAGGGCCAATGTCGCCGGGTATTGCGCTGCGGGTACTGAAAACGTTCCAGCAGGCTCCGCAACCCAAACAACAGACCTATGGCATCACCGAGCGTGAACAACAGATTTTGCAGTTGCTCACCAAGGGCTATACCTACCGTATGATCGGCATCGAGTGCGTCATTTCGGTAGAAACCGTCCGCCGCCATCTGAAAAACATTTACCACAAACTGCACGTCCAGTGTGGTACGGAAGCCGTGGCCAAAGCCCTCCGCGAACGCATCATTTAAGGTTTTCCGTGCTGACGTAGGAGGGGATGCCCACCTGCGCGTAGAGTTTGGCCAGTCGGTGAGCGTGTTCGTCATAGGCCCGCTCGAACAAGTCAACAGCCCGTTCTGGCCCGACCACGTTGCCCGCCGATAGCACGGTGGGTGGATGTCCGGCCTCGGTCAGGAGCCGGGCGGTTTCGGCTTTGATACAGTTTACCAGCGCCACGCCACCCAGCGTAGACCCCGGTGCCACGGCCGTATCTAGTCCGGGCACGGTAATCATGGCATCGCCAACGGGGGCACCCGTATCCAGCATCAGGTCGGCAAAATCGGTTAGTTTTTTGCCGTCGGGGCGTTTGCTGGTGCTTTTTTCGGCGTGCTGTTTCGTCACCAGCGCCACGACTTTGACGCCCCGTTGCTGGAAAATCTCGGCCATTTCGATGGGCACCACGTTGCACCCGCTCGACGAAATGACCAGCGCTGAATCTTGCTCAGATAGGTCATAATTGCGCAGAATCCGGTCGGCTAAGCCCGGCACGTTTTCCAGAAACATGGCCTGCCGCTGCCCGTTGGCCCCCACCACTAGGTTGTGAAACGAGAGCGACAGTTCGACAATGGGGTTGAAGCCCGGAAACGACCCGTAGCGTGGCCACATCTCTTCCACCATAATGCGGCTGTGGCCACTGCCAAAGAGGTGGACCATCCGTCCGGCCAGAATGGTCTGGCTGAACCACTGCGCGGCCTGCTGAATCGCAATCGTTTGATTATCAATGGTATCTAGTATGGCCCGTGACCGTTGGATGTATTGTGCCGTTAAGCTCATGGTGTTCAGATCGGTTAAGTAGTCAGACAGGTGGCGGCCCCGATAGCCCCGGCCCATTCGGAAAAATGGGCTTTGCAGATGGTCGTTTTTTTGCCGCCGGGGCGCCATTCAAACAGGTCCATAAACGTTTGGAGGGGCGTAAACAGCGCATCGTTGGCCTCTACAATGCCGCCGCCCAGGATAACCCGTTCGGGCGAAAAGGTATTGGCCAGTGAGGCAATGGCCACCGCCAGCCGACGCACCGAGGTTAGCCAGGCCAGCGTGGCCAGTGGTTCGCCCTGCCCGTAGGCCGCGAGCAATTCGTGGGTACTCTGGTAGCGACCATACGTTCGCCGGGCCACGGTGGCGTTGCCGATGGCGTCTTCCAGGCTGCCGGGTATGCCAGTAATGCTCTGTTGGTCGCTGTCGGCATCGACGGTGAGGTGGCCCAGATGACCACCCATCTGGAAAAAGCCCTGGTGCAACTGCCCGTTCAGGAGCAGCCCACCGCCCACGCCCGTGCCCAGCGTGATCATCAGGGCATTGGCCGTGTGCATGGCAGCGCCAAAGCGGGCTTCGGCCAGCAGGGCAGCATGGGCATCGTTGACCACCCGGACCGACGTACCCAGAAAGGCAGACCAGTCGAAGTTTTCCAGTCCCAGCAACCGGCCAGGCATACAGGCAATGGCCGTATTGTCGGCGTTGGTGATGCCCGGCGCTGCCAGACCGACGCCAGAAACAGGCTCGGTTGTGGTGCTCATCAGGGCCTGCACGGTCTGGGCCACACCCGCTTTCCAGGGTTGATTTTCCCCGTCGTGGGTGGGCGTAAGTAGTTGCTCAAGCACCTCACCCGTGCGCGTGTCGAGCAGCACGCCTTTGATGCGGGTGCCGCCTAAGTCGATACCGATGGCGAGTGTTTGCATGGGGGTTTTAGTCAGGCAGGAAGTCGTGAGAGGTTAGTAGTCGTAAGTTTGGAAGTCGTGAGTGGCTTCGCGCTTTCCTACACCTGCCCCTCGCTGATGCTCCATCCGCCGTCAACGGATAGCACCTGCCCCGTGGCGAAACGGGACGCGTCGGACATGAAAAAGACAGCCGCGCCATCGAGGTCATCGGGTTGGCCGATACGTCCACCAGCTAGTGGCTGTTTGGTTTTGATGAAGGCTAAAATCGTCTCGTCCTGCGCGGCGCGTTGGGCCATTGGGGTTTCCACAAGGGCGGGAGCCAGCAGATTGACGCGAATATTCTGCGCGGCATAATAGGCCGCAATGGATTTAGTAAAGCCAATGGCGGCTGACTTGGTGGCGGTATAGGCGTGGGTGGCGAAATAGGCCGGTGACGGTGAATACCCCAGCACTGATCCCATATTTAGAATAGTGCCGCCCGTTTTTTGCGCCAGAAATGCCTGCACCGCCGCCTGATTCGAGAGCATTAACGACGTGAGGTTCAGCGCAATGGTGTAATTCCAGCCGTCGAGCGTCAACTCGTGCAATGGCCCGTCGCCAAAGCGTCGTCCGCTGCCCCCGGCCACGTGGTAAAGGCCATCGAAGCCGCCAAATTCGTGTTGGCAATGGGCAATGGCGTTGGGCGCGGTGGCCGGGTCGGTGGCGTCGCCGCTGAGGGCAAGGCCTTTACCCGACAACTGCGCCTCGGCCAATCGGCCGTTTTCCGCATCGCGCCCCACCACCACCACCTGCGCTCCTTCGGCCACAAACGCTTTTGCCGCCGACAACCCAAGCCCGGTGGTGCCGCCAATGATGACAATCCGTTTTTGGGCTAACCACTGACTCATAGATGGTATCGATTTTGGGGTAGGCAACGAAGCATAACCGCAATGGTAGGTCGCTTCGTCAGACAGTGAACCCGTCGCCGAGTTTGAAGATGGCTTTCAGGCACTGCGCGGTCAGGATGGCATCTTCGAGGGCGTTATGAAACGAGTCTTCGCGCTCAAACCCGAAGTGGGCCGCAATGGCCGTGAGACTGAGACCTTTGGACGTGGGTTTGCCCTGTTTGCGCAGAATGCGGAACACGAAATAGCTCAGCGTGTGCAGGTCGATGAGGGTGCGCGAGAACGGCCATTTCATCTTTTCGCCCAGGTAAGCCTCTTTCAAAAAGTTGATGTCGTGCATCACGCTCTGGCCACAAATGACCACGTCGCGCAGGAACGGCGTTTTGTCGACCTGATTGGGTGGCACCCGGATATTCAGCGTCTCGCAGATCCAGTTTTCCATCGCGGGCAGCACGTCGTAAATCATCGGGGCCTCGTCGAGGTCGGCGATGGAGAGGTTGTGGACTTTTTCGGCAGAGGCGGTGAAGGCTTCGGCGTTTTCAGGGTAGACGTTGGTGAGGTACTGCCCTTTTTCCACCCAATCATCGTCGAACAGGACGGCACCAACCTGAATAATTTCGTTGTAACCCGGCTCCGGGCCAGACATTTCAAGGTCAAGGACTAAAAAGGGCATCGTCGGTTTATTAATAGGAAGGGGAGGTACCGTTCAGACAAAAATAGAACGAATCTGACAGGACTGCGAACTAATCGGACAGCCAATCCCTTCATTTGTATGTACAAGTGTACTGAAAACTCAAACTCATCATGCATTACGTCGTAACTGGTTCATTGGGCAATACCGGCAAGCCCATCACAGAAGGATTGATTAAAGCAGGCCACACCGTAACGGTGTTGACCAGCAGAGCCGAAAACGCGGCCAAAATCGAGGCCCTGGGTGCCGAAGCCGCCGTGGGCAGCGTGGAAGATGCCGCATTCGTCACGGAAGCATTCGCTAACGCCGATGCCGTCTACCTAATGATTCCGCCAAAATGGGGCGTGACCGACTGGCGTGGCTACCAGAATGGCGTTTCTGACAATTACCTCGCCGCCATCCGGGCCAACGATGTTCGGTTTGTGGTCATGCTCAGCAGCGTAGGCGCTCACTTGCCAAATGGCACCGGCCCCGTAACCGGGTTGCACGACCTGGAAGAGAAACTAAAAACCGTAGAGGGGCTGAACGTGAAGGTGTTACGCCCGTCTTATTTCATGCAGAACCTGTTCAACATGGTGGGCATGGTGAAGGGCATGGGCATGATGGGAAGTAACTTCGGCGCAGATAAAATCGTGCTTGTTCACACCGACGATATCGCCGAGGTGGCTCTGGCGGAGTTGCTGAATCTCAACTTCACAGGTACGCAAATCCGCTACATCGCCGGTGACGAAAAGGCGGGTGCCGAAATCGCCAAAACACTCGGCGAAGCTATCGGCAAGCCCGAACTACCCTGGGTTGTGTTTACCGACGAGCAGAGTACACAGGGGGCCATGCAGGC
Organism: Cytophagales bacterium; assembly: GCA_038230755.1. Classification (GTDB taxonomy): domain Bacteria; phylum Bacteroidota; class Bacteroidia; order Cytophagales; family Spirosomataceae; genus Fibrella. Next base: position 40,125 of record JBBRMP010000003.1, on the reverse strand, counting down.
CGGGCTGAACCAGGAAATGGCCGATAACTACACCGAAATGGGTGCGGCCATCCGCAACGGCACCCAACAGGCCGATTATATGAAAAACCGCCCCGCACTCAGTAAAATCAAACTCGAAGACTTCGCCAAAAACGACTTCGCAGCGGCGTGTAACGGGTAAATGCGTTCGAATACACCCACGCAAACTATGAGATCGTGGCCGCGCATAACCCTGCGTAGATCAGGCCCAAGGCTCGCCGGTTACCGGCCGCAACATCGGTAGTAACATAGCCTGCTTAAGCTGGTTTTAGCCCCAGCGGGGCGTAACATGCAGATACGGTATAAGTTAGCGTCAGTCAGCGCGTATCCGCATGTTGCGCCCCGCTGGGGCTTTCTGAGCGCGACAACTTACCCATTACTACCAATGTTGCGGCCGGTAACCGGCGAGCCTTGGGCCTGAACGGTCCTGATTTGCGGATGGGTTTGTTAGTTAAGGATCTGATAATCACATAGTAAAATAGATTGAAATCTCATAGTTTACGTCAATACCCCCAGTTTGTCTGGCTAAACTTCGCGCATAAAAAAAGCCCGACGCCGTGACGCGTTCGGGCCGGGTAGCACCAATTTTAGCCGTCTGGACAGACGCCCAATAGGGTGTTTTATGCTGGTTTCAGCACGGTCACATCGACAGCGTTTGGCCCTTTGGGGGTTTGCGTAGTCGAGAACGTCACCTTATCCTGCTCGTTGAGTGGCTCGGTAAGGGCGTTGACATGGACGAAAATGCTTTCCTGCGATTGCAGATCTTTAATAAAACCGTATCCCTTCGAGGCGTTGAAAAACGTGACCACGCCATTCCGAATCAGGGCCTCGGCAGGTACGTCGGATTGTCTGGGTACGCCAATCTGGATGCTCGCCTCATTGACCGTGCGAATACGACGGGGATCAGGTGGGGTAGCGGAGATGTTGCCGTTTTCGTCAACGTAGGCCATCATCTGGTCGAGAGATTGACCTTTCTGGGCGCTGGCTTTGCGGTCTTCCTTCTTCTCCTGCTTATCCTTACGCTTCTTTTGTCTTAACTTTTCTTTTTCTTTTTTACTGAACGTCTCCAAAGTGAGTGAGTTTAATCTCGCGGGCATTTCGGGTGCAAACGCAACCCGTTTTATGGCGAGGATGATGCCCTGTTAACAGCAAATGAGTTGATGGAAGATGGCTGTAAACCAAGCCATCGATTTATCAACCGCATATCGGTCAAATAAGTTGATTATCGGCCGCCGTTTGGTCGGAATAATTGGATTATTCCGCTTTTGACAATTTGCCGTGCACTTTCCTCCCAGTCGACACGTTCCCGCGCGATAGTTGGTCAGAAATCGAGGTGGCAATTGGTCCAGCCATCGTCGAAACGGGTGCCGAACTGTTTGTAGAACCCAATGGCGGGCTTATTCCAGTCCAGCACCTGCCACATCATGCCCGTACAGTGGGTGTCTTTTGCCTGCGCAATGGTGGCGTCCAACAGTTCTTTGCCCAGACCCAGACCCCGGTGACTCTCTGTCACGATGATGTCTTCGAGATAAAGACGCTTGCCTTTCCAGGTCGAATACCGGAAATAATACAGCGCTATACCGACGAGTTTTTTGGTGGTCTCGTCTTCGGCAACCAGCAGGCCATACAGCGGATTTGGTCCGAAACCGTCTTCCAGAAGCTGCTCAGGGGTGTTGGACACCTCGTTAGGTGCCTCTTCGTAGACGGCCAGTTCAACAATTAAATCAAAAACCTGCGGAACATCATCGCGGGTGCCGGGGCGGATAGTGGTCATACGTTAATGTACATTATTCGTTGTTCATTTTCTTGCGCCACCGGTCCAGGGCGGCCTGAAAATCGGGGGGGAGAGCAGAGTCAAATTGCAGCCATTCGCCCGTGCGGGGGTGGGTGAATCCCAGCGATTTGGCGTGGAGGGCCTGCCGGGGCAGCAACGCAAAGGTATTGTCGACAAAGGCTTTGAACGAGCCGTTTACCGCCCCGCGCAGCACACGGTTACCCGCGTACATTTCGTCGTTGAATAGCGGATGGCCGATGTGCCGGAAATGTGCCCTGATCTGGTGCGTGCGGCCTGTTTCGAGGTTGCACTGCATCAGCGACACGAAATTGAGGGGTTCCAGTGTTTTGTAGTGCGTCACCGACCATTTCCCCTTTGCCTCCTCGTCGTAGATCGTCATCACCTTCCGGTCGGCGGCAGACCGGCCAATGTAGCCCGTGATGGTGCCGTCTTCGGGCTTGGGCTGGCCCCAGACAAGGGCGTTGTAGGTACGTTCGATGGTATGCTCGAAGAACTGCCGGGCCAGGTGGCTCATGGCAAATTCGGTCTTGGCAATCACCATCAGGCCCGACGTGTCCTTGTCGATCCGATGTACCAATCCGGGGCGGCCTTCGCCATTGCGGGTGGTGGGCAGGTTTTGGAGATAATAGACCAGCGCGTTCACCAGCGTACCGTCCCAGTTGCCGTGGGCGGGGTGGACCACCATGCCCGCCGGTTTGTTGAGTACAATCAGCTCGTCGTCTTCAAAGACAATGTTGAGCGGAATATTCTGCGGAACGATGTCGGTGTTGCGCGGCGGGTGAGGCAGCGACACCGTGATGAGGTCGCCGGGTTTGACTTTATAGCTGGCCTTGATGGGTTTTTCATTAACCCGGATGCCGCCCGCGTCGATGGCCGCCTGGAGCCGGGTACGCGAGGTGTGGGCTAACTTCGTATCCAGAAATCGGTCGATGCGCACCAACGCCTGCCCCTGATCCACCACAATGCGGTGGTGTTCAAAGAGATCATCTTCGTCGTTTTCGTCGGGGGTGGGGTGGGTGGAATCAATCATTGATGAACTCTTTTATCGTGCAAAACTACAACCACGCCCCCGATTTAGCCGTTCAGATCGGGCAGATTGTTGGGCCGTCGCCGCTAACGTACCTGGTCGATCCGTTTCCTGAACCGGTGCCTATCCGGCTGTATCTGAAGCGCGATGAGTTGCTGCACCCCACGGTGTCGGGCAATAAATGGCGGAAGTTGAAATATAACCTGATCGAGGCGAACCGGCTGGGCGTGAGGCGTTTACTGACGTTTGGCGGCGCGTACTCCAACCACCTGTATGCCACGGCAGCGGTGGGTCATCTGTTTGGTTTCGAGACCGTTGGTATCGTCCGTGGCGATGAATTGGCCGGATCGCCGGACCGCCCCAAGCCCCTGAACCGAACGTTACAATTTTGCCGCGACCACGGCATGGCCCTCCATTTCATCAGCCGCGCCGACTACCGCCGCGCTGCCGAACCCAGTTTCCTGCAATCGTTGTCAGACCAGTTCGGCCCGTGCTACATCCTGCCCGAAGGCGGCACCAACGGCTTCGCCCTTCGCGGCACCGCCGAAATCATGCCCGAAGTGCTGGCTCAACTGGGTGGCCTGCCCGACGTGGTGGCCTGCGCCGTTGGCACGGGCGGCACACTGGCTGGTATTGCGCAGAGCACTCCGCCATCAGTATCGGTACTGGGTGTGCTGGTCCTGAAACTAGCTGATGGCGAGGCGCTAAACCTGCCGGGGTTGCCACTGCCATTGCCCGAAAACGTAACCATCCAAACCGACTACAACTTCGGCGGCTATGCCCGAATGACACCCATTCTGCGCGATTTTATGGTGGCATTCGAGGCGAAAAACGGAATTTTGCTCGACCCCGTTTACACCGCGAAACTGCTCTACGCGATCTATGATTTAGCCCGGCAGAGTCATTTCGCCGACGGTGCCACGGTTGTGGCGGTGCATACGGGCGGGTTGCAGGGGCGGGGGAAGTAGTCGGCGTGAGCCTCAGCCCACCTCAATCACGCGCCTTACTGCGTCCTCGCTCGTGCTGATGCGGTCATACTCGCCGGGGGCAACGGTGGCCATCGGTACGCCCTCGCGGCGGAATGTCATGGGGCTGTTTTCGGTGATGCCGCCGCTCATGTGCAGGTATAAAATGCCCGTTTCAGCCAGCAGACGCGCATTTTCGGCATTGACGCCCGATCCGGCCATAATCTCGATCCGGCCCGCCGCCTGCGTTACCAACGCCCGTAATAGCTCAATTCCAGCCTCCGCCCGTGCCTGTTGCCCGGATGTCAGCACAGTCTGAATACCCAGCACAATGAGCACGTCGAGGGCTTCGTGTGGGTCGCGGGTGAGGTCGAAGGCGCGGTGGAAGGTAACGGGCAGGGGATGGGCGGCCTGCATTAACCGGCGGGTCGTCTTTTCATCCACACGGCCGTCGGGCAGGAGTACACCCAGCACTACGCCGTCAGCCCCGGCATCGCGGGCGGCGGTGACGTCGGCCTCCATTACGGCGAGTTCGGCTTCGGAGTAGATAAAATCGCCGCCTCGTGGCCGAATCATCACCCGGATGGGCAGGGTAGTGGCGGCCCGCGCCTGCCGGATGAGACCAATGCTGGGCGTACTACCACCCTCGGCACGCCCGCCGCAGAGTTCAATCCGGTTGGCCCCGGCGCGTTGAGCGGCCTGGCAATCGGCTACGGAATAGGCACAGACTTCGAGAGGCATGAAGGGTAGGGAGTTTAAGGTTCAATGTTTAAGGTTCAAAGTTACTGACGTCGACAGGGGGTTACGCCGACGTCAGTAACTTTGAACCTTAAACATTGAACTCATTTCCCATGCTTAACCGTCGTTATTTTCTTCGCCTTGGTGCCCTTCTGCCCACGCTGACAACCACCAGATTATTTGCCAAACCGTTGAAAATCAACGTACTACCTCGACCCACCGTAATCTCGACCTGGGACAGTGGCGTGACGGCCAACAAAGGAGCCTGGGCGGTGCTGAGCAAGGGCGGAAAGGCTATTGACGCGATGGAGCAAGCGGGCATTGCCATTGAAAATGAGCCAAGCTGCTGCGTGGGCCTCGGCGGCAACCCCGACCGCGACGGTCACGTCACCCTCGACGCCTGCATCATGGACGATCAATTCAACTGCGGGTCGGTGGCGTTTCTGGAGCGGATCAAACACCCCATTTCGGTAGCCCGGAAAGTGATGGATAGCACACCACACGTGATGCTGGTGGGGGAGGGTGCTCAACAATTCGCCCTGGCCAACGGCTTTGCGCTGGAGCCGGACGTGCTCTCTGCCGACGCCAAAAAGACGTATGAGGCATGGCTGAAAAAGTCGGAATACAAGCCCATCGTCAATATCGAAAACGGGGCAGGATCGAAATCCTCTCAGCCTAAGAAAAAGGGTGGCGGACCTTACGTGGATGAATTTGCCCCCAACCAGTTCGACGATGGCACGCCCAACCACGACACCATGGGCAGCGTGGCAATGGACGCATCGGGCAACCTATCAGGCATGTGTACTACCAGCGGCATGGCGTTCAAGATGCGGGGCCGCGTGGGCGATTCGCCGCTGATTGGGCCGGGTCTTTACGTAGACAATGAAGTGGGCGCCGTGACGGGCTCGGGGCAGGGCGAAGAGGTGATTCGGATGTGCGGGGCGCACACCATCATCGAACTCATGCGGCAGGGCCTTTCGCCCAAAGCCGCCTGCAAACAGGCCATCGAACGGATTGTGAAACGCGACCCCGTGCGGGCCAAGGAGTTTCAGGTGGGCTTCATCGCCATCAGTAAATCGGGCGAAATCGGTGCTTACGCCGTACAGAAGGGGTTTTCGTACACCCTCACTACCCCCGACGTGACGCACACCGTGCACCCCGCCGAGAGCTATTTCTGACGAGTTCTTAACCACCAAACCCCCATGCGATTCACCCTCCTGACCCTGTCCCTTGCTGCTGTGCTGGCCGCCTTCGCGCCACCGGCCAAACAGCGGGTTACCCTGAAACGCGAGAAACAGCGCGTGGCCGTTATGGTTGATGGTAAGCTGTTTACGGCGTTTATTTACCCTGACGCGTCGGTGCTGAAAAAGCCCGCGCTCTACCCCATTCTGACCGCTACGGGCAACCCCATTACGCGCGGATGGCCCCTCGATCCCCGCCCCGGCGAACGCGTTGACCACCCCCACCACGTGGGCATGTGGTTCAACTATGGCGATGTGAACGGCCACGACTTCTGGAACAATTCCAACGACCTCGGCCCTGACCATAAAGGCCCGATGGGCACGATTGTGACCACCAACATTGCGAAGCTGAACGAAGTAGGCAACCGCGCCGAACTGACCGTAGAATCAGACTGGCAGGATAGCGCCGGGAAGTCAATGATCAAGGAATCAACGATGTACACCTTTGAAGCCGACGGGCAGAATCGCCGCATCGACCGGCAAACCACGCTGACGGCCCTGGATAAAGACGTGACGTTTAAAGACAATAAAGAAGGCCTGGTGGCTATTCGGGTGGCACGGCAACTGGAACACCCATCAACCAAAGCCGAGATTTTCACCGATGCCAGCGGCAAGGCTACCCCCGTGGCGTCGCTGAATAATGACGGCATCATGGGTCATTACCACAGCGCCGTTGGTAAAGAAGGCGATGCCGTTTGGGGTACCCGCGCACCTTGGGTCGAGCTAACCGGCACGCTGACGGGCAACGAACCCGTGTCGGTGGTGCTGTTCGATAATCCGAAAAACGTGGGTTATCCAACCTATTGGCACGCCAGGGGTTACGGTCTTTTCGCGGCTAACCCGCTGGCACCCAGTGTGATGTCGTCGGGGAAAGATTCGCCCATGAATTTTGTGTTGAAGGCCGGGCAATCCGTCACCTTCCGGCACCGCCTGCTTATTGCGCCCGGCACGTTGACGGACGGTCAGATAACGAAAGAGGCGGGGCAGTTTGGGCAGTAGCGCGGGGAGAAGCGCTACACCTACAAAAGCCAAAAGCCCGCTACAATATCGTTCATCACGCTCCATGACCCTCGATATTCCAGACTTATCCCTTGTCGTACTCGTTGGCTCTACTTCATCGGGTAAATCGACGTTTGCAAGGCAGCATTTCAACGCTACCGAAATCCTCTCGTCGGATCAATGCCGGGCGTATGTGTCTGACGATGAGGGCGATCAATCGGCTACCGGCGACGCCTTTGATTTGTTGCATCACTGGGCCAACCTGCGCTTGAAACGCGGAAAACTCACCGTCGTCGACGCTACCAACGTGCAGCCCTTTGCCCGGAAGCCCCTGCTGCAACTGGCGCGGGAACAGCACGTTTTGCCCGTGGCCATCGTCTTCGATTTGCCCGACCGCCTGCTCATCGGTCGGCACCGCGCCCGGCCCGACCGTGATTTCCGCGAACAGGTTATCAGCAACCATCAGCGTGATTTGCGGAAGTCCATTGCGAACCTCCAGAAGGAAGGGTTCCGGTACGTCTACGTCCTGAAATCGCCGGAGGAAGTGGCTGCGGTCACGATTCAGCGCACCGAACTCCTGAACAACCGGGCCGACGAACACGGCCCGTTCGACATCATCGGCGACGTGCACGGCTGCCTCGCCGAACTCCGCGAACTACTGGTGAAGCTGGGTTATTTTTTCAGTAAAGACCCCGACGGCACCGAACACGTGGCGCACCCGGCGGGCCGGAAAGCGTTTTTCGTGGGCGACCTCATCGACCGTGGACCTGACTCAGTAGGGGTGTTGCGGCTGGTGATGCAGATGGTGGCCGACAAAACCGCGCTCTGTGTGCCAGGCAACCACGACGACAAATTGGGCCGCTATCTGGCGGGCAAAAAAGTAACGCTCAACCACGGCCTCGCCGATACCGTAGCGCAGGTGGAAGCCGAACCCGTTGCGTTTAGAAACCAGGTTAACGCGTTCATGTACAAGCTGGTCAGTCACTACGTCGTGGACGATGGTAAGCTGGTGGTGGCCCACGCGGGCCTGAAAGAAAATATGCAGGGCAGGGCCGGCGGTGCCGTGCGGGCGTTCTGTTTGTATGGCGACACGACCGGTGAAACCGATGAATTTGGCCTGCCAATTCGCCTCAACTGGGCCGCCGACTACAAAGGCCGGGCGATGGTGGTGTACGGTCACACGCCCGTACCCGAAGCGGAGTGGCTCAACAACACCATCGACATCGACACGGGCTGCGTCTTTGGCGGGAAAATCACGGCCCTCCGCTACCCCGAACGCGAACTCGTTTCGGTGCCTGCGCACCAGACCTACGCTGAGTCGAAACGCCCATTTTTGCCCGGCCCGACTGACCCCAACATCAGTCCCGATGATGCCGAAGCGGGTGGACCGACGCTTACGCCGCAACAGGAGAACTGACAACGTGCCGGACATGGCCGACATCCTGAGTAAACTGTGACCGGCTGGTGGGTAGCGTTGACCCACGCCGGGTAGATGTCAATTCTGTTGACTATCGAGAAGGAACAGGCCAATTCTCCTCTATTTTCACAAGAGACGGTGAGAATTTTGACAAGGGTTCGTGGATATGCCTGGGCAAGTCACCGAATCGCTGGACTGGTTTGTGCAAAAAGAACCCCTCCGCCGAATCCACGGATGCGTGTTTGGCGTAGTAGCATTAGAAAGCGAAGAAGTCGATCCGAAGCTGCTCCTGTGTCAGCCACTTATGACTCCCCGACTTACGACTTTTATTCCCCTTTCACGGAGTAATTTGTGCCCCTAAATACGTTAGGTATCCATATGAGCATGACCCATCCACTGCGGCCCCTTTCGTTAGCCGCCCTTGCCATTTTAGCCGCCTGCGGGTCGGTGGTGGCGCAACCAATGGCCCCGAAAGCACCGGGGAAATTCAATCAATGGTCGCTGAAAGACCCCGCCACGGACTCCATTGCGGGTATCAGCCTCGATAAAGCCTATAAACTGTTGCAGGGCCGTAAGTCCGTCCCCGTCATCGTCGGCGTGGTCGATTCGGGGATTGACATTGCCCACGAAGACCTCCGCGACGTGGTGTGGGTGAACCCCAAAGAGACCCCCGGCAACAACACCGACGACGATAAAAATGGCTACGTCGATGACGTAAACGGCTGGAATTTCATGGGTGCCAAAGACGGCACCACCTACGAAAGCGACCAGGACGAACTCGGGCAGATTTACACGATCTGGGGTCCGAAATACGACAAAGCCGACCCGGCCACACTGTCGATCAAAGAGAGAAAAGAGTACGACATTTACCAGAAAGCGAAGGGCCGTTACGCCCAAAGTCGCGCGAAATCGGAGTATTGGAAAGTGGCCATTCGGGATACAGCCAACTTCAACCGGGGCATCAATCAGGTGGTAATGTCGTTGAAAGGTAAGCCCTTCGCCCGCGAAAATTTGTCGGCAGCGGTAGTCGGTACGGATTCGGCAGCGATGGGTGCCAAGTCGATTCTGGATGAGGTATTTTCGCCCGATCTGGGTTCGTTTGAGTACATGGGTTTTGCGCTGAAAGCTTCTTTCCAGCGCCTGAAGCCTATTTTGATGACCGAAGCCGACAAGGGTTCCGCCGCCGGGTCAGATGCCCGTAAGGCCGTTGGCGACGACCCTGCCAACCCCAACGAACGTTATTATGGTAGCCCCAAACTCAACATCGGCGAGTCGGAAGAACTGGCCATGCACGGCTCGCACGTGGCGGGTATCATCGGAGCTAAACGCGGCAACGGCATCGGCGTAGATGGCGTGGCCGACAATGTGCGGCTGATGATGGTGGGCGTGGTGCCCAGCGGTGGCGATGAGCGCGACAAAGACGTGGCCAATGGTATTCGCTACGCCGTAGATAACGGGGCGAAGGTGATCAACATGAGCTTCGGCAAGCGGTTTTCGCCCTACAAAGACGCCGTTGATGCTGCCATTCGGTATGCCGAAGAAAAAGACGTACTGCTGGTTCACGCCGCCGGTAACGACGGCCAAAATGTGGACTCGCTGTCTAACTACCCCCGCCCCGAATTTGAAGATGGGCGCGTGGCGAAGAATTTCGTCTCGGTTGGTAACTCAACCATGCGGCTGGGCAAAGGCCTGCCCGCGTCATCGTCGAACTACGGTCAGCAGAAAGTAGACCTGTTCGCCCCCGGCACCGACATTGACAACACAACGCCCCGCAACGGGTATCAAAGCCTGACCGGCACCAGTATGGCGGCTCCCTGCGTAGCGGGTGTGGCAGCCCTGATCCGGTCATACTTCCCGAATCTGACAGCCGTGCAGGTGAAAGAAATTCTGATGAAAAGCAGCTACAAACCTGATGTGATGGTTCGCCTACCAGGTCGGGCGGGTGGTTCGTTGGTGAAATTCAGCACCCTCAGCAAATCGGGCGGCATCGTCAACGCTGCCGACGCGGTGAAACTAGCGATAAGTTATAAGTAGGGGAGAAAAGGGAAGAGGGAGAAAAGGGAGGAGGGGGACGAAGGGGAGGAAAGGGGTTGCTGACGCCAATGTATATACTTGCGTCAGCAATCCCTTTCCTCCCCTTCGTCCCCCTCCTCCCTTTTCTCCCTCTTCCCTTTTCTCCCCTACATTAAATCGCCCACCAACACCGCCGCCTCGTGGAGCAGTTCGGTAGCACGGATTTCGTCGGTAAACGCTTCGATGGTGGCGTCAACCACGTCGAGTTCAACGGATTCGGTGGGTGTTTGATTATCAGCGACGAAGCCCGCCAACGCCCGGCCCATGTAGAGCAGGTGTAGGGCTGACAGTAGGGTTGGCAACCGTTGGTTGTGGCGGGTTTGGGGTTCTTCTGGTGGCATGCTGTTTAGTAGTGAAATCGACACTGGATGATCGTAATGCGCTCATCGTCAACTTTATAGACAAGACGATGCTCGTCGGTAATGCGGCGCGACATATAGCCACGGAGGTTGGCTTTGAGGGCTTCGGGCTTGCCAATACCGTCGAACGGAGAACGCAGGCAATCCTTGATTAACTCGTTGATGCGCTTCAGAATTTGCTTGTCGGTCTGTTGCCAATACAGGTAATCGGCCCAGGCATCGGAGTCCCACGAAAGCTGTCGGTTCATGGATTAGTCTTCCTCGATCAGGTTGTGCGCCTCGAATTGACCCTGCTCGGCGCGGGCCACTGCCAATGCCAGTCGTTGCCGGTTGCGTTCTGAACTAAGCAGGTGAAGCGTCTCCTGCCAGCCATTGTATTCCTGCAAGGAAATCACCACCACGTTCTTGTTATTGGGCCGGTTTACCACCACCACGTCGGCATCATCGACGACGGCATCTAACTTTTCGCGTAGATTTTGCCGGAAATCAGTTAAACTCAGCACTTGCATAGGTAACGGGTCTAGCGTTGTACAAATTTATGTACGTATTCCTGTACAACAACCTGTTTTTTCTCAAAGTTTCGGCATGAATCTATTCGTTTACGGTACGCTGCGCACCGCTATTAGCAACCCCATGGCCCAACTGCTTCGGCAACATGCCCAACTGTTGGGGCACGGCTGGGTGCCGGGGCGACTGTTTAACCTGGGTTGGTATCCCGGCGCTACGTATGAACCCGACAGCACCTACCGCGTCTGGGGCGACCTATTCCAACTCTCCGACGACACTATCCTGACTCGTCTGGACGATTACGAGGGTATCAAACACCACCCCGACGACGAATACGCCCGCCGTGAAGTGCCCGTCCACATGAGCGACGAAGCCATCTCCTGCCAGATGTACGTGTTCCTGAAAGTCGACGGCCACCAGACGCTGATCGAATCGGGTAATTTCCTGGAGAAATAGCTCTGTGCATTTCCCCACGCGTCTGCATCTACACGGAAACCAAACATCGTGTAGTCATGGCTAATTTCGACGATCTCATTTTTGAAAACCGCAACCAGGCCTACGGGGCTTACGACCTGCGGAAAGCGTACCCCGCTACATTGGGCCGCGCCCTGTTGCTGGGCAGCCTGTTGTTTTTGGGTGCGCTGGGCATCCCCTCGCTTTACGCTATCGTGAAGCCGGCCAATACGGACGTTATGGTAGAGGCAACCATAATGGACCTCCCAACGGAGGCGCCGCCTGAAGAGAAAATCGTTACACCGCCGAAGGAAGAAATCGCCCCGGTGCAGGCTACGGTAAAGAATCCGGTAGTGGAAGTGGTAGCCGATGCCCCCGACGATATGCCGCCTATGGCCACTGTCGATGAACTGAAAAACGCTACCTCTGGGCAGGTTACGCAGGAAGGTAGCGGCGACGGCGAGTTTATCGAAGCCCCGGAGGCGACCAGGCAAACGGTGGTTGAAACGGCCATCGAAGCACCCGAAGTAGTTGATGATAAGCCCTTTACAGTGGTGGAGCAACAACCCGAATTTCCCGGCGGGCTATCGGCCATGGCGGCCTATCTGCAAAAGAACCTTCGTTACCCCAGCGCGGCCAGCAGTGCAAACGTGTCGGGTAAAGTATACCTGAGCTTCGTAGTTAACGCAGATGGTTCGCTGGTGGATGTTTCGGTGGCCAAGGGCATCGGTTTTGGCTGTGACGATGAGGCACTGCGGGTGGTGAAAGCCATGCCCCGCTGGCGGGCCGGGCGACAATCTGGCCGGGCCGTACGCGTAAAATTCTCGTTGCCGGTGGTGTTTCAACTGGATTAGTCGTTGCAAAATTTTGCTCCCCACGTGACGAATTGAACACAGGTAGTCAACATATATGATGATTACCTATTGGGAACTTACAACGAGACTGGCCCGGCTGACCCTGCTTTTGTTGGTGTTATTAGCTAGCTGTGACGGGGCAAATCAGGAGAAACCAGCCGGAACGGCTCCGTCGGCACCAACCGCCATTCGGTTCAACGGGCAGTCGTATGAACTGTATTGGCACGGCAAACCCTACTACATCAAAGGGGCGGGGGGCGTTAGTCATTTGGCCCAATTGAAGGCCTGTGGGGGTAATTCGGTACGGGTTTGGGACGATATCGACGCCAAACGGATTCTGGACGAAGCGCAACGTTTAGGCCTGACCGTGATGCTGGGTCTTTGGGTAGAGCGCGAAATGGAAGGCTTCGACTACGACAATCAGGCCGCCGTTGAGCGGCAGTATCAGCGCATTCGCAAGACCGTACTCAAATACCGTAGCCACCCGGCCCTGCTGATGTGGTGCGTGGGGAACGAATGGGCGCTGGAAGCCGATAATTTCAAGGTGTATGATGAAGTGAATCGCCTCTCGAAGATGGTGCATTCGCTGGACAACACCCATCCGGTTAGCACGGCGATGTCGTCGGACAGTGAGCGCTCTATCCGGCTGGTGGCGCAGCGGTGCCCTGACATCGACGTGCTGAGCGTGAACTCTTATGCCCTCACGGCTCAACTGGCCAAGTTTCTGGACAAAGGCGGCTGGCATAAACCCTACCTGATTTCGGAATACGGTGCCCCCGGCTACTGGGAAACGCCCCTTGCTCCCTGGGGTGCGCCCAATGAACCCAACAGCGAACAGAAGGCCAGATCAGTGCGCGATTTTTACCACGCCTACATCGGTTCATACCCCCCCAACTGCCTGGGTGCCTACCTGTTCTACTGGGGCACGAAACAGGAAGAAACCCACACCTGGTTCAGCGTTTTCGACGAAGAGGGGCACGAATCGCCATTGGTGGGCGTAATGCAGGAGCTGTGGTCGCGGCATAAACCAGACAACCTGGCCCCGGTGGTGGCATCATTACAAATTGACGGTAAGCCCCTGGCCAACGACTCATTCAACCGCTCGACCGGTTGGCATCAGGCTCATTTTCAAGTCGTTGATCCCGAAAAAGACACCCTGACCTATCATTGGGAGCTGAAACCCCGCGCTGAATCGGGCACCGACTATGTGGGGGTGCCCCGCCCCGCTATCGACGGATTATTGGCCGGCACTACGTCGTCAACGGTACGGTTTCGACTCCCCACCAAACCGGGTGCCTACCGCCTCTTCGCCAACGCCTACGATACCCATAACCACGTGGCAACGGCCAATTTTTCGTTTGTCGTCAAGTAATCACTCGGCCACCCCCGTCATCAAGTCGCTGTGGTGCCGTTTTAAATCCCGGCTGGTGCTGAAGATAACCCCGCGAATTTCGGGGTAGCGTTCCTGAATCAGGTCCACGGCCTCGATGGTCCATTGCCGGGCGGTGAACGCGTCGGTGACAGACGCGAGCTGCGTAATCAGGATCGGCTTCTGGCGGATGCTGTAATCGGGGTGGGTACGAACGGTAGTGTGAAGCTGCTGGAAAAGGGCGGCGAACGAGTGGCTTTTTCGGTCAGTAACCACCCCCGGATTATCGACAACGGCAAAGCCCAGCCAATCGACGAAGGCCGTGCCGGGGTAATGCGCCACCAGCGTGGCGGGGCGGGTTGGGCACCACACCCAGATCAGGTTATCAGCCTGTTGTTGACGGCAAAACAGCACGATATACGTCCAGGCTTTTTGGTACAGCGCCAGATCCCGTTCTTCGGTCAGGCCCCAGGGCTGGGTCGGATCGTCGAAACGGGGCATGAAACTAACCAGCAACGGACTGGCATATTGTTTTGCCGACAGCGTAAATTCAGTCAGGGCTTCGTTGCGCTCACCCCGCAGGATGCTGCCCAAAAACGCCCGTGTGGCCGTTGTCGAATCGATTGACAAGCCGGATGGTTCGATAAAAAGCAGCGGAAATTTCAGGGCAGATGACCCAAGTCTGCGGCCCGGAATCGTCGAGTTTGCCGATACGGGCCAGGCGAGGTGAAACGGCACCATCAGCGTGTCGGTGGGGTAGCTGGCGGGGGAGGTGCCGTCGGGTATGAAACCGATATAAAACGGCTGCGTCGTAGCGAATCGGAGGTGCTTTGGCAGGTGGTCGGTGCGCTTTCGGTAGGTGAACACGCTCATGCCAACCGTTAGTACCAGCACACCCGCAAACAAGGGCAACGCCCACCGCCGCAACCAGTAATAGAGGCTATACCGAACCCGCCAGGCTGCCAGCCGCATAGCCCAGAAAAAATCTGGTTGCCAGGCCGCCAGCCTACTTATGGCACTGCCAATACGCAAAAGCGTCGTTTCCTGTCCGATGATGATATTGATGCTCATAATCAGCACGTTGAGTAAGCCAAAGCCGATCATTAGCTGGGAATAAACATTGCTCAGCGCAAACCGTCCGTACCAGTACAAGCTGAAGCCGATGGCCCCCAGCGTAAGCAGTGCCATGAGTAGATTCGGCAGAATGAGTACGAAATTGTTACGGGGTTTGTCATCTTTCGGGGTGGGGATATACGGCACTTTCACCCGGAAAATGGTGTAAACCAACCCCAGCACATATACCCACCAGGTGCCACTGGCCAGCACCCCGCCCACCAGGTGGAAACCCGCTTCGTGCCGTTCCACCAGCCACCGCTGCGCATATTGCCGAATGAGAAAAGCCGTCAGAAAAATGGGCACGTAGGCCGTGGCAAACAGCAACAGATCGAGTTGCAGCGGCAGCCGCATCATCACCAGCGACAGGATTGGTATCAGGATATCGATGAGTTGCACCGTGCCTAGCAGATAGTACAGCGGCAGGGTGCCATAGTGCAGCTTTTGCCGAAGCGATAGCCCGCCAAATACGCGCGGGTAGGTGGTCACGAGCAGTTCGAAGGTGCCCCGCGCCCACTTCAACTGCTGCTTGTAATAGGCTGATAAGGTGGCGGGTACCAGCCCGTATGACAACGGCAACGGCACATAGGCCGACGTCCAGCCCCTGGCGTGTAGCCGCATGGCCGTGTGCATATCCTCCGAGAGTCCGTTGGCGTGCCCGCCGATACTATCCAGCGCCTCGCGCCGGAACGTGCAGTTGGCGCCGATGGCCTGGGCGGTGCCATATTGGCCCATGCAGGTCATCATTGGCCCGTAGAAACTGTAGGTCTGTTCGGTGGCCCCAAACGCCACGACGCTGGCCTTGCGGTTGTAATAGGCCTGCGCACACTGCACAAAGCCGACGGTTGGGTCTTCGAAATAGGGCAGCACATGGTCCAGGAAATCGGGTACGGGCACGTGGTCAGGGTCGATGACGAGGCAAATGTCACCGGTAGCCTGCCTCAGGGCGTTGTTGATGTTGCCCGCTTTGGCGTCGGCTTTGTCGGTGCGGATTACGTGGTACACGCCCATGTCGGCGCAGATCTGGCGCAAATAAGGATCGTTGGCCTCGTCGCAGAGGTAGGTGGTGTGGGGGTAGGTGATCGTCTGAATGGCGCGTAACGTGTTGATGATCATGTCATGCGGTTCGCCGGGGCAGTAGGTCGTCAGCACGTCTACGGTCCATTCGCGGGTGACGGTGGCGCGCGCGCGGGGCTTCACCTGCCAGTAGTGATACCACTCGTGGAGCAACCGTAGCGACTTAAAAACGACCGAGACCGTGAGCAGGGCGAAGAGCCACGAATAACCCCGATTTTGCGGCTGAAAATACATCCACAGGAACGCCGCCATGAAGAGCAGCCCCATCACAATCAGCACCCTGACGGGCCATTGATCGCGGGACCTGGACGAGAAATTGTACGCCTCGTTGGGCGCGGTGTCAGTAAAGGAAGGCCATTGCATGGGTTGGGTAGACGATTGAGGCTGCCTATTTTAGACGTTAACCAGCCCGTTCGGTCAACACGATTCACCGTAATGTTTAGTAGAAGGGGTTCTTATCAGATCACAGGTAGGTTGCAGTTACATTGCTGACGTCTAGCTGTGTCATTGCTGACGTTAGCCCAGCGGTTAACGACAGCCGTGTTGTACAATTCGTTGACGGTTATAGCTTAAAATTAGATTAAACGCTATTTTATTGACAATCAACTACTTGTCACAAATTTCAGCCAGCGAAGGCCAGCCATCAAACTACTTTTTTCACATCTTTGTAGTTGCCTAACCAGCCGGTCGGCCAGTTGGGTACATTCACCTACTAACTCTCGTTTATGATTAGATTGCTACGTACCCGTTTGGGTAGGTCTGTTGCGTGGTGTATGCTCACCACTACCCTCCTGCTCCTGAGCCAGTTCGGCTTCGCGCAAACCCCACTCACCGGCACCGTTACCGACGGCACCACCGGCGAAACGCTGGCGGGGGCCACCCTCCAGATCAAAGGCACCACCACCGGAGCCACCACCGACGCACAGGGTCAATATCGGCTCAACGTACCCGCCGGAGGTACTACGCTTGTGGTATCCTTCATTGGTTATCAGCCACTTGAAATCGCCATTGCCAACCGTTCGGTGGTCGATGCGAAGCTCACCTCGTCAGACAACGCGCTGAGCGAAGTAGTCGTGGTGGGCTACGGCGTACAAAACCGGCGCGACGTGACCACGGCCATCGGCTCGGTGCGGGCGAAGGATTTGGCCAACCAGCCCGTGTCGAGTTTCGATCAGGCCATTGCTGCCAAAATTGCCGGGGTGCAGGTGCTCCAAACGTCGGGCGCACCGGGCGCGGCGCTGTCGGTGCGGGTGCGGGGCACGGGGTCCATCAGCGCGGGTAACGACCCGCTCTACGTGATCGACGGCATACCCCTTTCGCGCGACACGAAGTTTGCCACAGGCAGCACTAGTACCCAGTTTCCCGATAACCCAATCAACGTACTGAGCACGATCAATACGGACGATATCGAGAGTATCGAAGTGCTGAAAGATGCCTCAGCAGCCGCCATTTACGGGTCACGCGGCTCGAATGGGGTTGTCCTGTTGACCACCAAACGGGGTAAAGAAGGCAAGACCATCATCAGCTACGATAGCTACGTGGGCGTGCAGCAGGTGACCAAAAAGCTGGACCTGCTCAACGCCTATGAATACGCCACGCTCAACGCCGAAGGCCGCAACAACGCCTACATCGACCGAAACCCAACGGCCAAAATCACCGACCCTACGTCGGTGCGGGAGAAACTCGCGGGTTCGCCCAGTACGGTAATTCCACCCCAGATTGTGCCGTACCTGAACAACACGCCGGGACTGACTAACACCGACTGGCAGGACGCTATTTTCCGGTCGGCACCCATCCAGAACCACACGCTGTCTGTTTCGGGTGGCAAAGACAACGTCCGGTTCTACGTGTCGGGCAACTACCTCGATCAGCGCGGCGTAGTCATCAATTCGGGCTTCAAACGGTACAGCGCCCGGGCCAACCTCGACATCAAAAGCGGGCGGCTATCGGTGGGCATAAATCTGAACCCGACCTACGCGCAGCACGACCTCATCAAAGGCGAAGGCCCGTATCTGGGCGAAGGCGTGGTAGGCCTGGCGCTCCAGATTCCCCCAATCTGGCCCGTTAATAACGCCGACGGCTCCTACAATTTCGACGGAAACGGCTGGGGATACGGCACTACGTCGATTCTGAATCCGGTGGCCATTGCCACGCAGGTGAGTGACAAACTGAGTCAACTGCGGCTGCTGAGCAACATCTACGCGCAGTATGAACTGGCCAAAGGGTTGACCTACCGGCTCAACGTGGGCGTGGACGTCAATAGCTTCCAGCGCGATTATTTCCGGCCTTCGACCCTCGAAATCCGCGACGCTAAAGGCCCCTCAGTGCCCACGGGTTTTTCGCGGGCGCAGCAGTTTGTGGACTGGCTCGTGGAAAACACGGTCAACTACAACCGTAGTTTTGGGCGGCATAATTTTTCGGCGCTGGCGGGTTTCACGTCGCAGAAAGACCGGCGGCGGGCCAACGAACTCACGGCTACCAACTTCCCCAACGACCTGGTGCAGACGCTCAACGCCGGGCAGGTGACGTCGGGCAGTTCCGACTTGCAGGAATGGTCGCTACTGTCGTATCTGGGCCGGGTGCAGTATGATTTCGACGGTAAATACCTGCTCTCGGCGGCGGTGCGGGCCGACGGGTCGTCGCGGTTTGGGGCCAACAATCGCTACGGCTATTTCCCCTCGGTATCGGCGGGTTGGAACGTATCGCAGGAATCGTTTCTCAAAAGTTCGACCTGGCTCAGCGACCTCAAAATTCGGGCATCGTATGGCTCGACGGGTAATTTCCAGATCCCCAACTACGGCTCCGTCAGCCTGCTCAACTACCAGAACTACGTCCTAGGGGCCGAAACCATCGTGAGTGGGCTAGCCCCCGGCAACTCGGCCAACCCCAATTTGCGCTGGGAAAAAACGACCATGCTCGACGTAGGTTTCGATGCGAGTTTTTTCCGTAACCGCCTGACCCTGACGATGGATTATTACAACGCCAACACCTCCGATTTGCTGCTGAATGTGCCGGTGCCACGGGCGTCGGGGTTCAGCACCGAGTTGCAGAACATTGGCAAGGTGAACAATCAGGGTATTGAACTGACCCTCGGTACGCGCCAGCAATTCGGGAAACTGGGCTGGACGGCGAGCGCCAACGTGGCAGGAAACCGCAACACCGTCCGCGCCCTCGGACCCAGCGGCGACCCCATTATTGTATCGGGCGGGGTAGCTGGTGCGCAGTTCATCACCCGCATCGGTGAACCCATCGGGCAATACTGGACCATGCAATATGACGGGGTGTTCAAGACCCAGGCCGAAGTTGATGCCTACCCGCACACGGCTACGACCAGGCCCGGCGATTTCCGGTTTATCGACACCAACGGCGACAAGAAAATCGACTTCAGCAGCGACCGGACTACCACGGGCAGCTACTTCCCGAAGTTCACGTTTGGGTTTAATACTAGCTTCACCTTTGCGGGCTTCGATTTAGCCGCCACGGTGCAGGGGTCGCAGGGGAGCAAAATCCTGAACCTGATTCGCCGCTACATCTACAACGAAGAGGGCAATGGCAATCAGTTTAGGGGCGCGCTGGACCGCTGGCAGTCGGAAGCCAACCCCGGCGACGGGCTGCACAACCGCGCCAACCGCCTGCAAACGGGATCGAACGGCGAGATTTCAACCTGGCACATCGAAGACGGGTCGTACGTCCGCATCCGCACGCTGACGCTGGGTTATTCGCTGCCCACGCCCCTGCTTAGCACCCTGCACCTGAGCCGCGCCCGCCTGTATGTGTCGGCCCAAAACCCGTTCACGTTCACGAAATACACCGGTTTCAACCCCGAAGTGAGCAGCCGCCCCGACAGTGCGCTCTCTCCCGGCGAAGACTACGGCACCTATCCACTTCCGCGTACCACGTCGGTAGGGGTGAATGTTTCATTTTAAGTGGGTTTAATGTCTAACGTTTAATGTTGTCCGAAAAGGCCCAGCGGGCCGCAACATCGGTAGAAAATTGATACCGACGCGACGGTGTCAGCCCCAGCGGGGCGAAACATGACAAACCGAGCAAGCGCATGTTGCGCCCCGCTGGGGCTAAGGTGAATCAGAGCTGATCAAACTCTACCGACGTTACGGCCCGCTGGGCCTTTTCGAGCAACCTTGAACGTTAGACATTGAACCTCAAATTCCTGCTAATCAACGACATAACACAATGAAAAATACATTACTTCGCCTGCTGATTCTGCCCTTTTGGGTGGTGGGCGGCTTGTCGTGCCAGAGCAATTTTCTGGACCTGACACCCCAATCGCAGCCCAACGCGGCCAACTTCTACCGTACGGCCAACGACTTCGGAAACGCCGCAACCGGTGCCTATGACGCCCTCCAGACCAGTAACCAGTATGGCGGTGATTATAACACGCTGATCGAATCGCGGGGCGATAATTTCTTCGACAACGACCCATCATCCAACGCAGGTTTACGCTACAATATCGACCGGTTTATCGAGCCGACTACCAACACGGTTTTGCGCGACACCTGGGGTAGTCTGTACACGGGCATCAACCGCACGAACCTGATTCTGGATAAGATCGACGCGGTCGAATTCGATGCGACGCTGAAGGCCCGGTACAAGGGTGAGGCGCAGTTTATCCGGGCGTTGTCGTACTTCAATCTGGTGCGGCTGTGGGGCAGTGTACCGCTGGTGTTGACCGCCGGCACCACGGCAGACGCCCGGAGCTATACGCGTAATCCGGTGGCCGACATTTACGCGGCCATCGAAAAAGACCTGACCGCCGCCGCCGCCAATTTGCCCGTCAGCTACACGGGTACGAACGTAGGTCGAGCCACGTCGGGTGCGGCTAAGGGTCTGTTGGGCAAGGTGTTACTGACCGAAAAGAAGTACGCCGAAGCCGTTGCCGTATTGCGCGACGTGGTTACTACAGGTACGTATAAATTGCTGGCTAATCCGGGCGATCCGTTTCTGGTGGCCAACAAAAACAACGCGGAGATCGTATTCGCGGTGAAGTACAAAAAGGGCGGTCTGGAAGGGCATAGCCTGTGGTATGGCACCAACATCGGCAATAACATCGAGCCATCGTTGCAAGCCGCCTACCCTACGGGCGACAAGCGGCTGGCGCTGGTGCAGCAGATTCCCGTGCCGAATAACGTGAACGTGGTGCCCCGCAAGTTCTACGACGAGTTCTCGTCGGCCAACGATGTGGGCAATGATTTCCCGGTGCTGCGCTATGCCGATGTACTGCTGATGTATGCCGAAGCCCTGAATGAAGTTGGTTATTCGGCTACTAGTGAGGCATTTACGGCATTGAATGCCATTCGTAGCCGGGCATCAGCTCCCGTCTATACAGTAGCGCAACTGGCCACGCAGGCCACTTTTCGCACGGCAGTCATCAACGAACGTAGGTTGGAATTGGCCCTGGAAAACGATCGTTGGTTCGACCTTGTCCGCACTGGTAACGCCATCGACGCGCTGAAATTAGTGGGTATTACGGTGCCGCCCAATCGCCTCGTGTATCCCATTCCTCAGTCGGAAATAGACACGTATAATAATCCGGCCACGTTCCCGCAAAATCCGGGATATTAGGGGGTGCCTGCTTCGTTAATTGGCGTAGCCCGGACGCGGGACCGCCCCCGCCCGGGCTACGCCAATTAATGAAGCGATACAGATATTCCCCACACTCCCCACCCCCATGTACTACAACTTATTCATTGTCAGTCTCTTACTAGCCGGTCCGGCTTTCGCGCAAACCCCAGTTATTTCTGCCGAGGCCCAGAAAACAGCCAAAAGTGTGCAGCCTAAGAATATCGAAGCGCACATGCGGTATCTGGCGGATGATAAGCTAGCCGGGCGAAAGCCGGGAACGCTGGGGTATGAACTGGCAGCGCAGTACGTGGAAAAACAGTTTACTACACTTGGCTTCGCGCCCGCCGGGCAGAACGGCACATTCTGGCAGGCGGTACCCTTGCGGAAGGCACAGGTACGGGAGGAGGCCAGTTCGATGAGCATCAGACACAACGGGCTGGAGCAGCCGCTGACCTACGGCAAAAACTTTATTCTCAGCCCCAATTTTGGCAAACCCGTCAGTGAGGTATCAGCCCCGGTGGTATTTGTGGGCTTCGGCGTGTCGGCTCCCGAACTGGGCTATGATGACTACAATAATATCGACGTGCGCGGTAAAATCGTAGCCTGTTTCAACGGTGCTCCGGCCACATTTCCGTCCAACCAACGAGCCTATTCGGCGTCGGCGAAGGCCGAGGTGGCGGCGACGCGGGGGGCAGTAGGGATGATCACCTTTAGTTTGCCCACCGACGTTCGTGCCCGGATTGAATCCAACGCCCCAAGAAACAGACAGCCTACTTACCGCTGGACCGATGCCAACGGGCAGGCGCAACGCACGTTTCCGCAGCTAGCCGTGGTGGCCTCATTGGGTGACTCTACGGCCCGGACCATTTTCGAGGGGGCAACCACCACGTTCGACGAGGCACGGAAAAAGGCCATGCAGGGCCAGGCACAGGCATTTCCGCTGGTCATTACCGTCCGCGCCAAAACCCAGACTGACATCGCCGACGGACTTATTGGTGAAAATATTGTGGGGCTGTTGCCCGGTTCCGACCCCAAACTGAAAGACGAATATGTGGTCTATGTCTCGCACCTCGACCACCTCGGCATCACGAAACCTATTAAAGGCGATTCGATCAATAACGGGGCGCACGACAATGCATCGGGCGTGGCAATCAACCTGGAAACGGCCCGGCTGCTGGCGTCGTTGCCCAAAAGACCGCGCCGGTCCATCCTGTTTGTGGCCGTGACGGGCGAAGAAATGGGCCTGCTGGGTTCCGATTATTTCGCCTCGAACCCGACCGTGCCGAAGGCCAACATCGTAGCCAACCTCTGCCTCGACATGCCGTTTTTCTTTCACCCGCTGCTCGACATTGTGCCCTACGGTTCCGAGCATTCGAGCATGAAAGGGGCCGTTGAGGCGGCAGCGCAGTTTGTGGGCGTGCAGATCGCCAAAGACCCCATTCCCGAACAATCCGTGTTCATGCGGTCCGACCATTTCAGTTTCGTGCGGCAGGGCATACCGGCCATCTACATCAAAAGCGGCTCGACCACCGGCGACAACCGCGACGGTACCAAACTCAACCTCGACTGGCGGGCCACGATCTACCACACCCCGCAGGACGACATGAATCAGCCCTTCGACTGGAGCGCGGCAGCCCGGCACGTCCAACTCCAGTTCCTGATTGGTTACCTCACCGCCCAATCTGATACCCGCCCCGTCTGGAACAAAGGCGATTTCTTCGGGACGAAGTTTGGCACTGAGCGGGTGGCGCGTTGAGGATTGATGCGTTCCTTTAAATTGTGATGTGAGCTATTCCGCTTTACGGCGAAACCTACCGCTGCATCAATGCAATGGCCAGGTTAATTTTGCCGTAATCGTAGCGGCCTTCGAGGTGGTCGAAGATGGGTTTGGTGCGGTTTTCTTCCAGGCCCACCACTGCAATGGCGGCTTCTACCTCGCGGCGTTCGGCGGGGGTAATCAGCGTTTCGAGGTCGATGTTGTAGCCCGCCTGACTGAGCTGAATCAGGTGGTTCGCCACACTCGACGGGCCAAGCTGCCGCGCCTGCGATATTTCTTCGATGCTCAGGCCTTTATTGAAAAAATCGAGCGTTACGAGCTGGGTTGAGCCTTTGGGCTTCTCGCCCGCGCTTACTTTGCCCATCACAAACTCCACGATTTCGGCCAGGAACACCTTGCCAAACATCTCCAGTTTGCGCTCACCCACACCCGATACGTTGCGGAGGGCCTCGGGTGTAGTGGGGCGTTGGCGGGCCATGTCTTCCAAGGTCGAGTCGGTGAAGACCACGTAGGGCGGCACGTTCTGCTCGTCGGCAATTCGCTTGCGCAGGGCGCGGAGTTTTTCGAACAGGGCGTCGCGGCTAACTTCGTTGCGGGCACGGGGTGCTTTTTCGGCCACCACCGGCTTGGGCGCATCGTCGGGCCGGACAAGGCTGATGGTCTTGCCGTTCTGCAAAATATCGTTTGCCAGAATGCCGGGCCGTAGGGCGTAGTGATTTTCGTAGGCCACCTCAATCACGCCGATGTTGATGAACTGATGGAGGTAGCTGCGCCAGTCTTCAAACCGCAAATCGGCCCCGGCCCCGTAGGTCTTTATTTTGTCGTACCCATTCGACAATACCGTGGCCGACCGCGACCCGCGTAGCACGTCGATGAGCGTGTTCATGGGTACGCGCTCCTGAAGCCGGATGATGGCCGAAAGGGCTTTTTGGGCCAGTACGGTGGCATCGAACGTGACGCGGGGGTTGCGGCACACGTCGCAGTTACCGCAGGGTTCGGGTAGCTCTTCGGAGAAATACGACAGTAAAATCTGCCGCCGACAGGTGTTGGCTTCGGCGTATTGCTTCATCCGTTCCAGCTTCGCCAACTGCAAATCGAGGTTGGCGGGCTTATTGTCGGTCAGCATCTGTGTGTAGGTGGCCACGTCGGCGAAGCTGTAGAAAAGGACGGTTTGTGAGGGCAGCCCGTCGCGCCCGGCGCGGCCAATTTCCTGGTAATAGCCTTCAATATTTTTGGGCATATTGTAGTGCATCACCCACCGCACGTTGCTCTTGTCGATGCCCATGCCGAAGGCGATGGTGGCGCACATAATCTTGACGTCGTCGCGGAGAAACGCCTCCTGAATCCGCCCCCGTTCCGACGATTCCATGCCAGCGTGGTAATAGGCCGCCGAAAATCCCTTCTCCATCAGCTTCGCCGCCAGCGTCTCGCACGACTTCCGGCTGAGGCAATAGATGATGCCCGACGTATCCGGTTTTTGTTGTAATAACTTCACAATCTGCCCAATACGGTTGGTGCCGGGCAGCACTTGCAGGCTCAGGTTGGTGCGGTTAAACGAGTCGATGAACACCGCCGGGTCGTGCATGGCGAGCCGCTGCGAAATGTCGACACGGGTGAGGCGGTCGGCGGTGGCGGTGAGGGCAATGATGGGCACCTGCGGAAACCACTTTCTCAGTTGATTCAGTTGAGTGTATTCAGGCCGGAAATCGTGCCCCCACGACGAAATACAGTGCGCTTCGTCGATGGCGAACATGGAGAGTTTGAGGCTGTTCAGAAACGTGTAGAATGAATCGGACAGCAGCTTTTCGGGCGACACGTAGAGCAGTTTAAGCTTGCCCTGCCGACAGTTGGCTTCTACCTCGCGCCACTCTTTGGTCCCCTGCGACGAGTTGATGTAGGCCGCCGCGATGCCGTTGAGGTGCAGGGCTTCGACCTGATCTTTCATGAGCGCAATCAGCGGCGAGACCACCACGCACAGGCCGGGCATCATGAGCGCCGGAATCTGAAAACAAACCGATTTGCCACCCCCCGTCGGCATCAGTACAACGGTGTCCCGCCCGCTCGTAATCGACTGAATAACAGCCTCCTGCATGGGCCGGAAGCGGTCGTAGCCATAGTAGCGTTTAAGGTAGGAGACGGGGTCTTGTGGGGAGGTTTGCGCGGGGGTGTTGGCTGCAAGCATACGGCGAAAATGGGATAGACGAAGATACGAAAATGAGTCGATAGTGGCCCCCTACCCCCCGAAGGGGGAACCTGCTTGCACGAAAGCAATACGCTGGTGCAAGCAGGTTCCCCCTTCGGGGGGTAGGACGGTTCGCCGCTGCGGGGCGTCCTTAAATTTCCCTTAACTCGTTGCTTTCCTGCGACTTTTCAGCCACTTTTCCGTCGAAGTACCGAAACCAAATTTCTTAACCACTAATCAAACCGCTTTCCATGAAAAAGCCCATTGCAGTACTCACCTTATTTCTCGGTTTGTTGATCGCATTCTCGGCCCCGGCGCAGACGGCCCAAACGGCCCAAACGGCCCAAACGGCTACCGCGAAGGTCAAAAAGACCAAAACGGAAAAGGCAACAACGACGATGACGACCAACGCCGATGCCGACAAGGCCGCCGCCAAAATGGCTAAGGCACAAGCGAAAGCCGACAAAAAAGCGGCCAAAGACGCGGAAAAAATGGCCACGACGACCGCCGATAAAGACGCAGCGAAGATGGCTAAAGACCAGGCTAAGGCTGACAAAAAAATGGCCAAGGACGCCAAGAAAGACGCCAAAGCTACTGATGATACCAAAATGACCGCAGCAGAAAAGAAAGCTGCTAAAGCTGACGACGGCAAAATGACCGCTGCTGAGAAGAAAGCTGCTAAAGCCGACAAGATGGACGCCAAGTCGAAGATGGACGCGGGTGCTGTAGCGACGACCACCACAAAAACCAAAACGACTAAAACCGACAAGATGGACGCGGGTAAGATGGACGCCAAAATGACGAAGGCATCGCCAAAAACCGAGACGAAAGCCACGCCCGCCGACTACAAAGCCCCCGTTGACCGGAGCATGAAAGGCCCCAACGGCGAGCAGGTGATGACCGGCCCCCGTGGTGGCAAATATTACATTAACAAGAACGGCAACAAGACGTACCTGAGCAGTTTGAAAGACTGATGATGTTTAGCGGACGGGGACGCCGCCCGGTACCACCGCACGGGCGGCCCCGTCCGCTAAACATATAAAAAGTGCCCTCTACCAACGCAGAGGGCACTTTTTTGTGCCACAACTTTCATAACTGAAACAGCATCGCATCGCCGTTCATGCAATAACGGAGGCCGGTGGGTTCTGGGCCGTCGGCGAAGACGTGGCCGAGGTGACCATCGCACACGGCGCAGCGGACTTCGGTGCGGTTGCCATCGGGCTCCGTATAGATGGCGTTGGGAGCAATGGGGGCGAAAAAACTGGGCCAGCCCGTGTTGGAATCAAACTTGGTTTTCGACGAAAACAGCGGGTTTCGGCAAGCAGCGCAGCCGTAAGTCCCAACACGACGCTCGTGGGTGAGGTCGCTGCTGCCGGGCCATTCGGTGTGGCTTTCGCGCAGCACTGCATACTGTACCTGTGTGAGTTGCGCTTTCCAGTCGGCATCAGTTTTCACCACGCGCCGCCCGCCGGGAGAAGTTGCTTCTGGGGGCCGTTGGTGGGGTGGCCGGGGCGTGGCAAAATAAGCGCCATATGCCCAGAAACCAGCCGCCATGAGTGCCGCAAGAAGGAAAAAAAGCTTGTTCTGATTCATTAAAATCTACACAATCAGTTCAAACCTATAAAGTTTTGGAAACCTTATAGGTTTCTAATTTTCAGCCACTTATTCGGGTCGGGGCAACGCGCCAGCCACTCGGCTCGTTCCGACGGGCGGCACACGCCGGGGTAGTCGCCATGCAGGCCGCACATGTCGTGCATGAGTTGGAAATGGAGGTGCGGGGGCCAATCGCCGTTTTCGGGATAAGGACCAAATTCGGCCAGTTTTTTACCCGCCCGGATCGGTTTCCCGTCGTATAAATCGGTTAGCGAGGCGCGGGATAAATGGCCGTAGAGGCTGTATTTCGGAAAACCTTCGGTGTGATGTTCCAGAATAATCGTCGGGCCGTAATCGGCGTATTGGGCGTTGTCGCGGAAGCTGTGGACGATGCCATCGACGGGCGCGAAAACGGGTGTTCCCGCCGCTGCCCAGAAATCAATGCCGAGGTGGATGGTACGGGCTTCGTCGCCAGTGGGGGTAAAGTGCGGACTGTTGCGGTACACCACCCGGTCTTCGTTGTAGCCACCTACACCCACCACGGCCCCCGCCAACCTGATTTTCCCGAAAATATAGCTAGTAAACGCGTCAATATCGGTCAACTCCAGCGTGGCCAGATCGGGGTTGGTGGCGGTGAAATTGAGGGCGAGGTAGGGGTCGTGGGCGAAGTCGAAAGGGAGCAGGTGCATGCGTTGACAATAGAATTTTTGTCAAAATAGTTGACAATGGAATTTTTGTCAAATGCAGAAGATCATAAGCCAAGCTGTTTCCAGCATTAACTTTTTTGACTGGCCATAAGTCGTTAACAAGATAAGGTAGGTCGTCAGAAGAGGCAACCAGATACCTGCGCGACGAATACCCCACCGAATTCCTGCGGATGGGACCGGGGTTGAAAGAAACGGTAGACGATATTCTGGCTGAAATTGAGCAGATGGCGATTGACTATGCGTAGCAAACAGCCTCAATACATCACTGGCATATCTCGCCCGGTGGCGTAGGCGCGTTTAAAATCGACTGATTTGACTTGCCCCGCCACGAACCGGATGCCCTGGAACAGGTGGTTCACATAGGTGGGGTCGGTATAATCTGTTTTGGCGTGGCCCAGCGTGGTACACCAGCTATAGCCGCCGTCATAGGCATAGGCCCAAGCGGCGGGGTAGAGGTTGGTGAACATGCCCCGGTTGGCCATAATCTTTTCGGTTTCGTCGGGATTTAGTCCGGCCAGATTATGCGCCAGCAGCACCGTGGGGCCGGGTGTCATCTCTTTGATGAAATAGCATTCGTCGCTCTTGGCCCAACTGGCAGGAATGCCTTCCATTGATGGGTGGTGTGAATTGAGGACGGTTAGTTTTAGCGGCTGAAATTTGGGGTGCCAGACAAACGTACCCCCCATCAACTGCTTGAACCACGGCCAGTTACGCTCCGTGCCCAGCACCGAATGCACCCCCACAAAGCCCCCACCCGCCTCGATATAACGCCGGAAAGCCAGTCGCTGCTCGTCGGTATCGAAGACGTCGTTATTGGTATTCAGGAACAGAATCAGCGTGTAGCGCCGCAGGTTTTCTTCGGTAAAAACGCTCGACTTACTCGATGTATCGACGCGGAAACCGTGTTGCGTACCCATTAGCTGCATGGCCTTCGTGGCTTCGGGAATATTGTCGTGAACATAGCCCTTGCCGTTTTTGGTACACACCAGCACGGTTACTTTTTTCCAGTCGACGGTAGATTGGGCGCTGGCAGCGAAACTGGTCAAGACGAGTAGCAGCAAAAGGAAGCGGCGGATGAGTGATATGTTCATGGTGAGGCTAAAAGCAACGGAGGATAGGTAATCTCATGGTCAGTGGCGCTTTGTATCTGAAATGCGTAAACGTGTACAATCAGTGAACGCTATGAAACGAAGAACAGCCATCCAGACTCTTTCGGCTTCTCTGGGTACGTTACTGGCCCTGCCCGCCTGGGCCAATGCCTGGAGCGGGGCGTTACTGGGCGAAAGTCCCGGCCTGTTCACCGCCGACCAGCAGGCATTGCTCAATGAGGCCGTTTCAACCTTAATTCCCGACGGGCAAATCCCTGGTGCAATCGCGCTGGGCGTACCGGCATTCATTGAAAAAATGATAGCTGACTGTTACGAAAAACCGGCGCAGGCCAGCTTTGTCGAGGGGTTAGGCGCTATCGACGCACAGGCTAAGGCGGCCTATAACGCGCCCTTTAGTAGTCTCCAGTCCACTCAGAAATGGGCGGTACTGACCACGATGCAGATTACCGACAATGCCCCGCAGAAGGAGTTCTTCAGTCTGCTGAAAAACCTGACCATCCAGGGCTATACCACGTCTGAGTACGTGATGGTCAACCACCTAAACTACGTTATGGCACCCGGACATTACTACGGCTGCGTTAACGTATAACGACAACTATGGCAACAGTCAACATCGATGCTCGCAAACGCAACACCTACGATGCCATCGTGGTCGGGTCGGGTATCAGCGGTGGATGGGCCGCTAAAGATCTCTGCGACAAGGGGTTAAAAGCCTTGGTGCTGGAGCGTGGCCGCGACGTGAAGCACATTGCCGATTACCCCACGGCTATGCTTAACC
Organism: Cytophagales bacterium; assembly: GCA_038230755.1. Taxonomy (GTDB): domain Bacteria; phylum Bacteroidota; class Bacteroidia; order Cytophagales; family Spirosomataceae; genus Fibrella. The sequence goes on along the minus strand of JBBRMP010000003.1, from coordinate 10,394 downwards.
CCTGGGATTTTGACCACCGGGGGCAGGTCCCGCTCGACGTGCGGGCGCAATATGGCGGCAACCGGAGTTTCATGCGTGAAGAAACGCTGCACTGGGCCATCAAACCCGACGAGCAGCCTTTCATTCAGGAAAAACCCTTTACCTGGACTCGTGGCTACCACGTGGGCGGAAAATCGTTGCTCTGGGCCAGACAGACCCAGCGCTGGAGTGACTTTGATTTCGAAGGGCCGCAACGTGATGGCTTTGCCGTAGACTGGCCCATTCGCTACAAAGACCTGGCTCCGTGGTATAGCCACGTGGAAAAATTTGCGGGGATTTCGGGCAACAAAGACGGGCTGGATACCCTGCCCGACGGCGAGTTTTTACCGCCCTTCGAGCTGAGTTGCGTGGAGCAGCATTTTAAGGAGACGATCAACAAAAATTACAAAGACCGCCATTTTATTCAGGGGCGCGCCGCGCATATCACGGATCCTCAGGCTATTCATGGCGAACAGGGCCGGGCGCAGTGCCAGAACCGAAATCTGTGCGTACGGGGCTGTCCGTACGGTGGCTACTTCAGCAGCAATGCCAGCACCCTGCCCTGGGTGGCTAAAACGGGCAAACTAACCCTCCGCCCCTATTCGGTGGTGCAGTCGGTGATCTACGATGACAAGTTGCGCAAGGCGGTGGGCGTGCGGATTGTGGATGCCAACACGCTGGACGTGATCGAATATTATGCCAACATCATTTTCGTCAACGCGTCGGCCATCAACTCCAATGCCATCCTGCTCAACTCCACGTCGGCGCGTTTTCCGAACGGACTGGGCAATGATAACGGCCTGATGGGCAAGCACTTCGCCTGGCATAACTACTGGGGCAAAGCCAACGCTGAATTCAACGGTTTTCAGGACAAACGGACCGACGGCAAAAACCCCAGCAACGGCTACATGCCCCGGTTCCGGAACGTATACAAGCAGGAAACGAGCGGTCCGGCGTCCCGGTTTCTGCGGGGCTACGCCATCGGTATTGGGGGTGGGCGGGGGCTAACGTCAGACCGGAGCGGCCTGGGCGAAGACCTGAAGAATCAACTTCTGAACCCACATTATGGTAACTGGCACATCAGCGCCTGGATGATGGGCGAATGCATCCCCATTGCCGAAAACCACGTCCGGCTCTCGACCGACCAGCGGGACAAATACGGCATTCCGCAGACCATCCTGTCGGCCCGCTGGACGGAGAATGACGACAAGATGGTAGCCGATTTCAACCAGCAGATTACCGAGATGTTTACCCTGGCGGGTTACACCAATGTGCAGGCCAGCGATTCGCACTCGAACCCCGGTGCCGACATTCACGAGATGGGTGGCGTACGGATGGGCCGCGACCCGAAAACATCACTGCTGAACGAGTGGAATCAGTTGCATGGGTGCAGGAACGTGTTCGTTACCGATGGGGCCAGCATGACCAGCACAGGCACGCAAAACCCGTCGCTGACGTACATGGCCCTCACCGCGCGGGCGGCTAATCATGCCGTTTCGGAATTGAAAAAAAGAAATTTATAACCCTGACAATCAATTTTTTACAGATGAAAAATATAACGCTTGCCGGTTGCCTGCTCCTGAGCGCAACGCTGTCGTTTGGGCAGAAAAAGGGCACTCCGCTCTACAAAGCTGCTTTTGGCGTACAGGCCTACACATTCCGCAACACCTTCCCGAAAGGTACGCTGGCCACGCTCGACACCATCAAGGCGCTGGGGTTTACGGAACTGGAAGGCGGCGCAACGAAAGACATGACCCCGCAGGAATTCAGAAAAGCCTGCGATGAACGGGGCATCAAAATCACCTCGACGGGGGGTGGGTATGAGCAACTGGTGAAGAACCCGCAGGAAGCCGCCGATAAGGCCAAAATTCTGGGGGCAACGTACCTGATGTGCGCCTGGATTCCGCACCAGAAAGGCAACTTTACCATCGAAAACGCTAAAAAAGCCGTCGATGATTTCAACGCCATTGGCAAGGTGATGAAAGAAAACGGGATCACGTTCTGCTACCACGACCACGGCTACGAGTTCCAGAAATACGGCGACGGCACCCTGCTGGATTACCTCATTCAGCATACTAACCCGGATTACGTATCCTTTGAAATGGATGTTCTCTGGACCGTATTCGGCGGGGGAGACCCGGTGGCGTTACTGAAAAAATATGGTAGCCGCTGGAAGCTGATGCACGTAAAAGACCTGAAAAAGGGCGTAGTGGGCGATTTGACCGGTGGCACTCCCGCCGAAAATGACGTGGTTGTCGGCGATGGTCAGGCCGATTTTCCGAACATCATCAAAGAAGCCAATCGCGTGGGCATCAAACACTTCTACATTGAAGACGAGAGCAACAAGGAGTTCGAGCAGATCCCGAAGACCATTGCGTATTTGAAGAGCTTGAAGTAATAGGTTGGTTGTATTGGTTGACGAGGGCGTAGCAGGGGACAACCTCGTCAACCAATCCCCAACCCTACTTACTCAGCTTAATCACTTCTGCTTTTTTCTGTGCTTTCAGCGCCAGTTCGGTGGCGAGAAAACAGTGCGCCTGTGTCATGGCGGTTTCGGTGCGGTTCAGCACGTCGTCGATGAGTTGGCCACCGTAGGGGAGGGGTACCTGGCTGCAATCGATGTATTTGGTCTCTTTCTGGTTTACCAAAAACAGGTGGCTACCGCCCGTTCGCCCGCCAATGTCCACATACTTACGAAGCTCCATGTAGCCATCAGTGCCCAGAATCGTGAGCCGCCCGTCGCCCCAGGTGCTAAGTCCGTCGGGGGTGAACCAGTCCACGCGGACGTAGCCCATGCCACCGTTTCCACGTAGCATAAGATCGCCAAAATCCTGAAATTGAGGGTATTGCGGATAATGCACGTTACCCGCCTGCGCCGCTACGACATCGGCAGTGGTCGAGCCGGTGAAATACAGAAACTGGTCGCACTGGTGTGAGCCAATGTCGGTCAGGATGCCGCCGTAATGCTTCTGGTCGAAAAACCATTCGGGCCGCGATTTAGGTGTCATGCGGTGCGGTCCCAGCCCGATGGTCTGAATCACGTTGCCAATGGCTCCTGCTTTTACCAACTCGCCTGCCTTTACCGTGGCCTGATTTTCAAAACGTTCGCTGTAGGAAATGGAATAAATGCGCTTGGTTTCCTGTTGCACTTTCCGCACCTCGGCGAGTTGAGCCAGCGACGTGATGCCCGGCTTATCCACCATGACATCTTTGCCGTGGCGCATAGCGGCCATGCCAATCACCGCCCGCTCAGCCGGAATGGCCGATGACGCAATGAGCTGAATGGACTTGTCGTCCAGAATTTCGGCCTGCGACCGGGCGGTTTTCACCTGCGGAAATTCTTTGGTAAACGCGGCCAGCAAATCAGCCTCCGGGGCATAGACCGACACCAGTTCGCCCCCGTTTCGCTGCAACGCTTTTACCATAGAAAAGATATGGCTGTGGTTGATGCCAATGACCGAAAACCGCATCCGAGTGGCCCCAGTATAGGTTATTGGGATAACGCTGGGCTGTGGCGAAGCCGGAAAAGCCAGTTCGGGCAGGGCCACCAGCCCCGCTGCCGAGGCCATACTTTGCTGAATAAATTTGCGGCGGTTGTTATTGGGATTCATAGGGGAGAAGGGGGAGCTTAGACAGTAAACAGGCAACTCATTTAATCGCATACAACGGACGTTGCGGGCGTGAGAGCATGGCCGTGGCTTCGGGGTCATTTTTGAATTGTTCGGTTTTAGGGTTCCAGTGCAGGTGGCGGGGTAGTTTCATGGCCATGTGGTGCAACAGGCAGGTCGAGCAGGAGCGGTGGCCCACTTCGGCGGGGGCGATGGGCTGCTTACGACTCACGATGCTTTCCAGCCAGTTGCCGTGGTGTTCTTTGCTGGGCGGTACATGAAACTCGCTCGGCCCAATCACCGACGTTAGCAATTTCGGGTCTGACGCGTCCAACTTTTTCGATGATTGCAGCAAAATCGGATCGGTCGATGTGACGGGAGCATCGCCGCGCGAGACGAACAACCAGCCGTCGGTTCCCTCGAAGCGGATGCCGTTGGGGCGGTCGTTGCTGATGACCATTTTCAGGCCGTTTTCGTAGAGCGCATGGGTCTCAAACAGCCCGTGGACGTTCCATAGACCACTTTTTGGGAAATCGGCGTGACCCCAAATTTCCACCGGGCCGGTATGTTCGAGGTCCATTGCCCAGTGCGCAATATCGACGTGGTGCGACCCCCAGCCCGTGATCATGCCCGCGCCGAACTGCTCGCAACGGAGCCAGCCGGGCCGGTCGTAGCCCGTTTGGGGGTGTACTCGTTTTTCGGTGTAATAGACATCGGGCGTGGTGCCGAGCCAACGGTCGTAGTTAAAATTTTTGGGTACGGGCATGGGTGGCTCCTCGTTGCCCGACGGGTCGCCGGGGAGGCCGATATAGATCGTTTTGACTTTACCAATGCGCCCATTTCGCACCAGTTCTACGGCATACCGAAACTGTTCCCACGACCGCTGCTGACTGCCCACCTGCATAATCCGCCCCGATTTTTTCACGGCGTCGGCCATGGCGCGGCCTTCCGAAATGGTGAGCGACGCGGGTTTCTGCATGTATACGTCCTTACCCGCCCGCACGGCATCGATCACCATAGGTGCGTGCCAGTGGTCGGGTGTACTGACCAACACGGCGTCGATGTCTTTATTCTGCAGCAGTTCCCGGTGGTCAGTGTAGACTTTTACACCGTCATACTCCTTGCCCGTCTTCTTGGCGTAGACCCCATTGACGAGTTCTTTTGCATCGTTGGCGCGGTTCACGTCGACGTCGCAAACGGCCATGATGCGGGCGTTATCGTGCTGCCAGACGCCGGGCATGTCGTGGCCCCGCGAAATGCGCCCGGTGCCAATCGCGCCAACATTGATGCGGTTGCTGGGGGCATTTTTGCCAAAAACAGAGGCCGGGACAATCGTCGGAAAACCAGCCACAACGGCTGTGGTGAGGGCGCCGGTAGCTTTCACAAAACCGCGCCGGGTGAGGGAGGGAGAGGGCATAAGAGAGAGTGTTTAAAATCCAATCGAATTTCCCCCGTCTACAGGCAGGGAAACACCAGTAATATAGCGGGCGGCGTCGGAGGCGAGGAAAACCGCCGCCCAGCCAATGTCGTCAGGGTGGCCGAAGTCACCCATCGGCGTTCGTCGCAGGGCGCGGTCACGGCGGTCGGGGTCGCTGTTCATGGCGGCAGCGCTCATAGCCGTCTTGATGAACCCCGGAGCCAGCGCATTGACCCGGACATTGTGCGGCGAAAATTCTGACGCCAGCACCCGCACCATGCCTTCCACGCCCGCTTTCGACGCCGCGTAGGCCACCACCCGGTCGATACCGTAATAGGCGGCCATCGACGAAATCATGATGATCGACCCAGTTTTTCGGGCCACCATTCGCCGGGCACAGACACGCGTCAGGGCAAAAACGGCGCTGAGATTGGTTTGAATAATCCGGTCAAAATCAGCGTCGGTAACGTTTAAAGCCGGTTTTTTCAGGTTTATACCCGCGTTGTTTATCAGGCAGTCAATTGGCCCGAACTCGCTGTCGATCTGGTCAACTAACTCCTCCAGCCCGCCCAGATTCGTCACGTCGTTGACGATGTAATGCGCCTTACCGGTGCTGTTTTGGCCATGTATTGAACCAGTATTTAAGTCAGACACCGCTTCGCGCAGTGCTTCTTCCCGCCGACCAGTGATGATCACTTCGGCACCCGACAAAACCATGCACCGGGCCGTGGCCAGCCCAAGGCCGCTGCCCCCGCCAGTGATGAGGACACGTTTATTTTCGAGCGAAAAGATAGGGTTTGTCATGGGTTATGTCTAACGGAGCGTTGCCGTAGCGGCGGACCGTTCCGTTTTGCTCAGTTTAACGGAACGGTCCGCCGCTGCGGCAACGCTCCGTTAGACGAGTGACCGTTTAATACCTAATTCCAACCCCCTCAACTCAGCCAGGCCACGGAGGCGGCCAATGGCAGAATAGCCGGGGTAGGAGCGGGCGGAATTTTGCAGGTCGGAAAGCATTTGGTGACCGTGGTCGGGGCGCATTGGAATGGCGGGATCGCCCTCGCCGGTTGTCAGACGGCGGCGTTGTTCCAAAATGATTTCGCGGAGAACGGCATACATATCCACGTCGCCGTCGAGGTGGTCGGCTTCGTGGAAATTGCGCGGGTTTTCTTCGCGTTTTGTCGACCGTAAATGCAGAAAATGAATGCGGTTCCCGAAACGGCGGATAATGGCGGGTAAGTCATTATCCGCCCGAACACCCAGTGAACCCGTGCAGAACGTAAGGCCGTTGGCCGGGTGGTCGTAGGCATCCATAAGCTGTGCAATGTCGGCTTCGGTGCTGAGTACGCGGGGTAAGCCCAGCAATGGCATTGGCGGGTCGTCGGGGTGTATGCAGAGGTTGATACCCACCTCCTGCGCCACCGGAGCTACTTCGCGAATGAAGTGATAGAGGTGTTCACGGAGCCGGGCATCGTCAATGTTGGCGTATTCATTCAGGTAATCCTGAAAGCCACGCAGCGTAAAACTTTCTTCCGAACCGGGCAGGCCAAGCAGCACCGTATCGGTCAGATGTGTAATGGCTTCGGGCGACAAACCGGCGAATTTCTGGCGGGCGGCAGCAGCTACGTCGGCTTCGTAGTCGGCTTCGGGGCGTTTCAGGATGCAGAGGTCAAACAGGGCAAAATCTTCCCAGACAAATCGCAATGCCCGCGAACCGTCGGGCATCTGGTAGCTGAGGTCCGTCCGTGACCAGTCGAGGACGGGCATGAAGTTGTAACAAACCGTTTTCACACCACAGGCCGCGAGGTTCCGCAGTGACTGCTGGTAATTTCTGATGTATTCGTCCCGTGATGGTTTGCCTTTTTTAATGGCCTCATGAACGGGTAAGCTCTCCACCACCGACCAGTGCAGCGGCGTGTGGGTGTGGTTGTCCTGTTCAAGCAGCCCAATGCGTTCCTGAATGGCCTCAACGGGCCAAACGGTGCCAACGGCGATCTGGTGTAGCGCGGTCACGATGCCCGTACAACCCGCCTGCCGGATGTCCATCAGCGACACCGGGTCATTGGGGCCAAACCAGCGCATGGTGTGGAGGAGGTTGGTAGTCAAGGTATTACAAATTCTTTTTCTTTAGTTCAGACACGGCAAAGTTGGCGGCGCGGGCGCTGAGGGCCATGTAGGTTAGCGACGGATTTTGGCAGGCGGTCGAGGCCATCGCCGAGCCGTCTGTGACGAACACGTTCTTCACGGCGTGGAGTTGATTATGGCTGTTCAGCATCGACGTTTTGGGATCGCGGCCCATGCGGGCAGTGCCCATTTCGTGAACCGAAAAGCCCGGCACGTTATGGTCTTCTGTCTGTTTCACGTTTGTCAATCCAATCGTTTCCAGCATCTCCACCGCTGAGGCACCCATGTCTTTGCGCATGGCGATTTCGTTTTCCCGGAATTTTACATCGATGTTCAACGTAGGTAAACCATTGATATCCAACAGGTTGTGATTCAGTGTAACCCGGTTGTCGGCATGTGGCAAGAACTCGCCGTAGGTGCTGAGTTGCATCCGCCAGGGGCCGGGGTGGGTGGCGGCTTCTTTCAACGCGGCACCGAAGCCGGGCTGTTGAAGCACCTGCTGCCAACCCGCCCGCGAGGCCCCGCCGTAGGTCATGAAGCCCCGCACGTAGTCGGTCCGTTGGGTTTCGGGCGAAATGTTTCGGAACCGTGGAATCATTACCTGCGCCGGTCGCCGCCCGAAATAGTACGAATTCTCAAAGCCTTCTACCGAAGCCGACGCGCCGATATTCTTCTGATGGTCCATCAGGTAGCGGCCCAGCGTGTCGCTGTCGTTGCCCATCCCGTTCGGAAACCGGTCCGAAACAGACCGCATCAGCAGGCTTGTTGTGTTCAGGGTGCCGCCGTTCAGGAAAATGACGGAGGCGAAATAATCCGTGGTCAGGTTGGTGGCTACGTCCAAAACCCGTACACCGGTGGCGCGTTGTTTTTTGGCGTCGAACAGCACTTCCGTCACGACCGAGTCAGGTTTCAGCGTCAGCTTGCCGGTGGCGCGGGCGTCGGGAATGGTGCTCGACACGCTGCTGAAATAGCCACCGAAGGGGCAACCGCGCTCACATAGGTTCCGCGCCTGACACAAGCCCCGGCCCCGGTGCGGCACCGTCAGGTGTGCCACCCGGCTGATGCTCATCCGCCGACCCGGAAACTGCTGTTCGATTTTGCCCTTCACCATTTTTTCCACGCAGTTCATCTGAAACGGCGGCAAAAACTCGGAGTCGGGCAGGTGTGGGATGTGCTCGGCCTGCCCGCTGATGCCCACGTATTTTTCGACGTAGCTGTACCACGGAGCTAAATCAGCATAGCGGATCGGCCAGTCGACGCCGTGACCATCGCGGGCGTTAGCGGTGAAATCGAGGTCGGACCAGCGGTAGGTTTGTCGCCCCCAGATCAGTGATTTGCCACCCACCTGATACCCGCGAATCCACCAAAACGGCGATTCCTGGGTATACGGGTGGTCGGTGTCTTTGACGTAAAAATGCTTTGTAGCGTCGCTAAAGGCATAATTCAGGCTCTGCACGGGGTACTCGGTTACGCGCTCGCGGGTGTCGCGGCCCCGGTAGGGCACTTCCCACGGATTCCAGAGCGCGGTGGGATAGTCCGTTACGTGTTCTACGTTGCGGCCCCGTTCCAGCACCAGCGTACGTAGGCCCTTTTGCGTCAATTCTTTCGCCGCCCAGCCGCCCGTTATGCCCGACCCCACCACGATGGCGTCGAACGTATTGGCCGCTACTGCTCTACCAAGTATGTCCATAAACGTTGATCTGTTTAGCATGAAAACGTTTTTTCACCACAGAGCCACAGAGATTATATTCTTGATTGTTAGAAAATTGATCTCTGTGCAATCTCCGTGGCTCTGTGGTGAAAAAACGTTTTCATGCTAACTCACTACCATATCCTGTTTCACCGAATCCCACGTTACGCGCTTGCCGGTGTGGAGGGCGGTGGTAGCCATAATGTTGGCAACGGAGTGGTTGAAACCAACCCGCGCCGGGGCGTTTGGCTCCTGCCGACTGCGGATGCACTCCATCCAGTTGCGCACGTGCATCGACGTCATCGGGTCGGCACCGGTGTTAGCCGACGTTTCCATTTTGGCTCCGCTCTTCAGCGATATTTCGGGCAGCAGGTTGGCCTTCATATTCATCTCCTGAGCGTATTTCGCTTCCAGACCACCTTCGGGCGAAATCTTGTTGGTGTCGAGGTTAATCATGCCGCCGTTCGAGTAGTAGTACTCTTTGGTGCCGCCTGCTTCGTTGTGCATTCTTGACGAATACAGCACCTGAAAGCCTTTTGTTTTGTCGTTGTCGGGGCCATAATCGAACACCGCCGTAAACGTGTCGGGGTTGACGCGGCCATCTTTCCAAACGTACACGCCGCCGTTGGCTACCACCGACCGGGGGTGATCGTAGCCGCTGAACCAGTGTACCGTATCGATCTGGTGCGACATCCACTGCCCCGGAATACCCGACGAGTAGGGGTAGAATAACCTGAATTCCAGGTACTTGCGTGGGTCCCAGGCCACCTTGGGGCGGTTCATCTGGTAACGCGCCCAGTCAGTATCTTCCTGCCGGATTTCGCTCACCAGCTTGGGCCGACGCCAGCGACCGGGCTGGTTCACGTTCCAGGTCATCTCTACCATCGAGATATCGCCGAACTTACCCGACCGGATGAACTCGTTGGCGGCGTGGTAGTTGGGCGCCGACCGGCGCTGTGAACCTACCTGCACGATCTTCTTCGACTTGTCGACGGCTTTGATGGCCTTGCGGGCATCGTCGAGCGATTCGGCGAAGGGTTTTTCGCAGTAGACATCCCGGCCTGCTTCCACAGCTTCGGCGCAGTGCAGGGCGTGCTGGAAATCGGCGGTGCTGATCATAACGGCGTCTACATCCTTGCGGTCGTAGAGTTCGTCATTATTGCGGGCTTTGAAAAAGGTATCGTCGTTCCAGCCTTTGCCTTTCAGGTATTGTTCGGCTTCGTCGCGGCGGCGGCTCCAGATGTCAGACACGCCCACAAACGCAAAGTTGAGTTCTTTGGCATGGGTCATAAGCGAAGGAGCCAGAGCACCCCGAAAGCGGTCTGAAAAGCCCACGATGCCTACCCGTACGCGGTCGTTGGCCCCGATGATGCGGGCGTAGCTACTGGCCGAAAACGTGACGCCCAGCCCAGCCAGGGTTGTTTTCTTGATAAAATCTCTGCGGTTTTCCATAATATGATAAATGAGAATTGGGGAGGTGATCTACTATTAATTTACGATGTACGACTTACGACTTACGATTGTTGCTTACGCCAGCGTA
>JBBRMP010000002.1:0-71662 GCA_038230755.1 Cytophagales bacterium | reverse complement strand
TCGCTGGATTCCTCCCCAGGCTTACACTGATTTAGCGACATTACGCCAAGCATTGAATTCAATTTGGGCCAAATTTGGCACCGAGTACAAGATCAATTTTTCGGCGGTAAAAACTTAAAATAATTCTGTCCGACTACTTACATTAATTGATCTCGTAGTAATACCCGAAGATGATGCCCATTTCGTCTTCGCTGGTGAGGCCGAAATTGACCGTTCTGGCGGTGTTGTTGTTATACGTGATTTCCGACGTCAGTCCTTCGCCTTTGGCCAACAGGATGGGCGTTTTGAAATTGATGATGTCGGGGTGTTCCCAGTCGGTAGCGGTGTAGACCACCTCTCCGTCGCGGGTACCTCCCTTGATTTTGATCACGAACTTTGTACCCAGTTTGTGCATATGCGACGTCAGTGTGAGCACCTGCATCGCCTTGTCGACCAGAAATGTTTTGGTAAACGTTTTGGTCGTTGACGCTGGAATGTTAAGGCTGGTATTGCCCATGTTTAGTGTCTTCACCACCTTCGTCACCGACGCTTTTGAGGTGGTATAGAAGTTCAAATACGCCTCGCCCTTAGTGATACCCGTGGTCTTGTTTACGTAGTGAACATTTAAATCGATTGTCGCATTAGCAGGGATCAACAGGGCGGCACCTTCGGGAAACGAATAGTCATTGGTTGCTGATTGGCTTCCGGCCAGATAGACATGGTTCGACATCTGAAGGGCCGTGAGTAGGTTCAGTGTACCGTCGGGGTTGCGCAGGTCACGGATGGTGTTCAGAGGTGGGGCAAGTGCCTGATTGTTAAAGTCGTAGGCCAGAAAGTGGTGGCTTCCGGGGCGCATATTCACCGTAAACCGGTTTACGTAAATATCTTCGGTGTTGCCCACTGCCCGCCGCGTGAACAACTCCCGCTCAAAGTTGGGAGCCACGTCGAACGTCTCAATTTTTAGCTGGAGTCCCATGCCTTTGGCTGGCGCGTCGGGGGGGGTAAACGTACCCGTAGTGCCCGTAGAGGGCGTTTTGTCGTCCAGCAGCGTGGGGTCAACATAGCTGGTGGTTGGCAACGCTCCACCTTCGATCCAGCGGCGGACGAACTCGATTTGACCTACCGTCAGCGGCGTACCACCCAGGGGCATGGTGTTGCCGTATACCTTACCCGCGTGGTGGCTGGCATCGGGGTTTATTTTATGAAACAGCAGGCTCTCCAGTGAGGCGAACGGTTTTACGCGTTTGTGTCCATCAGCCAGTGAGAGCGCATTTTTCGGTAATACATTCACCAGACTGGCGAACGCTTTTCCGGCAGCCAGCACCAGGCCATGTTGCTTAAAGGCCGCGTCGGCTTCTGAGGCGTGGCAACCCGCCGTGGCGCAGGAGGGCGTCAGAATCCGGTCCTGCATCAGGGTGAATGAAGTAGTCGTGGTACTGACAGGTGTAACCGGGTCGGCTACCTGTTTCTGGCAGGCCCCCATCAGCAGGGCAAAACCAAGGGCAGCGAAGAGGAGATGTCGAGTGGTCATATAAGTAATAGGGAGAAAGTTAAACGGTAAACTCCCTCTTTTAAAATTGTAACACAAAATGCTGTTTCGGTTGTTCGTGGCGGAAAAAGACCAGACCTGCGCCAAAGAGGTCGATAGTAACGCGGGTGGCGGGGTGGTCTTTGATGGCATCCCAGGCCCGCTCCATGTCATTCGACCAGTGAATATCGTCAAAAATAAACAGAGAATCGTTATGCGCTTTCGTCAGGCAGGCCGAGAAGTAAGCAAGCGTGGGTTCGTAGCGGTGATTGGCGTCGAAAAAGACCAGATCGAGGGGAGGTAAATTGACTAGACGGCTAGCTAATGTTTGGTCTAAATTGCCCATTACGATCTCAACCGGCTGACAGTCAAGCTGCGTCAAATGCTGCTGGGCCAGATCGGCGATGTTGGGGCAACCCTCGAAGGAGATCAGTTGGCCCTTGGTTTCGGCCACGGCCTGCGCCAGATAAGCCGTGGTAAGGCCCAGCGACGTGCCCAGTTCAAGCACCGTTTTTGCGTGGGTGTACTGCACCAGCCGGTAGAGCAGTTGCGCATAACGGGCGGGCTTTTGCGCCGCCCGGGCAATGTCGCCCACCGACCGGGCGGTGCCGTTATGGGTGCGCGATCCGGCCCCATAATCCGTTACCTGTACCGTTTTGGACGAGCGACGAAGGGCTTTTCGCAACGCCTCTATTTGCCGGGTAGCGGGCGGCTTGGCGCGGCTACGGATGGCCTGTGTGTAGAGCGAAAAGACGAACGGCGAGTGCAGGGCGTGTTCGTCGCGGGCCTGCCAGAGGTGGCGGAGATACGGGGAGATCAAGAATCAATTCAACTGAAAAGGCACCACCATCGTAAATTCAGGCACCTGAATCCGAAATTGTTTGCCGTCGACCAACCGTTCGACGAGGTACGTACCCACCATTTTGCCCATGCTGGCGTGCAGGTTGCATCCCGACACATATTCGTGGCGTTCGCCGGGTTCGAGCACCGGTTGCAGGCCCACTACGCCTTCGCCTTCGGTTTCGCGTACGAGGCCGTTAGCGTCATGAATGAACCAGTGGCGGCGCAAAATCTGGATCGTATGTTCGCCCACGTTTTCGATGGCGATGCGGTACGTAAACACATAGTGCGCCTGCATCGGACTGGAATAGTCGTGCTGGTATTCTGTCTTTACGCTCACTTTTACGCCCTCTGTGACAGCCGTGATCATTTTATGAATCGATTTTGACAACCTTGCCACGTAAAATAGGTTGATAAGATTGGTATTCCAATCGAGAGAGCGGCAGTATTTTTTCTCGACAAAAGTCAATCACTAACACCCAACTACATACGGGGGAAACCCGCTCGCCGGTTTTTCCCTCTTTCCACTCATACTATGAACGTTGTTATCGCAGATTCCTGGAAGTCTTCCCTCCAACCCGAATTCGACAAGCCCTATTTTCCAAAATTAGCTGAATTTCTTCGGGAGGAGTATTCGACTCAACGCGTGTTTCCGCCGGGAAAATTAATTTTTAATGCCTTCGACAAATGTTCTTTCGACAAGGCGCGTGTCGTGATTCTGGGGCAGGACCCGTATCACGGCGAAGGACAGGCTAATGGGCTGGCATTTTCGGTGTCGGAAGGCATTACCAAACCACCGTCGCTGATCAATATATTCAAAGAAATTCAGGACGATCTGGGCAAGCCCGTTCCTAAGTTGGGCAATCTGGAACGCTGGGCCGAACAGGGCGTGATGCTGCTCAACTCAACCCTGACGGTGCGCGCCGGACAGGCGGGTTCGCATCAGGGTAAAGGCTGGGAGACGTTTACCGACGCCGTGATTAAGATCATCTCGGAGCAAAAGGAAAACGTGGTTTTCATGCTCTGGGGGGCCTATGCGCAGAAAAAAGGGGCCGTCATCGATGAATCCAGGCACCTGGTGTTGAAAGCCAAACACCCCTCGCCGATGGCGGCGCAGTGGGGCGGCTGGTTTGGTAATAAGCACTTCAGTCAGGCCAATGACTACCTAACCAGCAAAGGGTTAACACCAATTGAATGGTGAAAAGGAGGGGATAATGGTCAAGGTCTAACGGTCAGCGCTGGACCTTGAACACTGTCCCCTTTCCGCAAGAATCGGGTTGAATGCGCCCTCACAAACAGCGACTTTTGGGGGTAACAAACAGACCGTTATGCAGACCGCTTCACCATATACCTACGCGCAAATTGCCGGTGCCATTGAACACCTGTCGACCCATTTTCAGCAGCAGCCCTCGCTGGCCGAACTCGCTGAGCGGGCTAACCTGAGTGAGTACCATTTCCAGCGTCTTTTTTCAGAATGGGCGGGCATGAGTCCCAAGAAATTTGGGCAGTTTCTCACCCTCGACTATGCCAAAACGCAGCTCCGCGCGGGCCAGACGCTGCTCGATACCGCCCACGACGCGGGCCTGTCGGGCACGGGGCGGCTGCACGATTTGTTTGTAACGATTGAAGGCGTCACGCCGGGGCAATACAAACAGGCAGGTGCGGGACTGACGCTGACCTATGGCCAGTTCGAGAGCCGGTTTGGTGCTTATGTGCTGGGGGCCATCGACGGGAAAATTGCGGTGCTTCAATTTCTGACCGAAGCCGATTTGCCCGAAACTGTTGTGCAACAAGCCTGGCTCAATGCTACGCTGAGGCATGACCCCGCTGGCCTGCAAACGCTGGCCGACACCGTTTTTGGTGAAAGAGTAACTAATTCATTAACAGGGAGTTCGCTGAAAGTTTCGGTGCTGATGCGTGGGTCGACATTTCAGTTGAAAGTGTGGGAGGCGTTGCTAAAAATTCCGGAGGGAGCCCTGGTGAGCTACGACCAGATTGCCGACGCCATTGGCCAGCCCACGGCGTCGCGGGCGGTGGGAACGGCCATCGGCAGCAACCCCATTGGCTACCTGATCCCGTGCCACCGCGTCATCAAAAAAATGGGCCTTTTTGGGGGTTATCGCTGGGGCCTAGCCCGCAAACAGGCCATGCTCGGCTGGGAAGCGGCCCAGCGCTTTCGGTAGAAAAGCTAACTTGCCAGTCCATATGACTACCCAACAAACCACCGTTTCGCTCGACCCCGAAAACTGGGACGACCTCCGCATCCTGGGCCACCGCATGGTCGACGATATGTTCGACTATCTGCAGCATATTGGTGAGCAACCCGCCTGGAAACAGCCCACTAACGACGTGAAAGCCCACCTGGCGCAGCCGCTGCCCCGGCAAGGACAACCCGCCGAGGCCGTCTACGCCGAATTTTTGCAGTACATTTTGCCCTATAATAATGGTAATATTCACCCCCGTTTTTTCTCGTGGGTACAAACCACCGGTACCCCCCTCGGTATGCTGGCCGACATGCTGGCGTCGGGCATGACACCCAACGTGACCATCGGTGATCACGCGGCCATGTACGTTGACAAACAGGTGATTGACTGGTGCAAGGCACTGATGAATTTTCCCGAAACAGCCAGCGGTATGCTCGTCAGCGGGGCCACGATGGCCAACCTCACGGGCTTGCTCGTAGCTCGTCATTCGGCTGATCAGCAGCGCATCAGGAAGCTGGGCGTGCGGGGTACGGAACGGCCATTGGTACTCTACACGTCGACGGAGGCACATAGTTGTGTACAAAAAGCAGTCGAGGTAATGGGCCTGGGTAGCGAGGCCATGCGCAAGGTGCCGGTCAATGCTGATTATCAGCTGGACCTGACCGCGCTGCAAACTATGATCGACGCTGATCTGGCCGCCGGGCTGCACCCGTTTTGCGTGGTCGGCAACGCCGGAACCGTTAACACCGGAGCCATTGACCCACTCGATGACATGGCCGACCTCTGCCAGCAGTATGGTATGTGGTTTCACATCGACGGGGCCTTTGGCGCGTTGGCCAAACTGGTGCCTGCCTATGCTGATGCGCTAAAGGCCATCGAACGCGCCGACAGCGTAGCCTTCGACCTGCACAAATGGCTCTCCATGCCCTATGAGGTGGGTTGTGTGCTGATTCGGGACGCCGCCATGCACCGGGCTACCTTCGCTATGACACCCAGCTACCTGGCCCGCCATGATCGCGGGCTGGCCAGCGGCCCCGACTCGCTCAGTAATTACGGCATCGAATTGTCGCGTGGGTTCAAGGCGCTGAAAGTCTGGATGAGTATCAAAACGTTTGGCATCGACCACCTCAGCGCGGTCATCGAGCAAAACATTGACCAGGCGCGGTATCTGGTCCAACGTATTGATAGTGAGCCAGCACTGGATTTGTTAGCCCCTGCACCCATGAACATTGTCTGTTACCGGTTCAACCCCCGCGATGGCCGCGACACCGATTCGTTGAATGCGCTGAATAAAGAAATCCTGATGCGCCTTCAGGAGCAGGGCATTGCCACCCCGTCATACACCATTTTGAATGGCCACTACGCTATCCGGGTGGCCCACATCAACCACCGCACCACGTTGGCCGACCTGGATATACTGGTAGACGGTACGCTACGAATTGGCAGCGAGGTGATAGGGGAGAATTAAAATTCTACTACCCAATCGTCCTGCTCGACGGTGGTGTTTTCTGTCAACAATACCTGCTTCACGGTGCCGGGCTGTTGGGCGGCCACGATGCTTTCCATCTTCATGGCTTCGATCACAAACAGGGGCTGGTTTTTCTTCACCACGTCGCCGGGTTTGACCATGATTTTGGTTAAGCGGCCCTGCAAAGGAGCGCCCACGTCGCCGGGTTTGCCGATTTTCTGGTTGCGGGCTTTCTCCACCTTCAGTGCCCTGTCGCGTACACGTACCTGCCGACTTTGGCCGTTCAGTTCAAACGTGATGGTGCGCATGCCGTAGTCGTCGGCTTCGGCCATGAACAGCAGGCGGACCAGAATGTTTTTGCCCTCGGCAATGGCTACCAAAATCTCTTCGTTGGGCTTGAGGCCGTAGAAAAATGCGGGCGTCGGAATGATGCTCACATCGCCGTATTGGTCTACCGCCTTGTAGTAGTCCTCGTAGACTTTGGGGTACATTTTGTACGACAAATAGTCGAGGAAGCCGTCGCTGTGCGGAAATTCGGTCTGGAAGTTGGCGAAATCAGCGTCGAAATCAATCGGGGCGAGGTGCTCGTTGGGGCGGCCTGTGATGGGTGCTTCGCCTTTCAATACGGCTTTCTGAATGTTCTCCGGGAAACCACCGTAGGGTTGGCCCAAAATCCCTTTCATTAACTCCTTCACCGATTCGGGGAAGGACAGCCCCTCGCCACGCTCCAGTACGTCTTCGGCCGTGAGGTTGTTGGCGGTCATGAAAATGGCCATGTCGCCCACCACTTTCGAGGAGGGTGTCACCTTCACGATGTTGCCAAAGAGTTGATTGGCAACGGAATAATTTTTTTTCAGCAGCTCAAATTTGTCGCCGAGGCCTGTGGCGATGGCCTGTGGTTTCAGGTTGGAATACTGCCCGCCGGGAATCTCGTTTTCGTAGACCTCCGCGCTACCCGCTTTCATGCCGCTCTCGAACGGATAGTAATATTCCCGCACGTCTTCCCAGTAGTTGGAATAGGCATTCAGCGAGGGCAGATCGACCGGGCATTCGCGCTCGTGCTCCTGCATCATGGCCACTACCGAATTGAAATTCGGCTGCGACGTAAGGCCCGACAACGCACCCAACGCGCAGTCGACGATGTCGACGCCCGCGTCGATGGCTTTCAGGTACGTGGCCGCCTGAATACCCGCCGTGTCGTGGGTGTGCAGGTGAATGGGAATGCTCAGCGCCTTCTTCAACTCACCGACTAATAAACTGGCGTCTAGTGGCTTAAGTAATCCGGCCATGTCTTTGATACACAGCATGTGCGACCCTTCGTCTTCCAACTGCCGGGCCATGTCGAGGTAATATTGCAGCGTGTATTTCTCGTCGATGCCGGTGTAGCAGATGGCGGCTTCGGCAATGGCGTTGGTGCGTTCGCGGACGGCGCGGATGCTTACTTTCATGGCTTCGACCCAGTTGAGCGAGTCGAAAATGCGGAACACGTCGATGCCTGATTCGGCGGATTTCTCCACGAACTTCTCAATCAGATTGTCTGGGTAAGCGGAATAACCCACCGCGTTTGACCCCCGAAACAGCATCTGTAGGAGCATGTTGGGCATGGCTTCGCGGAGGGCTTCGAGGCGTTTCCAAGGGCTTTCGTACAAAAACCGCATCGACACATCGAAGGTCGCGCCGCCCCACACTTCCATCGAAAACAGGTCGGGATGGGCTTTTGAAAATCCTTCGGCTACCCGTTGTAAATCCTGCGTCCGCACCCGCGTAGCCAGCAACGATTGATGCCCGTCACGGAAGGTGGTGTCGGTATACAGGATTGATTTTTGGTCCTTCACCCAGGCGGCAAATCCTTCACGGCCAAGATCGTTCAGTCGGTCGCGGTTGCCGTAGGGGTGGGGGGCGTACAGGTCGAAAACGGGCACCACCGGTGTGCGGAACACCTTGCTGTCGTCTCGCTTCTTTACCTCCGGGTTGCCGTTCACGATCACCTCGCCGAGGTAGCGCAGCACCTTTGTAGACCGGTCTTGTGGCTTGCGGAGTTTGAAGAGTTCAGGGTGATTTTCGATGAACCCCACCCGCGCCTCGCCCCGCTTGAAGACAGGGTGGTCGATGACGTTCATCAGAAACGGAATGTTGGTCTTCACGCCCCGGATTCGGAACTCGACCAGCGCCAGTTGCAGGCGTTGGGTAGCCCCGCGCAACGTACGCCCCCGCGCCGACACCTTCACGATCATGGAGTCGAAATAGGGCGAGATTTTCACACCGGGGTAGCTGCTGCCCTCGTCGAGGCGGATGCCGAAACCGGCGGCATTGCGGTAGGCGATAATGGTACCAAAATCGGGTTTAAAGCCGTTGGCGGGGTCTTCGGTGGTGATCCGGCACTGAATGGCGTAGCCGTTGAGCGGTACCTCGTCCTGGTGGTTGATATATATCCCGTTGTCGGACAGTTTGTAGCCCATCGCCACCAGAATCTGCGACCGCACCAAATCAATGCCCGTCACTTCCTCCGTTATCGTGTGTTCAACCTGAATGCGGGGGTTCACTTCGATGAAATAAATGTTCTCCTCGGCATCCACCAGAAACTCCACCGTGCCCGCGTTGCTGTAGCCCGCCGTCCTGCCAATTTTCAGGGCGTAGGCATAGAGCTGGTCGCGGGTGGCTTGTTTCAGACCAAACGACGGGGCTACTTCCACCACTTTCTGGAACCGCCGCTGTACTGAGCAGTCACGTTCGTATAGGTGAATGAGGTTGCCATGGGTGTCGCCAAGTAACTGAACTTCAATGTGTTTGGGGTTTTCGACGAATTTTTCGAGGAAGATCGTATCGTCGCCGAAGGCATTGCGGGCTTCGTTTTTGGCTTCGGTGAATGCCCGCTCGAACTCGTCGGCTTCGCGTACCACGCGCATGCCCCGGCCACCCCCACCAGCGGCGGCTTTCACCATGACGGGGTAGCCAATGCGGGCGGCTTCCTGCGCCGCAAATTCGGGCGACATATTTTCTTCGCGCGAGTCGGGAATGAGGGGCACGCCTGCTTTGGTGGCCAGGTTTTTCGCCCGGACTTTATCGCCGAGGGCTTCCATGGCTTCGGGCGTGGGACCCACAAAAATGATGTTTTCGTCGCGGCAGCGGCGGGCCAATGTTACATTTTCGGAAAGGAATCCGTAGCCCGGATGGATGGCGTCGATCTTCTTGCTTTTGGCCAGCAAAATCAGCCCCTCAATGTCCAGATATGGCTTTAGTGGCTCATCGTCGCGCCCAATCTGATAGGCTTCGTCGGCTTTGTAGCGGTGCAGCGAATAGCGGTCTTCGTAGGTGTAGACGGCCACGGTGGTGATGCCTAGCTCGGTGGCGGCCCGCATGATGCGGATGGCGATTTCGCCCCGGTTGGCAATCAGCAGGCGTTGGATGGGGCGTATATAGTCTTTCACGAGGAGCAAATGAGTGAAATGGTGACGGTCCGGCGTTCCGGCGGGCGAATGTTTGGTGCCGTTGCGAGATTCGCAACAAACGGGCTGCCAGTAGCCTTTTGCGGTAATCAAGCTGCAAATTTGCCTAAAATTTGGCAAACGAGGCCGCACACAGAAGATTCATTGGAAAAGGCAGCTATTTCGGGGAATAGTTCAGGTAACGAGTGAATGGCCGTAAGTGTGGAAGCACTACCCGGTGCCAATACACCTTGCCGAACGCTAGAAGAAACCCGCGCCAATTTACAGGAAACTGTAGAACTCGCCCTTGAAGCCAATCGCTCTTTGGCTGATACAGGGCTTTCTTGTAAAAAATCTGGGACGCCTAGTCGAAGGGTCATGCGTAAGCAACAAAGTTACGTAATTAGCTTACTTTATCTTTTTATTAAGAAAGCCCTGTAATTGATTATGAAAAGATCTTGTGCTACCAGTCTAAGGGGCCTATCTACTCGCTCATTAATTGCCTCAAGATGCAGAAGGCGTGGTATCCTCTTTTTGTACTTTACTTGGATCGCCCCTTCGGCGGCCAGCGAAGCCTCCAGAGTATGGCCAACAATCTTGCGGGAGTAGGCATCGGTAAGCAGAAACAAATAGCCAAAACCAGCCCCGATCAGGAGGTAAGTAATATCAGCCACCCAGACCTGATTAGGCCGGTCAATGACCAAATCCGCGATCAGGTTAGGATGGTCCGCTGCTGCGGTATTTGCGTAACCAGTGGTTAGAGAAGGTCGTTCTGGGCTTCTTGCCAGCCCGTTGTCGGATCAGCAACCCATGTCGCCCCAGTAGCTCAAAGAGGGCATCCCGACCCAAGTCAAGCTGGTGCTGGCGCAAGAAGGGCTCAAGCTTATAAAACAGCTTGCGTGTACCCGATTGTGGCAGCAGCAGGCGTGGGCGAGTGACCTCGCTAAGCACCAAGTCTGCCTCAAGGGCCTGCTGAGCCTGAGTACGAGAAAAAGCATAAAATGACTGTCTTGACAGACCAGGCAATGGACAAAGGCTGGCAACGCTTAGTTGCTGGTATTGGCCGACAGTTTTGCTGGCTTGGTAGTAGACTTTTTTGGCAGGGTGAGGCCTTGCTCTTCTTGGGCGATACGGATGACTTTTTCGAGTAAAGCGATGGTCAACTGCGCCTGTTGAAGTTGTTCGGGAAGCTTAACTAGCTCAGGATCTGGCGGGGGGGGCACCAGGGGGGGGTGAACCAGGTAATGGTATTTTCCCGGGTTTTACCTTCCTGGGATCGGTCACGTTCTTTGCCTTGGTGTCGCCTTACCCACCGATGGATGTGGGCGTGATCAATACCATACTCGGCTTCGATCTGGCGGTATGTAACCCCGCCGTTGAGGTATTCTAGCACGATTTGCTCTCGACTTGGACGCGCTGTTTTGTCGACCACAAGTTTACGAAATTAGTGTAAACCTATTTCAGGACGAGACAACCCCCTTGACCCGTCGTAAAAAGCGTTGACCGTTTTACCTATATTCATGTGAAAATACAGATTGGTTTAGCCCCATTTATAGTTCAGATAGTACATGCCAGCACTGATATAAGCCGCGTGGCACATGAAAACACCCTTTCCATTTGCCCCCTTTCAACGATAACAACACCTCTCCCTGCCGGTTCAGATAGCCGTACCATTCCCCATTTACCGGATCAGGAAAGTTGGCCCAGGTGTACGCGTGAATCCGCTCAAACCAGTCCCAGCAAGCCGGATTGTCCGTTTTCTGGTAGCCCTTAAGTAAACTAATCAACGTTTCGATATGAACCCACCAGAGTTTTTGATCCCATTCCAATTGCTGAGGGGGGTGGCCATGAGCATCCATGAAGTAGAACAGGCCACCGTGTTGCGGGTCCCAGGCATAGTCGAGGGTATCGAGGGTGATCTGAACGGCTTTTTCGAGCAGGGGGTGGTCGTTGCGACGGGTGGCCAGGTCCATAATAAACCACATGGCTTCAATGGCGTGGCCCGGGTTGAGGAGCCGACCCTCAAAACTATCCGACACCTGGCCGCTGGGGGTTACGTTTTCCCGGATAAGCCCCAGATCAGCGTCGTAAAACACGTCCATTACTTCGTGGATGCAGGTCTCGATGGTTTCGTCCACCAGACTCCGATCAAGGAGGTGCTCGATTTCCAACGAGAGGTTGCACAGAATCATGGGCAGGGCAAAGTTTTTCAGTGGGCGTGTAGCTGCGACAGCTTTGTTCCAGCGCCCTTTGGGATTGTGCTGTCGGGCCAGAATCTGTTCAAACGTGCTTTTGGCCAGGTACGCGTGTTCATCCCGGCCCGTAGCAAGCGACAACTGCCCGAAGGCCATTGTCGCAAAGCAGTCTGAAAAAACGTTGTAGGGCTGCACCAACGGTTTGCCCTCGCGGGTGAGCGAGAAATACCAGCTACCGTCGTCGGCACGTCCGTACTTTTGTAAAAAATCGGCCCCGTGCTGAGCAGTGGCCAACCAGTCGGGCCGCTGCTCGATCTGGTTGTGGAGCATCGCAAACGTCCAGACCTGCCGGGCCTGCAACCAGATGAATTTATCGGTATCGTAGACTTGGCCGGTCTGATCCAGGCAGGTAAAAAAGCCCCCTGATTCGTGGTCAATCGAGTGAGCTTGCCAAAAAGGAAGCACATCGTTCAGCAGATTGTCGCGGTACTGCCCGGCGTAGGTTTGGGTCGTGGTCATTTCATGTGTTTCTTTTCCTGCAGGGCAGCTACCCAGCGGCCGTATCCCGCGCCATTAAGGTGAAGCCCGTCGTTGGTGTAGCGGGCATCTAAACAGCTCACCCCATTCGGCGGTATCGGTAAGGCTGTTGCCGAGGAAAATGATCTCGCCGCGTGTATTGGGCAGCGACTCGTAAGTAGGTGAGCGAAAAAGAACGACGCTTTATTGCTGATTAACTATCTGACTGTCAGTGTATTAAAAATATACTTGTGTCTCTTATTTTAGCTCGACTACTTACAAGGTGCTTTTCTGCTCGTAATGCGTACTTTGGCAGGTCGTGTCGTAAGGGTGCGTTTGGGCCAGCAGCGTCGATGTGATGATTAGGCAGGCCGTTTTAGCGAGTCAGCCAGTCGTACGAAAAGCGCGCATACACGATTTTGCTGTAATTATCTTTTTCGTAAAGCAGCCCAATCTGTCCGTTCTGCTGCACCACCAAATCAGAATATGCCGCCGAACCCACGTAAATCTCCTTACCCGCCGACCAGCTTTTGCCATCGTCCTGACTGATCCGTACGGTCATTTTTTCGCGCTTCGTCTGGCTGTTGGCGTTGCTGAACAGCAGGACGTTTTTTTCGCCGCCCGTTCGGTAATTGACCATGCTGCCCTCGTTGACGGGGTCGGGTAAGTCGGTCGCTACCCGAACGGCTTCCCAGCTTTCGCCCCCGTTGGCGGAGTAAGCCATCAACCGATTTTTTACATCACCCGACTGGTTGCGGATGTTCATCAACACGCCCCCGTCGCTGGTTTCGGCAGCGGTGCTTTCGTTGCCGCCGGGGTAGGTAATCGTGTTCGAGAGCTGCCAGGTTTTGCCGTGGTCGTCGGAGTAGAAGCCGTGCGCCCGATAGTCGCGGAAGTTCGGCTGCGGTGGCCCCGCCGAATGGTTGGCGGCCACAAAAATCCGGCCTTTACGCGCGCCCTGGCCCAGTTGCAGCGCGTGGCCCGGCGTGTTGGCGTATGACCGCCAGTCTTCATAAAATGTATACGCGGGATTCATAGCCGACTTGTTAGGACGGTTGACCTGCGTCGTGATATTGACCGGCTCCGACCAACTCTTGCCGTTAGTCGTACTAGTCACGTACCACACTTCGCGGATGGCTTTGCCCGCCCGCACGTCGGCTTCGGAAACGGTGCCGGTGTTGTAGACCAAAAACAGCCGCCCGTTGGGGTAGTTGGGGTCGGTGAGGTCGAAAACGGGGGCGGGATTGCCCACCTGAAACGGGCCGTAGTCGGCGGCCCGGCTAGTAGCTCCCCACGTTTTGCCGTTGTCGGTACTGGTTCGCAGCACGATTTCCACGTCGCCAAAATCGCCGCAATCCGTTAGGCGGCCTTCGGCAAAGGCCAGCAACTCGCCGTTGGGGGCCTTCACGATGGCCGGAATCCGGTAGCATTTATAGCCGCCTTCATCATTCTGAAACACGCTGGTTTCGTCCACGTCCGGTGCGGGTGCAGGCGTCGTTGCAGACACCGTGCCGGTGTTGGCCGGCTTCGGCGTGGTGGTCGCGCAGGCCATAAAGCCGAGGAAGAGGAGATACGTGTAGTTCATAGAGGATGGGTTTAAAACAGCCGCTGAAAATAATTCTCGAAGTGGTTGCGCATGGCGTTGCGAAACGTTTCGGGGTTGCCGTGCTGAATGACATCGACCAGACCCCGGTGCGATACGAATTTCTTATGCTGCACGGGCTTCTTAAAAATGTCGCCTTCGTGGACATATTTGAACGTAGGCAGCAACATGCGCTGGAACCGGCGTAGGGTCTCGTTGCCCGTAATGTCGTAGAGTTTACCGTGGAAGCGCACTTCCTGGTCGATGTTGAAAATGGTCTTTTCGGTGTTGACCGGTTCGTCGGCCACAATGGCGTATAACTCGTCGATGTCGGCCTGCGTAACGCGCTCGAAGAGTAAATCGCCCATGCCGATTTCCAGCACCATCCGCAGCTCAAAAATGTCACGCAGGGTCTGGTCGTCCAGGATGCCGGGATACATGGTCTTTTCAATGAGCGAGAGCAAATCGGGGTTGGTGATCACGGTGCCCCGTTTCTTCTTGGAGTCAATCAGCCCCCGCATCCGTAGCCGTAGCATGGCCTCGCGCACAACCGTCCGACTGACGCCCAGTTGCGTGGCCAGTTCTACTTCCTTCGGGATCACGTCGCCCGCTTTAAACTGCTGCTCGTTAAAAAAACTCAGCAGATCAGCTTCCACCTTATCCACTAAGGTTACCTGCTCATGTTGCTGCTGACCATGCTGAATGCCTGCGTAATCCATTTAATAAGTACTATTTAAAGATGACCGGACTCAATAATAAGTCAGACAATATTCGGCATTAAAGGCAAAAAATAAAAATTTCGGCTAATATTTTGTGCATTAAGTATAACATAATACTTTTGCATGGTCAAGTCGATCCGTCTTTCATCCTAAAAACTGTTGGCAATGCTCACTTCTATTCGTTACCCTAAACAATATGTATTACTTATAGTCTGCTGCTTGGTCGCCCTGACTGCCTGGGCACAGCCTAGAGTTTTGACCGGTGTTGTGCGGGAGACCCCCTCCAACGAAAGCCTGCCGGGGGTAAACATCAGCCTGAAAGGAACGGCCCGGGGAACCGTAACCGACCAGGAAGGTAAATTTTCTATCCAGGTCAATCAGGGAGACGTGCTGGTAGTGTCTATGATTAGCATGACTTCGCAGGAAATCAGTATCGACAAACAGACGACACTCGACATTCTCCTGGCCGAAAGCAGCAAAAGTCTGGACGAGGTCGTGGTGGTGGGGTACGGTCAACAAAGCCGACGGACGCTAACGGGGGCCGTTTCCAGTATCGACAACACCGTGTTCAAATCCGTACCCCGCACCAACGTGGGCACCGCCCTCCAGGGCACGGCACCGGGGCTTCGGGTGCAGCAAACGACGGGGCAACCGGGGGCCACGCCCACCATCGTATTTCGGGGAGGCACCGACTTCAACGGGGGCGGATCGCCGCTGGTGGTGCTGGATGGGGTCATCGTTCCCTCGCTGTTTGGCATCAATACGGAAGATGTCGAGAAAATTGACCTGCTGAAAGATGCGGCTTCGGCGGCCATTTACGGGGCCCGGGCCTCCAACGGCGTTATTTTAGTGACCACCAAAAGGGGCAAAAAAGGCCGTACGTCCGTCACCTACAGCTACAAAACGGCCAACAACTACATCCGGCGGAATCCGCTGCCGTACATGAACGCGGCTGATTATATCCACTGGAACCGGCAGGGGCTGGCCAGCCGTTTTGCCGCCGCGCAGGCCGACGGCAACACCGCCGAGATGAACAACGCCCGCAACCAGCTTACGGGTGCCTGGGGCTGGGGCGTCAACTCAGGCTGGACGGCTCCCGACGGCAAGTACTCGACCCAACTTGTTTCCAACGCCAACCGAAAGCTGCTCAACGACCCGCAGTACAGGTTGCTACTTGACAAAAATCCGTTTAATTCCAGCCAGACCGACAGCCTGCTTTACCGCTCCACCCCGCAGCGCGACCTGGAAGACCTGATCCTTCAGCGCGGGGCGCTGAATGAGCATTACCTCAATTTTTCGGGTGGCAGCGACCAGGGTAATTTCTCGCTGGGCCTGGGGAGCCTGAGCGACCAGGGTATTGTCATTGGCTCGGCCCTGAAACGGCTGAATCTCAACTTCAATGGTGGGCTGAACGTGGGCAAAAACCTGGTCGTTGCGCTCAACCTGGCCGGGTATAGTGCTGAAACAACCCCATCCTATCTCACCGCTGATGGGGGTGGGGGCGTAAACGGGGGCGTTATTCAACGCTTCACGGGCATTGCACCAACGGTTCGGCTGACGCATGATATCACCGGGGCCCAACTGCCGGGTGTGGATGGCAGTACGCTGGGCAACCCCGCTTATTTTCGGGACAAATTTTTTAACCAAACCACCGAGCAGCGGTATTCCGGCGGCGTAAACCTGACCTATACCATCATGCCCGGCCTGAAAGCGGTAGGCTCGGCATCGGGTTTCTACCGCTACACTACCACCGATGCCTTCACCAAAGCGTATATCAACGGTACTGGCGGGGCACTGGTCAGTACCCGGAATGCCTCGTTTACCAATCAGCGGGCCAGTCAGTATACGTACAACGGATTTCTGCAATACGACAAAGACGTTGGCAAGCACACCATTTCGCTGCTGGGGGGAGGGGAGCTTTACGAAGCCCGGACGTACGATTACGGCGCAACGGCCAACCTGGCGGCTACTGATTTTATTCCCTGGCTGTCGGCATCGACGGCGGCGGTGGGCGTACCCACATCCTCCTTTACAAGCTGGCAGCGGCTGGCCTCTGTCATTGGGCGGGTCAACTACACCTTCGACAACATGTACCTGTTGAACGTGAACCTGCGCTATGATGGTACCTCCAAGCTGACCAACAACCAGTACGGCTTTTTCCCCGGTATATCGGCTGGCTGGAACATACACTACGCTGACTTTTTTGCCAAATCATTCCTGAGCCGGTACGTCTCCACGCTGAAGCCCCGCATTAGCTTCGGCGAAAACGGCAGCATTACGCCCCTCGGCGACTACGCCACCATTCCGCAGTACGGCAGCGTGGGTACCTACAACGGGCAGCCGGGCTTTACGGCGGGCAGCATTACCAATACTAACCTGAAATGGGAACGCGCCAACACGCTCAACTTTGGGCTGGACGTGGGGCTGTTCAACAACCGGGTTACGGTGATTGCCGATTACTTCATCCGCAACGTGTATGATAAAATCAGCTCGCTTACCATTCCCGTTTCCACCGGCTACACCTCGTACGTGACCAATTTAGGCCAACTCCAGAATCGGGGTATCGAGCTGGAAATCAGGGCCGATGTCATTAAACCCACCACGGCGGGCGGCCTGGCCTGGCGGGTAAACGCCAACCTGTTCCATGTAAAAAACTTCGCTCAGAAGCTGCCCAACAACGGCCTTGAGCAAAACCGGCAGGGAGCCGTGCAGATTTATGACCCCGGTCAGAACAAGTTGGTTTGGGTAGGCGGGTTGCAGGAAGGGAAACGGGTGGGGACCGACGAAATCTACGCCCCCGTCTACGACGGACTGTATACCTCACAGGCGGACATCGACACCCGGGCGAACCTCGTCAACACGTACCTGCCCTATGTCAACAAGCGCATCAAACTTCTCGGCGACGCCCGCTGGCGGGATACTGATAAAAACGACACGCTCGACTACCGGGATTTTGTTTTTGTGGGCCGCACTACGCCCACCATTCAGGGTGGGTTTTCGTCCAGCCTGAGTTGGAAAGGCTTCAGCCTGTATGCTCAATTTGATTATTCGCTGGGCTTCGTCATTGCCAACCAGATGTATCTGCGGGGAATGTCGCAGGTGCAGGGGTCGCAAAACGGGCCCATAGACGTAACCCAAACCTGGACGCCCGAAAACCCGGCGGCCACGCTGCCCCGCTATTACTGGGCCAATTACGGACGCAACTACTTCCTCGATGCAGGGGGCAGCACCACCCCCCCGGCCAACTACTGGCAGAAGGGGGATTACCTGGCCCTGCGCGAACTAACGGTTAGTTATGAAACGCCCGCTCAACTGCTTTCCCGCCTCACGGCCAACCGCATTCGGGGCCTGCGCGTATTCCTGACCGGCTCGAATCTGGTGTATTTCACGGGCTACAACGGCACATTCCCTGAAGTGGGTGGCAACGACGTGGGCCGTTTCCCACTACCCCGAACCGTTACCCTCGGTGCCACCATCAGCTTATAAAGGCAACAAATACATGACGATCTACAAAAAAATTCTCCTTGCCAGTAGCCTGATCTGCACTGCTGGCCTGTTTTCCTGCCAGGATAAACTTCGCGAAGTGGTGCCGCAGACTACCCTCAACCAGACATTGGTGCTGGCAGACCCTGGCGCAGCCCTCACGCTCTACACGGGCGTGTACGCCTCGCTGCGGAATTACCAAAGCACACTGGTCAATCTGGGTGAGATGCGTTCCGACCTGTGGGCCGACGGGCTGTTTACTGAATCGGAAGATGGTGGGCTGAAACAGTACTGGTCGCATAATATCAGCGCGACCAACGTACCTGCCGACAACTGGGGCAACTTCTATGCCCTCCTCGATCGGGTAAACACGGTGATCAAACTCTTTCCGAACGCGCCCTTAGACGAGGCCAAACGCAAAACGTATCTGGCCGAAATGTACGGTCTGCGGGCGTTCATTTATTATACTATGCTACGTACCTGGGGTGGCGTACCCCTCCGCACCGAACCCATTACGACCATTGATAACCTGACCGATTTGTACACGACCCGCGCTACGCCAGAAGAGGTGATGAAACTGATCAAGAGCGACCTTGAGCAGTCGCTGACCTTGTTTGGTGGCAGCACCACCTTCGCTACCAAACGGGTGTACTGGAACCGGGCCGCTACGCTGACGCTCAAAGGCGACGTGTTCATCTGGTCGGGTACGCACCTGGGCGGGGGCAGTGCCGACTTTACAACCGCCAAAACCGCACTGGAAGAAGTAAAAGCCCTGCCAACGCTGGGGCTGCTGCCCAACTACGCCGACGTATTCGACCCCACCAAAGAAGCAACTAACCGCGAGCTGATTTTTGCGCTCAGCTTCGAGAAAAATGAAGCTACCCAGGGGGCCTACGGCAGTTTTCTGGTGAATACCACGCAGGCGGGCACGCTGGTGTTTGACCCCGTTCCGGGGCCGGGCGTGGCCGTGAACGCCGCCTATCCGTTTGTGGCGGGTGCCAGCCGGGTGGGTATGTCGGATGCCATGATTAAGCGGCTCATGAGTGACCCCGCCGATACACGGATCAAAAACTCATTCCGGGTCATGTACCGCAACGCGGCGGGTTTCTCTATTGCCGGGGTTATGCTAACCAAATTTATTGGCCGCGTGGATGCGGGGATTCAGTTATACGACAACGATTTTCCCGTCTACCGCTACGCTGACGTAGTATTGCTCCTGGCCGAAGCCAACACCAAACTGGGCAATGACCCATCAGCCGATATCAACGCCATTCGGCAGCGGGCCTACGGTACGGGCTTTACGCGCTACGCGGCTGGCAGTCAGGAAGCCAACATGAATGCCATTCTGGATGAGTACCTCCGCGAATTTATTGCGGAAGGCAAGCGCTGGTATGCGCTGCGCCGGGCCGGCAATGCCTACGTTTTTTCGGCTGTCAACCCCAAATACCTCGCCGCTAATCAAACCTACAAGCTACTGTTGCCCATTTCGGTAACTATGCTCAACACCGACCCCAAACTCAGTCAAACGCCAGGGTACTAATCCATAGGCATTCGGTTTTCTTTCATAGGTTAGTAATCAGGTTTTCTCCGGTGACTTTCGCCCGGAGAAACTTTTTTCAACACACATACAAATGACACAGATTCAAAAAATTGAAGGGTTAGTAGCGGCGCCATTCACGCCCATGCATGAGAATGGCGAACTAAACCTCGGCCTGATTCCCGAATACGCCCGGTTTCTGGCCCAGAACGGTGTGAAAGGTGCGTTCATCGGCGGCTCCACCGGCGAGGGGGTATCGCTGTCGTTCCCCGAAAAAATAGCGCTGATACAAGCTTGGGGCGAAACAGATGAGCCAACTCTGCAAAAAATCATGCTGGTGGGCGGTACCTCGCAAGCCGAAAGTATCCTGCTGGCTAAAGAAGCTGATCGGTGCGGGTTCGACGCGGTGGCGGTACTGGCTCCGTATTATTTCAAACCGGCCAGTGTGGAGTTAATGGCGCAGTTCTGCATCGGTATCGGCGAAGCCGTTCCTGACCTCGGCCTGTACTTCTACCACATCCCGGCCCTTACGGGGGCCAACCTGTCGATGATTGATTTTCTGACGGTCATCGACGGGCGGTTGCCGAACTTCCGGGGCATCAAATACACCCACAACGATTTGATGGACTACCGCCGTTGTTTGCTCTTTGCCGACGGGAAATACGACATCCTCTGGGGTTGGGACGAAATCTTTCTGGCCGCGATGGCGATGGGTGCGCGGGGTGCGGTGGGTAGCACGTTCAACTACGCGGCTCCGGTGTATCAGGAGCTGATGGCCGCTTTCGACGCGGGCAACCTCGACCGGGCGCGGGCCATGCAGGACCAGTCTATTGCCATTGTGAAACTACTGGGTAAGTACGGCGGCATTTCGGTAGGTAAAGCGTATATGCGGGCCGTGGGGCTGGAGTGCGGAAAATTCCGGCTTCCCGTGGCCAACATGACCGAGGCGCAGTACCAGGATTTTCTGGCCGATCTGGAGGCAATCAATTTCCACGCGCAGGCCTCACGAATGCCCGTTTCAGCCTGATACGTACCCAACACGATATCGATCATCCCTGGGGGTGTCGATAACCCAACTGGTTATGATAAACACGCTTCCTGTTCTACTTGGTCTTACCGCATTTCTTAGCATTCATCTGGCCGTGGCTCAGCCAAACGCAAACACAACGCGCTTCCGATACCACCGCCTTCCCGATCTTCCCCGGCAACAGGGAAAACCGAATCCGGGGGTGGCGGGGGCATTTGCGGGGGTTAGCAACGGTGCGTTGCTCGTGGCGGGTGGCGCTAATTTTCCGAATGGCTACCCGTGGCAAAACGGCCTGAAAGTCTGGCACGATGCGGTGTATGTGCTGACCAAAAAGGGGACTGATTACCACTGGCAAACCGCCGGAGAACTACCAAAACCGCTCGGCTACGGCGCGTCGGCGGTATGGAACGGGCAGCTTATCGGCATCGGGGGCAACGATGCCCAGGGCCGTTACGCCGACGTATTTACGCTGCGCTGGAATGCCCGCACGAACCGAATCGTAACCGGACTATTGCCAAAATTACCACTGCCACTGGCCAATCACTCAGCGGCTGTTTTGGACGATGTGCTCTACGTGTTCGGGGGCGAATCTGACCGGGGGACGGAAAAAAGTCTGTACGCCCTGACGTTGAAAAACCCGGCCACGGGCTGGCAAAAACGGGCTGACTTGCCTGGCCCGGCGCGGGCCTTTACGGCACTGGTAGCGCAGCAGAATGCCCTGTACGTGCTGGGCGGACGGGAAACCATTGCTGGAAAAACGACCGTATTCAGCGATGGGTATGTCTACCAGCCAAAACAAAATAGCTGGTCGTCGCTACCTGACTTACCCACGCCCGTAGCCGCCCACGAAGCCGCAGCCGCTGGTTCAAATGCACTCCTGATTTGGGGGGGTGACGACGGCATCCGGCTGGGTGAAATTGAGCAGGTAAACCGGCAATTAACTACACTATCTGACAGCGACGAAAAAGCAAAACTGATCCAAAAACGGAACGTCTTGCAATCCGACCACCCCGGCTTTCGTCGTGAGGTATGGCAGTTCAAAACCGATACTCAAACATGGTCGGTGGCCGATACGCTGCCCTTTCCCACGCCGGTAACCACCACCGTAGTGC
Source organism: Cytophagales bacterium (assembly GCA_038230755.1). Taxonomy (GTDB): domain Bacteria; phylum Bacteroidota; class Bacteroidia; order Cytophagales; family Spirosomataceae; genus Fibrella. The sequence continues at coordinate 50,047 of JBBRMP010000002.1, read as the reverse complement.
GCTGGGACAACTACCTGATTTTACCATCAGGCGAGGTTGCACCGGGTATTCGCACCCCCGCCATCTGGCAGATTGATGTTACTAAACCCTGAACCGCGCATGAACAGGCAAACGACATACAACCGACTATACCCCTGGGTGGTGGTTGGGCTGCTGTGGGTAGTGGCGATGCTCAACTACCTGGACCGGCAGATGCTGGCCACCATGCGGCCCTCCATGCAGGTAGACATTGTCGAATTACAGTCGGCCACCAACTTTGGCCGGTTAATGGCCATCTTTCTGTGGATTTACGGCCTGATGAGTCCAATATCGGGTTTAGTAGCAGATCGGCTCAATCGGAAGTGGCTGATTGTGGGTAGCCTGTTCGTCTGGTCGGGGGTCACGTATGCGATGGGCTACGCTACCACGTTCGATCAATTGTACGTCTTGCGGGCCATTATGGGCATCAGCGAAGCCCTGTACATTCCGGCGGGGCTGGCCCTGATTGCCGATTTTCACTCGTCAAAAACCCGTTCGTTAGCCATTGGCATCCATATGACTGGTCTCTACATGGGGCAGGCGTTGGGCGGGTTTGGGGCCACCCTGGCCGATGCCTATTCCTGGAACCGGGCTTTCCATTGGTTTGGCATTGTCGGCATTGTGTATGCTGTAGTGCTGGGCATTTTTCTACGGGAAGTGAATCGGCAAACCGTAGCGAAAGCCCCATCAAATCAAGTCGTACTACCTCAGAAGGCCGCGTTGTTCAACGGAATGCGGCTATTGCTGGGCAACATGTCGTTCTGGATTATTCTCCTCTACTATGCCATTCCCAGTTTGCCCGGCTGGGCCACCAAAAACTGGCTGCCTACGCTCTTTGCCACCAACCTCCACATCGATATGGCCAGGGCGGGGCCGCTGTCCACCATCAGCATTGCGGCTTCCTCCTTGGTGGGGGTCATCGTCGGGGGCCTCCTGTCTGACCGTTGGGTGCAGACCAATGTACGGGGCCGGATTTACACCAGTGCCATTGGCCTGTCGCTCACCATCCCGTCACTGCTGCTGATCGGCTTCGGCGATTCGCTGCTGAGTGTGATTGGGGCGGCGCTGTGTTTTGGCTTTGGGTACGGCATGTTCGACGCCAACAATATGCCCATTCTCTGTCAGTTTGTACCGGCCCGCAGCCGGGCCACGGCCTACGGACTGATGAACATGACCGGCGTATTTGCGGGTGCGTTCGTGACCAACTGGCTGGGAAAGTCGATGGACAACGGGCAACTGGGAAGCAACTTTGCCCTGCTGGCGGGTATTGTAGTGGTGGCTCTCGTCGTTCAACTGGCCTTTCTCAAACCCAACGTCGCGGATTTCATCGTCGGCCACGAAACTGAACTGTCAACCGTCAATGAGCAATAAACAGCCATACCGCTGCTGGCCAATCGGCCTGTTGATGGGCTGGCTGTTGTTTAGCCTGGCCCTGGCGCAGCACCAACTGCCGCAGCATGAGCCGCAACTTGCGCTGGCCGATGTTTGGCAATCGGGTATGGTGGTGCAGCGAAATCAGTCCATCAGAATCTGGGGACGCGGCCTGCCCGGCGCTGTGGTGCGGGCTGCGTTTGGCCGTGAGCAACAGATCGCCACCGTCCGGCCTGATTCGGGCTGGTCGCTGATATTTGCCGCCCGCCCGGCTTCCACTATGCCTGATTCGATTCAGCTGGAAAGCGACCAGGAACGTATCGTTTTGCGGGACGTACTGGTGGGCGATGTGTGGCTGTGCGCGGGGCAGTCGAACATGGCATTTCCGCTGGCGAATGACCGCTTTGCCCGGCAGACGCTGATCGGTCTCCACAACCCATTACTCCGGCTGTTGAACTACATTCCGGCCCTGACGACCTATAGCCCGGCCTACAAACCCGCCGAACTACCCCACCTGCAACCCGACCGGTTTTATCGCCCTGCCCGCTGGCAAATAGCCGATTCCGCATCGACGCGACTGTTTTCGGCGGTGGGGTTTTACGCGGGGCAGATGATACAGCAGGAAACGGGTGTGCCGGTTGGGCTTATCAACGTGGCCGTAGGCGGTTCACCCGCCGAAGCCTGGACGCACCCGGCGTGGAGTCGCCCCGCGTGGAGTCGCCCGGACCCATCAGCGAAGAACGCCTCAGTCGATGCTGTTTTTGCCGGTGACTGGCTGACCAATCCGGCGCTGGAACCCTGGTGTATTCAGCGCGGTCACGAGAATCTGGATTCGCTGCTGCTGGCTGGTTACCCTATACCGAGCGATTCGCTAGGGTATAAACACCCGTTTAAACCCGGCTTTCTGTATGAAGCGGGCATCCAGCCTTTTCTGTCGTTGGGTATCGTCGGCGTTTTGTGGTATCAGGGCGAAAGCAATGCGCTGAGTCTGGCGCGGGTACGTCAGCACGAACAACTCTTTCCGCAGATGATTGCCACCTGGCGGGCGGACTGGCAACGGCCTGAATTACCGGTTTACATCTGCCAGCTATCGTCTATCGGTACCGAACGGGGTTATAAATCGGAATATTGGCCGCTGTTTCGCGACAGTCAGCGACGCATGGCTGACAGCCTAAAATACGTGGGTATGGCCGTAACGAGCGACGTTGGTCACCCTTGGGACGTACATCCGACGGATAAAAAAACGGTGGGCGAACGGCTGGCGCGGGAAGTTCTGGCCAAAACTTACCGCAAACCGAAACCCTTGTCGCCGGAAATTCGGCGGATAAAGAAGACGAAAACCGGCTGGACAATCACGTTCACCAACCCCGGAACCGGCCTAAAAACGGGCGAAGGGCAACCCCTGCGCGGCTTTGCACTGGGTGACGAAACCGGCCCAAAAACCGACCTCACGGCTACGGCAAACGGGCCGATTATTGAGTTGAAACGGGAAGGCCAAACCGCCGGGACGTACCTGTATTATGGCTGGCAACCGTTCAGCACGGCCAACGTCGTCAACAGCGCGGGGCTGCCGCTGTCTACCTTACGTATGCTACTGCCATGACCAGAATCATGCTTTTTCTGCTACTGCTCACCCTGACCGGACGCGCCCAGCATCCGGCTCTGCTGCCCCTACCCCGCGAACTGACGTGGACAACGCAAGCCTTCGCCTTGTCGGGGAGCATTCAGCTTCATACAAACAGTGCCGACGCAAAGCCCGTGGCCGATTCTATTGCTCAGTTCATCCAACAGGTCAGCCGGGCCACGATGTCGCAGAACGCATCGGGTACAGCCAAAGAAATTGACCTACTTCTTGAGCCGAATGGCGCGTTCCGCCAGCAGCCCGAAGGTTATGCGCTGACGGTTACGGGCAAGTCGGTTCAACTCCGGGCGGCTACGGTGCGGGGGTTGTTCTGGGGTTACCAGACGTTGCGGCAATTGCATCAGGACAAACCCCAACCGGTACTGGCAGGCTGTACTATTTCGGATTACCCGGCTTTTGCCATTCGGGGCTTCATGCACGATGTGGGGCGGAGTTTTATTCCGGTGGGGCGGCTGAAGCAGCACATCGCCGTGTTGGCGCGCTACAAAATAAACACCTTCCACTGGCACCTGACCGAAGATCTGGCGTGGCGGCTCCAGAGCGACAGCATCCCCAACCTCACCGACCCATCGGTGACGAAGCGGTTTCCGGGAAAGGTTTACACGAAGCAGCAGGCCCGCGAAATAGCCGATTTCTGCCAGGCTCATCAGGTGCTGCTCATTCCCGAAATCGACATGCCGGGCCACAGCGCGACCTTCCGGCGGGCCACCGGCCACGACATGCAGAGCGATTCCGGTAAGGTGCTGGTAAAGAAACTCCTGCGCGAAGTTTGCGCCCTGTTCGACGTACCGTACATCCACATCGGCACCGACGAGGTGGCGTTCAACGATGCCTCGTTCGTGCCCGAAATGGCAGCCGTGGTGCGGGAATGCGGCAAGGCCGTGATTGGCTGGATACCCGGTGCGCGGCTCGACCAGTCGGTAATCCGACAAATGTGGATGGGAACGATAAAGCCCAGACCCGGTCAACCAGTGATCGACTCGCGCGATTTGTACTTTAACCATTTCAGCACGCAGGCCGACCTCATCAGCGTGTTTCAGCGCGATCTGTGCGATACCACGAGCGGTTCGTCAGAACGGCTGGGAGCCATTGGTTGCATCTGGAACGACCGAAAACTGGCCGATGTAGACCAGATTGAGCGACTCAACGGTTTCTACCCAAACATGCTCACCCTGGCCGAGCGGGCCTGGTGCGGGGGCGGTCAGCCCCTAACTAAAGCCGGGCCGGTACTGATCGACAAAGTCGCGTTCGCCGAGTTTGAGGACCGGCTGCTGGCCCACAAGAAACAGCACTTTACCAACCTGATATTTCCCTACGTGCGGCAGCAGAACCTATACTGGCGTATCCTGCAACCCTTCCCGAACGGGGGTGACCTGACGGCCCGTTTTCCTCCTGAGGATGGCAAATTCGATTACCCCGGCCTGGACGCCACGGGAGCCACCCTCTATCTGCGCCACACCTGGGGACCGGCCATTGTGCGGGGCTACATTGACAAGCCAACCCCGAACCACACGGCCTACGTGTATACCTTCGTCTATTCGCCGAAACCGCAGACTGTGGGGGCCTGGGTGGGGTTTCATAACTACGGCCGGTCCGAAAAAGATGCCTCACCACCAGCCGGGCAGTGGGGGTATAAGGGCAGTAAGCTCTGGGTGAACGATCAGGAAATTCAGCCGCCCGTCTGGGAAACACCAGGACAGCATCCGGCAAATAATGAAGCGGTTTACACCAACGAGCCGTATGAAAACCGCCCACCCCTGCCCGTTACGCTAAAAAAAGGCTGGAATAAAGTGCTTATAAAACTGCCCGTAGGCGCTTTTCAAACGCCCGACTACCGCCTGGTGAAGTGGCTGTTCACCTTTGTCCCTGTCCGGCCCAACGGCCTGAATTACGAAGCTGCGGATGGATTGATTTTCTCTCCTGATAAACGCAGATAGGCTCATTAACAACCCAATAAGTAGAATCAATTCAACAAAACCAGTAATACATGAAAACGCTGATTATCAAAAGTATACGATTAACGCTCTGCCTGTTACTGCTGAGTGCGCCCCTGGCCCATTCGCAGTCGGCTACCTACGCCATTATGCCTAAACCAGCCAAACTGGTGGAGCAGAAAGGAGCCTTTGCGCTGACCAATGGAGTAGCCATCGTGCTGGAAAAAGATAACGCCGATATGCGCCGGATTGCCACCCAGCTCGCCGACCGGATTGGTACGGCTACGGGAAATCGCCCGGCCATTCGGGTGGGGAACGCAAGCAATCAGAGCATCTATTTCACGTCGGACAAAACCGGAAAGGGCGGTAAAGAGGGCTACAGCCTGACCGTTACACCCCGGCAAATTACCATCATGGCCAGCCAGCCCAACGGCGCTTTCTACGGGATGCAGTCGCTGCTGCAACTCATGCCGACGGAGATTTTCAGCCCCACGAAGGTGTCAAACGTAAGCTGGTCGGTACCCGCCTGTACGGTGGAAGACGAGCCTCGTTTTGGCTACCGGGGCCTGATGCTGGACGTAGCCCGTCATTTTATGCCGGTTTCGTTCGTCAAGAAGTACATCGACCTGCTGGCCCTGCACAAGCAGAACACCCTCCACTGGCACCTGACCGACGACCAGGGCTGGCGCATCGAAATCAAAAAATACCCCCTGCTGACCCAGCTTGGCTCCCAGCGCAAACAGACAATGGCGGGCCGCTACGGCGATAACAAGTACGACGGTACCCCCTACGGTGGGTTCTACACGCAGGACGAGGTGCGCGAGGTGGTGAAATACGCGCAGGAGCGGTTTGTTACGGTCATTCCCGAAATCGAGATGCCGGGTCATGCGCGAAGCATTCTGGCAGGGTATCCGCAGTTAGGTGCCAGCGCCGACAAAATTGTACCGGTAGGCACCAAATGGGGCGTTTTTGACCAGGTGCTGTTCCCCCGCGAAGAAACCTTTACCTTTTTGCAGGACGTACTAACCGAAGTAATGGGTCTGTTCCCCAGCCAGTATATTCACATCGGGGGCGACGAGTGCCCGAAAACGGAGTGGGAACACAGCCGTTTTTGTCAGGAGTTAATGAAGAAAGAGGGCCTGAAAGACGAGCATGAGTTGCAGAGTTATTTCATCCAGCGGATGGACAAATTTATCACCAGCAAGGGCCGCAAGATGATTGGCTGGGACGAGATTCTGGAGGGTGGCCTGTCGCCGAACGCCACGGTGATGAGCTGGCGCGGTACGCAGGGCGGTATTGCTGCGGCCAAACAGGGACACGACGCCATCATGTCGCCTAATGACTTCTGCTACCTGGATCATTATCAGGTCGATGCCAAAACGGTTCCGACCGTACCCATTGCCATCGGCGGGTATCTGCCGCTGGAGAAGGTGTACAGCTACGAACCGATACCCGACACGCTGAACACCGACATTGCGAAGCATATCGTTGGTGTACAGGGAAACCTTTGGACTGAATACGTTCGCTCGCCCGAGTACGCCGAATACATGGTGTGGCCCCGTGCATCGGCCCTAGCTGAGATTGGCTGGTCGCTGAGGGGGAAAGATCTGGCTGATTTCAACAAACGGCTGGACGTGCAGAAAAAGCGGCTGGACCAGCTAAACGTTAACTATTTCGGCGCGCCCATCAACGATAAGTTTCCGTACCAGATGCCGAAGGAAGCATCGGCGAAGAAGTAGCGTTGTAGCCCGGACGTGGAGGTCCGGGCTACAATAAATACCGAGTCCTAAACCCTTGCCTTTTGAAATCATGCGTAAAAAAATCCTTCCGGCTTCCCTGACTTTGGTTGGTACGGGTGCGTTGCTCCTCTTCTCGGCGGGGCTGACGCCAAAGCCCCCAATACAGGCAGCACCGACGCGACCTAACATTATTTTCGTCATCTCCGACGACCACACCCAGCAGGCCATCGGCGCCTACGGAAATCGGCTGTCCAAGACGCCCAACATCGACCGGCTGGCGCGGGAAGGGGCCATTCTTTACAACAATGTCGTGGCCAATTCCATTTGCGGGCCGAGCCGGGCCACGCTGATGACCGGGAAATACAGCCATCAGAACGGGTATAAAACAAACGAGGGTGGGACCGTCTTCAACGTCAACCAGCCCGTCTTTGCCGAAGACCTCCAGAAAAATGGTTATCAGACGGCCTGGATTGGGAAAATGCACCTCGGCGCACTGCCCAACGGGTTCGACCACCTGAACGTGCTTCCCGGTCAGGGGGATTATTACAACCCCGACTTTATCGATTCGCAGAATAAAACAACCCGCCATCCGGGCTACGTTACCGACGTAGTTACGCAACTCTCGACCGAGTGGCTGGCGCAACGCGACCCGTCGAAGCCGTTTATGCTGGTGGTGGGCCACAAAGCAACACACCGGGTCTGGATGCCGGCTGTCGAAGATTTGGGAGCCTACGACAACGTAACGTTTCCGGTGCCGCCCACCTTTTACGACGACTACGCGGGCCGCCCGGCTGCCAAAGATCAGGACATGACCATCGACAAAACGATGCGTCTGAAAGAAGATCTGAAAGTGCACATGAACTACGAGAGCATGAAGCGGCTGTCGCCCGAACAGAAAGCAGCTCTGTACGACTACTACGAGAAGAAGGTAAGCCGGGAATTTGACGAGAAAAAGCTAAGCGGAAAGGCTCTGGTGGAGTGGAAATACCAGCGGTATATGCGCGATTACCTGGCTACGGCTAACTCGATGGACCGCAATATCGGCAAGCTGCTGGATTACCTGGATACGTCGGGGCTGGCCAAAAATACGGTGGTCATCTACGCCTCCGACCAGGGCTTTTACCTCGGTGAGCACGGCTGGTTCGACAAGCGGTTTATTTACGAAGAGTCGCTGAAAACGCCGTTTATCATCCGCTATCCGGGCGTAGTGAAGCCCGGCATGAAGGTGCAGGGGCTAGTTTCCAACGTGGACTGGGCACCTACGCTACTCAATCTGGCTAGTACCGCCACGCCGGACTATATGGCGGGGCAATCGTTTCTGCCGCTGCTGACGGGCGAGAAAAAAACCATGCGCAACGGGGCGTATTACCATTATTACGAGTACCCCGTTGACCACCACGTCTATCCGCATTTCGGCCTGCGCACGGCGCGTTACACACTGGCCCGGTTCTACGGCCCCGCCAGCTTCTGGGAGCTGTACGACATCCAGAAGGACCCGCACAACCTGACGAATCTCTACGGCAAAAAAGGCTACGAGAAAATCACCGCTGACCTGAAAAATCAGTTGAAAAGTGAGATTGAGCGACAGAAAGACGACGAAGCCCTGGCCCTGTTTACCGACGGCACGAACTGATTTGACGTAATGGTAAGCAACACATCGGGCGAAGTCTGAGTGAAACCCAAATGGATTGACTCGGGCTTCGCCCGATGTATTTTGTCAGATTATGTATGACCTAAAAATAAATAAATTAGCCTTAATAAGCGTAAATATTGACTAATATTCTATTTTTGTCTCACTATTTCACAAAATAAGCATTTTCTCATTTAAACAAGTATGATGTATGGAAGCACATTTTTTACATACTAACCAACGCTGGTTGGGATGGCTGCCCCTGCTGACGGGTTTGCTGCTGTCGCTGAACATAGTGGCCCAGACCACGCCGAAGGCCGTAACGGGCCGGATAATTGAGTCGCCGAGCAATCAGGCGGTACCGGGGGCCAACGTGGTTATTAAGGGCACCGCAACCGGTACGCAAACCGACGCCGACGGCAACTACACGCTGAACGTACCATCGGGCAATGAGACCCTGGTTATATCATTTATCGGGTATGTATCGCAGGATGTGGCCATTGGCAACCGCTCGATCATTAACGTAACACTGGCCCCCGATGCGCAAAGCCTGAACGAAGTGGTGGTAACGGCTCTCGGCATCGCCAAGAGCGACCGTAAACTCGGCTACTCCGTCACGACGGTAAAGTCTACCGAAATCGAGCGCACCAACACCATCAACCCCATTACGGCGTTGCAGGGCAAGGTAGCGGGCGTGAACGTCAACGTGATGGGTGCGTCGGGGGTGCAGACCTCGCCGAGCATCCAGATTCGGGGCGCAACGTCGCTGACTAAAAACAACCAGCCCATTTTTGTCATCGACGGCATTGTGCTCGAAAACAACGTGACCGGCGCGGACAATGGCACCGACTACGGCTCGCAGCTCAAGAACCTCAACCCCGACAATTACGAGTCTATTACCGTGCTGAAAGGCGCGGCTGCTACGTCGGTCTATGGGTCGCGGGGTATCAACGGGGCCATCGTGATTACGTCTAAAAAAGGGACCCGGAACCAGGGGCTGGGCATCGAGTTCAACTCGACGTATCAGACAACAACGCCCTACGAGAACTCCATTCCGCTTCAGAACGAGTACGGCGCGGGCAACATCTTCCGCGAGGGACACTTTCGCCCCAACAACACCAACACCACAACGTCCATCAGTTTCGGACCCCGGTTTGACGGTCGTCAGATTCCGGCTATCTACAACCCCAGCATCATGGAACCGTACATAGCCCAGCCCGACAACTGGCGGACGTTTTTCCAGACCGGCAACTTCATCAACAACAGCATTGCCCTGAGTGGGGGCAGCGACAAGTTCACGTACCGGCTGGCCTACACCAACACCCAAAACAAAGGTACGCTGGTCAACAACAGCCTGAAACGGAACGCTGTCGACTTCAAAACGACGGGACAGCTCAACAACGTTTTCTCGATTGAGATGGGCATCAACTACGCCGGTTCGGCCACCACCAACGGCTTTGCGCAGGGTCGCTACGACTGGCCCGGCGGTACCAACGTGGGCTTCATGACCTACTACGCCGTACCCCGGAACGCCAACCTCGACGCGTGGCGGCAGGATTACCGCAACCCCGACGGCTCATTGCGCAGCTATGGCTACAGCCTGTGGGACAATCAGGTGAACTCACTCTTCAACCGGTTTGACAACCGGAATCAGGTGCGGAACGAGAACTCGCTGCTGGCCAACCTGACCCTGAAAGCACAGGTAACGCCCTGGCTCGATCTGAGTGCACGGGGCAACTACAACTTCTATAAAATCCAGACCGAAACACAGGAGCGGGGCAGTGGTGCGGGCGGTAAAGGTGGCTCGTTCGGCCAGGACGGCAGCTACAAGGGCAATTACAACGCCCTGTTCTCGGCCCACGCCGTGAAGCAGGTCTCCCCCGACCTTAACATCGACTTCCGGGTCCTCAGCGAGATTTACGGGAATAGCTTCCAGGAGAATTACAGCCGAAGCACCCGCGGTGGCCTCATCGTGCCGAACCAGTTTGTGCTGGGCAACTCGGTGCTGAATACCATCAATCCCGGCAATATCGACTACGGCTTTGCGCGGCCATCGAGCCGGGTATATGGTCTGGCGGGTTTGCTGAACCTGAACTACAAAGATTACCTGAACGTCGAGATTACGGGCCGAAACGACTGGGTATCATCCCTGACCTATCCAGCAGGTTTTGTGGGCGAGAACAACTACTCGGTGTTTTATCCATCTACCAACGTAGCGTACTCGTTCTTCGACCACCTCAAACCAACTACTAACTGGCTGTCGTCGGGTCGGTTGCGGGCGTCGCTGGCCTTTGTTGGGTCGGGTACCGATCCCTACGCCACCAGTTTCCAGGGCTACCTGCCCAACGTGGTATTTGACCAGAACGGCAATTCCATCCCAACTTCGTCGCTGCAAAACGCGTCGGTACGGCCCAATACCAACCTGAAACCGGAAATTCAGCGGGCCATCGAACTGGGTACCAACCTGGGCTTTTTGAAAGACCGGATTATCCTGGACTTCGCCTACTACCGTACCAATACGTTCAATCAGATTCTGACCCTGCCGGGTGTGAGCGAAACTGGGTATAACGACGTCAGAATCAACGCGGGCAACATTCAGAACGAGGGTATCGAGGTTCTGCTCAATGCGTCGCCCATTAAAACAAACAAACTGACCTGGGACGTGTCGATGAACTTCACCCGCAACCGGGGCAAGATTGTCAAGTTTGCCGAAGGCATTACGCAATACGCGCTGATGAATAACTACGATGGGGCCAGTGTCTACGCCTATGAAGGTGGCGCGTTTGGCGTGATGACCGCCGAAGCCAACGGAAACGGAGCCTATGCGTCTCTCGACGAAAAAACCGGTTTACCGCTGCTACGCGCCAATCCACGCGCGGTCAGTACTGACCCGGACACCAAATACAGCGTGCCGTCCTACAGCTACGTGTACCAGCAAACGCCCGAAGCCCGGTATCCCATCGGCAACGTACAGCCGACGTTCCTGGCTGGTTTTAATACGTCGCTGCGTTACAAGAACTGGTCGCTGTATGCCCAGATCGACTCGCGCGTGGGGGGTAAAGTCTACTCGGAATCGTACAACTACGGCATGGGCCGGGGCACACCGCTGGCCTCGCTGAAGTACCGCGATCAGGCCAACGGGGGGGTATCCCGCACTGATTCCTACACCGAAGAAAAAGTCTACGACGGCGTTATTCCCGATGCGGTATTTGACAAGGGGCAGAAAAGTCCCATCACCGGGGCCGACATCAGCGGCTTGACCTTCCGGCAGGCCTTCGATCAGGGGCTGGTAGAACCCTGGAAAGCCATCAACTACTACCAGAACACCTACGGCTTCGGTACCAACCTGAATTTCAACGGGTCGGTAACAGACAATACGTGGGTGATGCTGCGCGAGATTACGGTCTCGTACCGGTTGCCGCAAACGCTGCTGAACCGGATTCGGGTAAAGGATGCATCGCTGCGGTTTACGGGCCGGAACATCGTTTACCTCTACAACGGCCTCAACGCCGGTCAGAACCCGGAGTCGATCAACGGCAACAACCCGCTTCAGCCGGTCATTACGGGTGGGGTACCGTTCACGCGCAACCTCTCGGCGTCCATCAACCTGTCATTCTAAATAGCCGCTCATGGAACTCATGAAAAAACATACAAGTCTGCTGAAGAGTCTGGTGCTGACCGCGGCCCTGCTGACCACGCAGTCCTGCAAAGAACAGTTGCAGGAAATTAATACGAATCCGAACCAGTTGAACGAGTCGCGGCCCGAATACCTGTTCACAAACGCCACGCTGAACTTCAACCTGCCGGGCCGCTCCCAACTGATTGCCCGCTACGGCGGGGTGATGACGTACATGCAGTACGTAGTGGCCGACGGGGCTTCCAGAGAAGGCCTCGAAGGAACCTACGCCAATCCGACCCAAACAGCATCGCCGTCGCCGGGGCTGAACTACTACGGGGACTACTACAGCTCAACGGGCCGCGACCTGAACCGGATGATCAGCCTGATCGACGAGCTGCCCGCCGACCAGAAGCAGACGTACATCGCCATCCGGGCCATCACCAAAATCCTGGATACGTTCCAGGCGTGGCGCGTGGCTGACATTTACGGGGCCATGCCGTACAGTCAGGCGTTCCAGAACGACAAGTTTCCGCTGCCTGCCTACGACTATAACTGGGAGCTGTACAAGGTATTTGACCAGCAACTGAAGGAGTCGGCGACCGTCCTGAAAACGCCCCCGGCCAACCAAATCAGTCTTGGTCAGCAGGACTTTTTCTACCAGGGCGACGTAGCCAAGTGGCTGAAGTTTGCCAACACCCTGCGCATTCGGATTGCCCAGCGCTACGAAAGCCGCGATGCCGCCAATCTGACCGCCGTGCTGACCGATATCGCGACCAATTTCAACGGACAGATCATCAGCAGCAACGCCGAATCGTTTGGCTACAGCAACCTGCGCGACTGGAACAACAACCTCGACGATATCAATGCCCTGCTGCTTCAGTACACGGCAGCTTACCCGTTCGTGGAGTTCCTGAAATCGACCAAAGACCCGCGCGTGGCGTTTATGCTGCGCGAAAACGATTTCGGTCCAAACTACAGCCGCTACCGCACCGTAAAGGCCAACGCCACCACCGAAACGCAGTCGTTACTCAACATGCCCGAATCATCGGTACGGTACTGGGGTAAGCACGTATTTCCGGCCTCGACCGATGGCGTGTATGGGTTACTGGGCAAATCGCGGGTGGTTACGCTGGGTGTGAAAACCGGTCCGTCGCAAACGCTCAATTACCTCTCAAACATCCAGACGCGGCTGTTCCTGAAAAACGGTGGCTTCAAAACATCGGGCGACGCGGGTGTGCACGACGACGAGACGGTGGTGGATGGTTCGACTATCAAAATTCGCACGCCGTTCCTGACCTACGCCGATGCGGCCCTGATGATGGCCGAGATTGCGGCCAAGGGCGGCAATGGACTGGGCAAGTCGGCGGAGATGTGGTACAACGACGGCGTTACGGCCTCGTTCAACTACTACAAAGATTTCGCCGTAGCCACGGGCGTCCCTAATGCGGCTGCCACAACCTTTGGCGATTACCTGACGCGCTATCCGTACAAGGGTCTGCCGAGCATTTACGCGCAGGCGTGGGTCAACTTCCTGACGGTGCCGGAAGAGGCCTGGGCCATGTGGAAGCGCACCGGCTATCCGCAGTTCGTGGATTATCGCGCTGGTCAGCCGTCCAAAATCGGTGATGGTACGGGTATTGCCTACATGGAAAATCTTTGGAACGGTTCGCTCAATCTGCTGATTCCGCGCCGGATGGCCCTGCCTACGCCCCAGCCGCAGAACCAGGAAAACTTCAACAAAGCGGTAGACGCCCAGAAAACCAAAGACCCCGCCTACGGGGCCAGCAACGTCGATACAAAGGGACGTATCTGGTGGGATAATAAGTAGTCTGACGAAGCTTTTTTAACACAGAGGAACAGAGATTTCACATAGAAGCGGAGATACGTAGTGCGGATTAGAAGCACTTTGTTCCTCTGTAAACTCCGTGAAACCTCTGTTTCTCTGTGTTAAAACCTGTTTGCTAACCCAAAAGAGCCCCGTTATGAAACACACCTTCCAACTTTTTACCCTATCCCTGCTGGCTGTTACCCTGCTGAACTTACCCGGCATGGCGCAGATGGTGCGCTCGATCATTCCGCAACCGACCAAAATGACCGCCCGGCCCGGTAGCTTTTCGCTGACGGCCAACCTCCACATCAGCAGTTCGCCCGCCTTTGCCGATGTGGCCCGGCTGTGGGCCGAGCAGAGCTTTGGCCGGACCATGCCAGTTAGTACGTTATCAACAAAAAGTAGACCTACCGGCCCGACGCAGGTGGTGTTTGAACAGCAAACCAACGCTTTCCCAAAAAACACGAGTGAGGAAGCGTACCAACTCCGCATCACGCCAAACCGCGTTCACCTCACAGCCGCCACCACCGCGGGCGCGTTGCGTGGGATGCAGACGCTTCTACAATTGGCCAGTTTGCAACCCGACAATCGGCAACTGCCCGCGCTGGAGCTGGAAGATCAGCCACGCTTTGGCTATCGGGGCATGCACCTCGACGTATCGCGGCATTTTTTCGACCTCGCGTTTGTGAAGCGGTACATCGACCTAATGGCCCTCTACAAACTCAACACGTTTCACTGGCACCTCACCGACGGTCCCGGCTGGCGGCTTGAGATTAAAAAATACCCCGCTCTGACGCAACAGGCCGCCTGGCGTACCCACCGGACCTGGAAAGAATGGTGGGCCAGCCCACGCCGGTACAGCCGAGAAGGTGACCCGAACGCCTACGGTGGCTACTATACGCAGGAACAGGCCCGCGAACTGGTGGCCTATGCCGCCCGGCGGGGCATTACCGTCATCCCGGAAATTGAGATGCCGGGTCATTCCGAAGAGGTTCTGGCCGTGTACCCGCAGCTTTCGTGTTCGGGCAGGCCCTACGTCAACAGTGAGTTTTGCCTTGGCAACGACAGTACGTTCACGTTTATGGAAGACGTGCTGACGGAAGTACTGGCTATTTTCCCGTCGAAATACATCCACATCGGTGGCGACGAAGCCAGTACAAAATCCTGGAAAACCTGCCCCAAATGCCAGGCCCGCATCAAGGAACATAACCTCGCCGATGAACACGCGCTACAGAGCTACAGCATCCGGCGGATGGATAAATTTTTGACTGGCAAAGGCCGTAAGATGGTAGGCTGGGACGAGATTTTGCAGGGCGATACGCCCGAAGCACCACTGGCCGAGGGAGCCACCGTCATGAGCTGGCGGGGTGAAGGCGGGGGCATTGCAGCCGCCAAAAAAGGCCACGGTGTGATTATGACCCCCAGCAATTACCTGTATTTCGACAGCTACCAGGCCAATCCAACCACGCAGCCTGAAGCCATCGGCGGTTTTCTGCCGCTGCAACGGGTGTATAGTTACGAACCCATCAATAAAGAACTGACTGCCGCCCAGGCCAACTACATTTTGGGTATTCAGGCTAACCTCTGGACGGAATACATCCCCACGACCGAGCAGGTCGAGTACATGGTGTTTCCACGAATGCTGGCGCTGGCGGAGGTGGCGTGGTCGGATTCATCGGCGCGGTCGTGGCCCGATTTTCAACGGCGGTTGCAGGACCATTACGCGCTGCTGCAAAGGCGCAACGTCAACTACTATCGCCCCAGCACCAGCCTGGAAATCCAGTCAGATTATCAGCCCGACAGCCGAACGGCGCAAGTCAAATTTGAATCGGAGCAGTACCAGCCACAGTTGCGTTATACGCTCGATGGCAGCCAGCCCACGTCTCAATCGTTACGCTACGAGGGGCCATTTGTCGTGAATAAATCGGCTACGATTCAGGCGGCTCTGTTCCGCGATTCCAGCCGGATTGGGGCGGTAGCGACGCAGGAAATCGACTTCCACAAAGCCATTGGCAAACCCATTACCTACGCCATTCGCTACACTAACAGCTACACCGCCCAGGGCGACGGCACACTTGTGAACGGCAACCGGGGTTCATTCACCTACGGCGACAAGCAGTGGCTCGGCTTCGAGGGAATCAACATGGACGTAACCATCGACCTGGAAACGGTACAGCCTCTGACCGACGTACAGGTTGGTTTCACGCAATTGACCGGCCCCGGCGTGTACATGCCCCGCTACCTGGAGGTGTCACTTTCGACGGATGGCAAAACGTTTTCGGAGCCGGTTCGGGTGCAGCATACCGTTCCAGAATCGCAGTCGGCGCTGGTCATTCAGGATTTATTGGTACCGCTAAACGGGCAGTCGGCGCGGTACGTGCGGGTATTCGCCCGAAAAAATAAGGGGTACATGTTTGTCGATGAAATCCGGGTACATTAGAACGAATCGGGATACCTACCAATTTTAACTAACATGAGTCGTACACCAATTGTCATTCTTCTGCTTTTCCTGGCAGGCATTAACCCGGCATTCAGTCAGACAAAGTCAGTTGGCAGCAGCTACGAGACCACGCTACTTCCTGGCGAACAGTGGTGGGGCGGCCTTAGCCACGATGCCGGAAAAATGCCCTACACCAGCCTGATCAAACTGGCGCGGGATATGTGGGGCAATAACGACGAGAACCAGGCGCAGCCGCTGCTCATCTCCAGCCGGGGCCGCTACGTCTGGTGCGAAGACCCCATCAAGTACAATTTCAACGCCGGTAACTAACCGTCACCAGCCGGAAAGGTGACGTAACACACGGGCAGACGGGCAACTATCTGGCGTCGGCGTATCGGTACGCATCGAAAACGTTTTTCCCACCCAACGGCCAGATTCCTGATACAGCTATGTTTGCGGTGCTCCAGTACACAACACTTGGATTGAGCTAAAATACGAGCAGCAGGAAGACAGAATTCTGGCCTACGCCCAGCAAATCATCGACAACGGTTACCCGCCCGGCGTGCTGATGATTGACAATACGTGGCAGGCTAACTACGGCAACTGGGAATTTTCGGCAAGCCGGTTCAAGGACCCCAAAGGTATGATGGCCAAACTGCACAGCATGGGCTTCAAGGTCATGCTCTGGATTTGCTCGTTTGTCAGCCCCGACTCCGAAAACTTCCGGTATCTGGCCAGGAAGGGCCTGTTGCTGCTTCGTAATCAGTACGACAAACCCGTCGATTGGTCGAAGGACACGCAGGACAAAGCGGTCATTGTTCACTGGTGGAATGGCTCAGCGGGGTGCTCGATTTGACTAATCCTGACGCGAACATCTGGTTCAACAACCGGCTGGATCACCTCGTTACGGAATACGATGTCGGTGGCTTCAAGTTCGACGTGGGCGACGCCCGGTACTACGCCGACAGCGTGGTGTCGCGCAATTCGGCCACACCCAACGACCACACGAAACTGTTCGGGCAGATTGGTCTGTAGTATGCATTTAATGAATACCGGGTATCGTTCAAAATGGCGGGTACGCAGCTCGTGCAGCGGCTGAGCGACAAAGACCACTCCTGGGGTGACCTGCGCCAACTGATTCCGGGTATTTTGGCGCAGGGGTTGATGGGGTACGCTTTCACCTGCCCCGACATGATTGGTGGGGGACAATGGATGGCGTTTTCGGATGAATCAACGTTAGACCGGGAGTTGATTGTCCGCTCGGCGCAGGTACATGCGCTGATGCCGCTGATGCAGTTATCGGTGGCACCCTGGCGGATACTAACTCCAGAGCAAAATGCAATTTGCCTAAAGGCCGCCAAACTCCACCAGCAGTTCGGACCAAAACTTGTGGAACTTGCCCGGCAATCAGCCAAAACGGGTGAACCCATTGCGCGCTCCATGCGCTGTAATTACCCCGATGCCGATTATGGCCGTACCATCGACCAGTTTATGCTCGGCACGGATATTTTGGTGGCTCCGGTGGTGCAAAAAGGAGCCCGAAGCCGGTCCATTACGTTTCCCCAAGGCAACTGGGTGAGCGATGATGATAGCATCGTGGTGGGTCCAGCCGTAAAAACCATCGCCGTCCCCTCGACCGATTGCCTTACTTCAACCGCAGCCGCTGACGGGATAAGCCATCCAACCGTCTCTCGTGTCGTGTCTGAAAACGGGAGTATCAGGAATCTGTTAGAGCGAATTGAGAAGTGCTTTGGCGGGATTGAGCACGTCAGCCGCTGATGTACTGGTTAGGGTAGATATATCGAACTGGCTCAACGCTTTTTCGAGCTGCCGGGCTTTGTCCGCCTGACCCTTCGCCGCAAATTCAGCGCGTAGAATACGTATTTTTTCGTAATCCTGAATGCCCTCAATAAGTCGCTCAAAGCGGATGGAGGTTCGCGGACCCGGGTAAACAATGTACGTATCACCAGCGGCCCAGGTCCGGAAACGGGAATCCAGTAAGGGATCTTTTACCCAGCAGTTGTAGGCCCAGCGCAGGTAGCCGTCATACCCTTTATTGGCCGCATACCAACTGATAAACGTCGCTTCGGCCGGGGGAGAAAACGTGAATGTATTCGGGTTGTGTTCAACGCAGCAGGTATAGTAAGTAGTGTTAAAGCCAGCCTGCTGACGGCGTTGCATGATCGGGGCATCAATTGTCTGGTTTGTGGCCACGGAGTAATCAATCAAGTCCGCTGCCAGTTCGGGGTGGTAGTTACCCGCCAGCGAGACCCGAAAATTCGTATCGACCCCTTTGATTAATGCCAGTGCCTGTTGCATGGCTTTCATCGGCCGTTCATCCATGGCGATGGTTGTTTTTTCAAACCAGCCTTTCTGTTTCAGGTGTCTGGCAAAGTCGGTTAGCATGGGTCGCCAGTGCGCTTCGTATTCGGGTGTACCCGTTTTAGCGATTATGAACGTATCTTTTTGGGTAGCCTCATCGTAATAACTAAATTTTAAGTTCCAGGGAATCATGCTGTAACAGTTGATAAACTTATCGATACCCAGGTCGATCATGTAATTTACCCACTGGTCGAAAATCGTATAATCGTATGCCCAGGTGCCGTCTTTCTTTTTCGTCCAGTTCACCATCGACCCGTACACATCCTCCGTCTGACTCTGCCAGGGGTCGTTGATAATGGTGGCCGTAATGGACTTTTGCCCGGCATCAGCCAGCATTTTCATGTACGGCCGCATAAGCTCCATATGCTCCTTCGACCATACCTTCACGCCATGCACCCGCGCTACCGAGTACGGATTCTGCCATAAATCCAGATGAAACTTCCAGTCTTTCGGAGCGGGCAGCCTACGATGCTGTACGTTGATGCTGTACGACAAAACGATTGGTTTGGGCATTGACGGACTTGTGGCCGTCAGGGTGCCCACGTACCGCCCGGTCAGGGCCGTCGCCGGAACCGCCACACTCAGCCAGACTGGTTGAGTGGTTTGCTGCGGCACGTCCCGCACTTGAACGAAGTCGATAGGGTCTGCGACTAGGGATGAATCATATTTACCAACCGGCCGCTTGTCGCAGTTATTCCCTTCCGGATTTAACCCATCCGTCATGACAAACCGAATGAAACGGGCCAAAACCTGACTTGCTGGAATGGCACTGCCTTTGTCGTCTTTCAGTTCCGACCAGCTCAGTTTCACCCGGGGCATCGCGGATGTACTCCAGAGCAGTGCCTGGGTGTGTACCCTCTCGCCTTTCCAGGCATTGGTCTTCCAGCTTACCTGCGCCAGTGACGGGTCTGGAGCACTGTGTTTCCCGTACCGAATGTCGGCGGTAGTAAAGCTGAAATGGTACCCGGCTTTTAGTGCTGACCAACTGGTTTTATCGACTGGTTTCGGGTCGGGCAACTCCTGGTACGAGACTAAATCTACTGACTGGGCCAGTACTTCACCGGTCAGGAACAGAAGAAAAAGGGAAAGGGCTGCTGAGGCTCTCATAAGGGTTTTGCCGGGAGACTGCATTAAGGATGAACACTAACCTAAATTTTGTAGATGGAAATTTAGGGTTTCTACTGTAATTCTACACCGGCACTGGCCTACTTGTCATTCGGTACCGGTCATCAGGCTCAATATGACAGACCTGCCAGAAATAAGAGTATTTGCCAACATTCTAGGAAAATGTTTCACCATGCAGTATTGTCAACGCTTTTCAGGGCGGGTCAAAGAATCTCCTCAGGAAAAAAATCAGGTGATTTGTGCCAGACATCCCAAAGCTGCTCACGCATGATCATGCGTGAGCAGCTTTCTTGGTTTCAGACGCCTCAATACGATTTCCTCAGTACACCGTCCTGCTAGAATCAGCCATTTTTTCAGTACACCCGTCAAGCAAGGTCTCGCTGATTTTTCAACACGCGTTAAGCCTTGGCATTAGGCAACCTATCGTTGAGATGGGCTAGGCAACATGGATAGAGGTGGGTAATGACTTATTTCACTTATCTTTGTGACTTAATTCCTTCACCGCATGGAAGCGACCCAAGTACCTGCTGGCAACCATCTCCACTCTTCGCCATTTACCTTGGTTCAGTCCTCCCGCCAGGGCCTGATGCGCTCGGAGGTCGACGAGGTGGCTGCGCTGGTCGGCCTAACCGATAAGGAAATGGCCTATGCCCTCAACATGACGCCCCGTAATCTGCATCGACTCAAGGATGACCAGCGCTTTAGCGTCGATGCCTCAGAACGACTGCTCTTGCTGAGGAATTTGCTGGTCCACGCCCTGGACACCTTTGAAGACCGAAAGACCACCGTAGTAGCCTGGCTCCGAACACCGATTCGTGAACTAGCCAGTCAAGCCCCGCTCCAACTCCTTGACACGGTGACGGGGTTTGGATTAGTGGATGATGTGCTGGGTCGGCTGGATTACGGTTTACCTGCTTAGGTGTTCTTATGCCCACCCTCTACCGCATCATTCGGGACAAATATCGCCAGGAACCCCTCTCCGTCGTCGGTAGTCGCCTCTATGGTGGGCGCTGGAGTCCGAAAGGCGTTGGGGTGCTCTATGCCACCTCTAGCCCCGAATTAGGCCTGGTAGAAACCTTGGCTCATGCTCCGGCCGTGCGCTATGAGGAGTTGCCTACCTACTGGGTGTTCTCCCTGGACGTGCCCGACGATATTCACTATTATCAGCGGGAGGAATTGCCTCCCTACTGGCAGGACGACACCTATGATCGGACGCAGGCATGGCTGAAAGACAGGTTGGGTGTACCGGACCGACTGGGCATTGGCCTGCCCTCGGTTTTAGTACCGTTGTCGTATAATATCCTGCTTCACCCTCTGCATCCACTTTTTGACCAAATCAAACTGGTGAGCCAAGAGGTGCAACCGGTTGACCGGCGACTCTGGAGGTTAGCTGGTTGAGCAAGCCTCAACTGCTTCAGCGTACTAACATAATTACTTGGTTTTCAGGGTTATACACTCGTCGTGTGGCTTCGCACCTGGCCGCAGTCTGGTCCAGGTTGAGTTTGCGCTGGTGAAGTTCGGTAACCAGCTATCGGATGGTCAGTTCGTACTTTTTGATGGGTGGTTGATTTAATGACTTCAGAAGTTAAGCAAGGTACGGTCAACTTTTTCCAGGATGATACAGTAACGGCGGGCAGGCTACGTCCTTTGAGTTGCGCCTCAAAAGCCGATTTTTCGGCAGGGGTATACGTCACGGTTTTACCCGACAATGTCGTGAGGGCCGCCGCTATATCGTCGAACGAATACGTCTCATTACCCGTGAGCATGTAGGTCTGGTTCGTGCAGTTGCTCTTCACAAGCGCATTGGCAATGGCTTCGCCCATATCACTACGTAGAGCGAAGGCTACTCGTCCCTGACCGGCGGGCAAATAAATACCCTGCTCAAACACGGTTGGCCCCACAAATTGGGGGATAACGTCCATATACAAGACGTTGCGTATGGCAACCCGCTCGCCTTGATGTAATCTTCGGTCTGAAAATGACCCAACATCAACTGATGACCGGCGTGTTTTTGTCTTTCAGCGTCCGACTCGTGTAGGCAATACAGCGAACCCCTGCCCGTTTGGCGGCATCCACCACGTGCTGATGCTGCTGAAGGCGTTTCTCCTCGTCGGTGCCCGCTATTAACAACACCGTTTCGATGCCCTGCATGGCCTTGTCGAGCGAGGCCATGTCGTCGTAACTCCCCACGCGCAGGTTTATTCCTTTGGCTTTCAGGTCAGCCGCTTTGGCTTCGTCCCGAACAAGGGCGGCAATCTGATTGGCGACTGTTTTCTGGAGAAGCTGCCGGATAACGGCATTGCCTGATTTACCCGTGGACCCTGTTATTAAGATCATCGTTGTTTGTTGTTGAACTTGTTGTGCTATGAATACTGCGAGACAAAAGTCGGGTGAATCCAGGCAGCATAGGTAGCTAAATCTATCGGTGTTATGGCTTATAGCCAAAACGTGAGCGGGGTCAGAGAATTGGCGAGTGCGGCCCGCCGGGCCTTGCCGCAGCTTGACTAACGGCTACTTACCTTCTCTACACGATATACCGCAAAATAGTACTATTCAAAGTATAAATGCTGTTTTGGTGCAGTAAATAGGGTAAAGAGCAGCACCATTTTAATATCTTTTCATTTCCTTCTCATGCCATTTTAATGTCGTGGTGGTTGCTTTGCATCAGTAGACAATGATACAAGCTATGCCTCGCCGGATATTCCCTTCAATTTTGCTTTACGGCTTCGGACTGGTACTCGCTCTTTCGCTGTTGGTCAACGGGTTTTGCTGGTTGAGCAAAGCCGCCTACGAAGCCTATACGCCTATGAATTGGGTGCCCTGGCCCGCCCGGCAGATCATGAGTGGCAACAGGATGATTGAGCGTGCCGCTGAGCTAACCAACAGAAAGACAGCCTGCGCCAGATGAAGCAGGCACCCACCGTACTCCCAAACTCGGCGGCCCCTGTTCAGCAAGTCAGCATAAACTAGTGCATCCAGCCAAATACAAAAAATAAGACCATGTTAAAGAGAACCAGCATCATTACACTCCTGAGCTTGTGGGCCGTATTGGGCCATACCGGCTGTGGCACAAAAGCAGCGGAGAAAGAAGGCGAAAAAGAGGCCGTAGTCAACTATCTGGTTACCAGTCCTCTGAGGAGAGATACGACGGTTACCAAAGATTACGTGTGTCAGATTCACGCCATCCAGCACATCGAAATGCGGGCGCTGGAGAAAGGCTACCTGCAAAAGATTTTTGTGGACGAAGGACAATCGGTGCGACAGGGGCAATTGATGTTTCAGATCATGCCGTTGATCTACAACGCCGAACTCCAGAAATCACAGGCTGAAGCCAATTATGTAGGTATCGAATACCAGAACACCAAACAACTGGCCGATAGCAACATTGTCTCGAAGAATGAACTGGCCCTGGCTAAGGCAAAATTCGACAAAGTGAAGGCTGATGTATCCCTGGCCAAAACGCACCTGCAGTTTACCACCATCAAAGCGCCTTTCACTGGCATCATGGACCATTTCCAGGTGCGACAGGGGAGCCTGGTCGATGAGGGCGCTTTGCTGACGACACTGTCGGACAATAGCAAGATGTGGGTGTATTTCAACGTGCCGGAAGCTGAATACCTGAATTTTAAAAGCCATGCCAACCAGGATAATATGAAGAACGTCAACCTGGTGATGGCGAACGATGAGATTTTTCAGTATCCCGGCGTGGTGCAGACCATCGAAGCTGATTTCAACAACGAAACCGGCAACATCGCGTTCCGGGCCACCTTCCCGAACCCCAAAGGCCTGTTGCGCCACGGCGAAACGGGTAATATTCGCATGACAGTACCGCTCAAAAATGCCCTGCTTATTCCCCAGAAAGCCACCTTCGAAGTACTCGAAAAGAAGTACGTGTATGTGGTGGATAAAGACAACGTGATCCGGTCAAGGGAGATCACGATTGCCGCCGAAATGCCGCATATTTTTGCCGTCAAATCGGGCCTGAATAAAGACGACAGGATTTTGCTGGAAGGCCTACGTCAGGTAAAAGAAAATGAAAAAATACACGTCAAGTTTGAGCAGCCCGGTGAAGTTATCGCTCATTTAGGTCTGTATGCCGAATAATCAGCTTGCGTAAAAAAAGAGGCCATGTTTAGTAAATTCATACGTCGACCTGTATTCGCCATTGTGATATCGGTCATGATCGTCTTTGTCGGTATACTGGCAATGACGAGGTTGCCGATCTCACAATTTCCTGATATTGCCCCCACCACGGTCAATATATTTATTGCTTATCCCGGTGCCAGTGCCGATGTACTGGTGAAATCGACGCTCATTACTCTGGAACAGGCTATCAACGGTGTGCAGGATATGCGCTATATCGCCACCGACGCCACGAGTGCCGGTGAGGCCACGCTCCGCATCATTTTTGAACCTGGCACAGACCCCAACGTGGCGGTTATCCGGGTGAAAACCAGGGTGGATCAGGTGATGCCGCTGCTGCCCGAACTAGTTCAGCGTGAGGGGGTTATCATCTCACCCGTGCAGCCCAGTATGCTGATGTACGTCAACCTGTATTCCAAGGAAAAGAGCATTGACGAAAAATTCCTCTTTAACTACGCTACCGTTAAAATGATCCCTGAAATTCAGCGGACCAAAGGCGTAGCACGGGCGCAGATATTGGGTAGTCGGCGGTATGCCATGCGCGTGTGGCTCAATCCCGAACGGATGCGGGCCTACAACATCTCTGTCGAGGAAGTGATGAAATCGATTGGCGAGCAGAGCATCATTGGCCGACCGGGGCGGATTGGGCAAAGCTCTGGTATCGCGGCTCAGTCGCTGGAATACGTGCTTACTTACAAAGGCCGGTACAACAAACCAGAAGAGTACGAAGCCATCATTGTTCGGGCCAACGCCGCCGGTGAGAGTATCCACCTGAAAGACATCGCCCACGTAGAACTCGGCAGCGAATTCTTCGATATTTATTCTAACCTGGACGGCCATCCGTCGGCGGCCATTGTGTTGCGGCAAAACTATGGTAGTAACGCCAGCGATGTAATTACCGAAGTGAAAAAGAAACTGGAGATAATGAAGGCTTCTTTTCCGCCGGGTGTCGATTATAAAATCAGCTATGACGTGTCTAACTTCCTCGATGCATCTATCGAGCAGGTGATCGATACGCTACGGGACGCGTTTCTCCTGGTGGCCCTGGTGGTGTTTGTTTTTCTGGGCGACTGGCGGTCTACGCTGATCCCAATTCTGGCGGTCCCGGTATCGCTGATCGGGGCGTTTTTTGTCATTCAATTTTTCGGGATTTCCATCAACTTAATCACGCTCTTTGCCCTCGTTCTTGCCATCGGTATTGTGGTCGATAATGCGATTGTGGTGGTGGAAGCCGTGCATACCAAGTTTGAAGAAGATCCGCATATCTCGCCTTTTGGTGCGGTTAAAAAAGTGCTTGGTGAGATTAGCGGAGCCATTATCGCCATTACCCTGGTGATGGTAGCGGTATTTCTGCCCATCTCCTTTATGTCAGGTCCGGTGGGTACGTTCTACCGACAATTCTCCATCACTATGGCCAGTTCCATCGTGATCTCGGCCATTACTGCCCTCACGCTTACGCCGGTGTTGTGTGCCATCCTGCTGAAAAACAATCATGGAAAATCCCGGAAGAAAAACCTGCTGACCAAAGCACTCGACCGGTTCAACCAGGGCTTTGATAAAATGACCGGGTGGTACGTGGGTCTGCTGCGATTAATCGTCAGTCGCCGGGTCATCACATTTGGCATATTGATCGGATTTTGTCTGGGTATCGTACTGGTGAATAAACTACTGCCAGCCGGTTTTATTCCCAACGAAGACCAGAGTACGATTTATGCCATTATCCAGACGCCGCCGGGGTCTACGCTGGAAAAAACCAATGAGGTCTCGCGCCGACTTCAGAAGATCTGCGAAGGCGTTCCGGGCATCGAGTCCATCTCGTCGCTGGCTGGTTACGAGATCATGACCGAAGGCCGGGGTTCTAACGCAGGTACGTGTTTGATCAACCTGAAAACCTGGTCGGAGCGCGATCATACCGTGAAGGAAATCATGGAGGAGCTGGAGGTGAAATCGAAAAGCCTTGGGTCCACCGTCGAATTCTTCGAACCACCCGCCATTCCTGGGTTTGGTACATCGGGCGGTTTTTCGATGCGTATGCTGGATAAAACATCTGACACGGATTACGCTGAGTTTGACAAGATCAACAAGCAGTTCATGGAGAATTTGGGCAAGCGTAAAGAGCTTACGGGCCTGTTTACCTTCTTCGCCGCCAACTACCCACAGTATGAACTGGAGATTGATAATAAGCTGGCCATGCAAAAAGGCGTGTCTATCGGCAAAGCGATGGATAACCTCAACATTCTCATTGGCAGTACCTACGAACAGGGCTTTATCAAGTTCAACCAGTTCTTCAAGGTCTATGTGCAGTCGGACCCCAGTTTCCGGCGGCTCCCCACCGATTTGTTAAAGCTGTTTGTGAAAAACGATGCGGGCGAAATGGTGCCTTACTCGGCTTTCATGAAGCTGAAAAAAGGGCAGGGTCCGAACGAAATCACCCGGTTCAATTTGTACAATTCATCCGCCATTCAGGGTCTGCCGGCCAAAGGCTACACCACGGCCGATGCCATCCAGGCCATCCGGGAAGTAGCTACCAAGACACTGCCAAGAGGCTATGATATCGCTTTTGAAGGGCTGTCGTATGACGAATCGATCCGGGGCAATGAGTCGCTGTATGTGTTTGCGATTGTGCTGGCCTTCGTCTACTTCGTGTTGGCCGCCCAGTACGAAAGCTTCATCATTCCGTTGGCGGTCGTGTTATCGCTGCCGGTTGGGGTATTTGGGTCGTTTCTGTTGCTGAAGCTCATGGGGCTGGAGAATAACATCTACGCCCAGATTGGCCTGATTATGCTGGTGGGTCTGTTGGGTAAAAACGCCGTGCTGATCGTTGAATTTGCGGTGCAGAAGCGACAGCAAGGCGCCACCATTCTGGAAGCTGCCATTGACGGGGCAAAGGTGCGTTTCCGGCCTATCCTGATGACCTCATTCGCCTTTGTGGCGGGCCTGATTCCGCTGATTGGGGCCACGGGGGCCGGTGCCATTGGTAACCGTACCATTGGGGCTTCGGCCATGGGTGGCATGTTATTCGGCACCATTTTCGGGGTCATCATCATCCCTGGCCTCTATTATATTTTTGGTAGCCTGGCCGATGGCCGTCAGCTAATCAAGGATGAAGAAGAACATTCGTTAACTGAAGGCATGGTTCATGCAGTTGACACTTTTCCAGAACCAGAAGAACGGATTAATCATGTTGAAGAAGCAAATCATATATAAGTGCCTGACTACCATCTGTTTTCTATCCGTCGTTTCGGCGTGTACAATACCGCCCATAACGAGCCGGACCGAAAACAGGTCGGTGCCGGGTAGCTACGGTGCCGTTCAGGATTCTGTCAATTCGGGTGGGCTGCGCTGGCGCGAATTTTTCACCGATCCTCACCTGACAGCCCTCATCGACACGGCCCTGGGCAACAACCAGGAACTGAACATCTCGCGGCAGGAACTTCAGATCGCCCAAAACGAAATACGCGCCCGCACCGGCGAATATATGCCGTTTGTGGGGTTGCAAGCCGGGGCAGGCCTCGACAAAGTAGGTCGTTACACCCGCCTGGGGGCACTGGAAGAAAGTACCGAAATCAGGCCGGGGCAACCTTTCCCTAGCCCCCTGCCGGATTTGATCGTGTCGGCTCACGCCTCGTGGCAAATAGACATCTGGAATAAGCTGCACAACGCGAAAAAATCTGCCGCCATCCGTTATCTGGCCACAGTGGAAGGGCGAAATTTTACCATCACGAATCTGGTGGCCGAAATTGCCCGGTCGTATTACGAACTGCTGTCACTCGATAGTCAGTTGGATATCCTGAAAAAGAACATCGACATCCAGAACAATGCGCTGTCCATTGTAAGGACCGAGAAGGAAGCCGCGAAGGTGACAGAGTTGGCCGTGCGTCGGTTCGAGGCCCAGGTGTTACGTACCCAAAGCCTTCAGTTTGATGTTCAGCAGCGCATTGTTGAAACCGAAAACCGAATCAACTTCCTCCTGGGCCGGTATCCACAGCCCGTTCAGCGCAGCACGGTCGACTTCAACACCCTGACACCGCAAATGCTGCATGCTGGCGTTCCGGCGCAACTGCTGCAAAATCGCCCCGACATTCGGCAGGCTGAGCGGGAGCTGGAAGCCGCTAAACTGGATATTCAGGTGGCCAGGGCTAACTTTTTGCCTTCGCTGACGCTCGACGCCGCCGTGGGGTTCAATGCCTTCAACCCGGCCTTGTTGCTATCGCCGCAGTCGTTTCTGTATTCGCTGGTGGGTGGCCTGACCCGGCCCCTGATCAATCGGAATTCGATCACGGCCATGTATTACAGCTCGAATGCTAAGCAGATTCAGGCGATCTACAGCTATGAACGTACCGTGCTGAATGCCTACGTCGAAGTGGCGAATCAGTTGTCGAGTATTGACAACCTGCAAAAGAGTTATGATTTGAAGGCCCGGCAGGTGCAGGCCCTCATCCAGTCGACCTCAATCTCGAACACCCTCTTCAAGGCCGCCAGAGCCGATTATATGGAGGTGTTGCTAACACAACGCGACGCCCTGGAGTCGCGGTTTGATCTGATCGACACCAAATTGCAGCAACTGAACGCGGTGGTGAATACCTACCGCGCCCTTGGTGGCGGCTGGAATTAAAACACCCGGCTCCAGGCGAAACGGATGATGACGAGCAGCGCCACAAACCCGACCACGATGTAGGTGAAGGGTACGTAGGTGAAGGCCACCAGGTGCAGCCGGTCGAAGAACCAGAGAATGCCGATGAGCGCGGCGATAAGGGTCAAAAAGCCCGATAACCGCCCGAAACCGGGTATGAACTTGAACGGCATTTTGCGCTTGATGAGCATCAACGTACCCACCATTGTCAGGATGGGCAGCACTTGCAACACCAGGTTCATGGTCCAGAGACTTTGGCGTTCAAACAGGAACAGGTAGATGTTCAGCGTCAGCGCGAAAATGCCGGGAATGCAGGCGGCGTAGATCAGGGTGGCGTACGCATAGCGCCACCGCCAGATTTCCACGTCGGTGGTGCCCGCCCAGAGGTTTACCAAAAGGGCCAGCGCGGGCACGGCCAATAAAAATAGCGCCACCATACCCGGTTGAGCGGCGGCATAATCGAAGAGGTCGCGGAAGGTCATGGCGGGAGGGATTAATGAAAAATGTAAAGTGAATAATGTAAAATGGCTCCGCAGGCAGATACTGAACGGAGCCATTTTTCACTGTTCACTTTACATTTTTCATTTCAGTGTCAACAAATAACCAATCGTGAAATTGGCATCCCAGTCGAAGACGAACTGCTGGCAACCGGTGGCGTCGGCGGCGGCTTTGTAGATGTTCAGGCCCGCCTTTTGTTTGGCATTGGCGGCTGTGTAGTCGGCGGGCATTTTCAGCACGGTGTAACGTTCCTTGCCGTTGCGCACCTGCTTGGCCAGATCAGACGGGACCCCGCCGATGATGAAGCACGTTTTGCGCAAGCCCGACGGCACCTGACTGGCTTTGCTTTTTACCTCGTCATACACCTTCGTATCGTCGGTGCTGGCCTCGAAATACTTGGCTCCGTAGGTTTCTAGGGCCGACACGTCGCCGCCGTTTTTCCAGGCAATCTTAGTGTTACCCGACCCCATATCGAGCACAAAACCACTGTCGGTAAACTCCGGCGGCATGGCGGCGCGGTAGCCGAGGCGACCTTCCTGTTGGGGCGTCACGGTGTTGACCACGTAGTTGAGCGCTTTCAGGTTTTTGATAATTTTCTGCGTCGTTTCGGCCTTCATCGCCCCTGAGCTGACCACAAACTGAATGTCGCGCCCACCCACGCCATTGTCGAGCATCTTGCCGATGTACCGTTTTAGCCCGTCGCGGATATCGAGGTCTGAAGCCATATTTTCCAGCACGAGGCTGTTACCAAACTCGGCTTTCTCCAGCTTCCAGCGTTTCTGGTCATCTATCCTGACAATGAACGAGTTAAAGCCGGTGGCGCCCAGTTCCACTACACCCTTGAGCTTACCACCCACGGGTTCTGCTGCCTGATAATTAAACGCCGGACGAGCGCCACCACTGCTGGCTTCGCTTGGCGATGCCGACGATTTTCCGTCAGATGATGCCGTCGAACCCTCGCTGGAAGCCACATTGTCTGTGGCCGACCCACTGGCATCAGGCGCGGTGTGGTCTTCATTGGAAGGCAGCGTAGACGAGGTGGTCTGCTCGGTTTTACTACCCCGAAATTTCTGGATCAGGTCAATGCCCGCCACGTATTTCAATCCTAAATAAATGAGTCCAATAACAAGGACCGTGATCAGCAGGCGACCTGCGGTGGTTAAACGTTGCATAAACGAAAGAGTGAAAGAGATAAAAAGCGAAAGAGCGAACGGCGAAAGAGCGAATGGTGAAAGAGCGATAGAGCGAAACCTGTACACTCTATCGCTCTTTCACTCATTAGTCCAGCAGGCTCCGGTAGTTTTCGTCTTTGGGAGGATTGATCACGCGGGCCTGAACGGGGGCATCAAGTTGATTAGCCGAGGCGGGGTTGAGCTGCACCATCGAAAACTCACCTTTATTATAGGCCTCCAGCAACTGCTCGCCTTTGTCCGAGAGCATCCCGTTCTGGATGTCAACACCGTTAATAAAGTCCATCGACAGGTCCATAGCCCGCTTCATTTCGCCCAGCTTTTTGCTCATGTCGTCCTGGATATACTCCATCGACTCGTCGAAATAAAACTTCTTATCGGGGTTACCCTTGAAGATACTGACGGCGGTTTTCAGGGCGTTTGAGCTTTCTTTAACGATCTGGTATTCAGTCTCTTTCAGCTTTACCTTGATGGCGGTCTCCTTGATCAGGTAGTCGGCTGATTTGTTGACTTTCTCCATGAAGTCGAGCACAAGTTTCATGTTGCGTTGCAGCGGAAACAGTTTCTCGTTCATTTCCTGCAAGCCCGCGCCTTCCATGGTGGCCAGGGTGGCGGCTTCTTTCATGCCGGGGCGGGTGGCGGCCAGTTCGTTGGCTTTGTTGGCCTCGTTGAATTTGGCTTTGATGTTGTCGTTGTTCTCGTTGATCTTCTTGTTCAACTTCACCAACTGCCCGGCCAGCGTGTCGATCTGTCCCTGCATTTTCTCGCGCTTTTCGCGGAGGTCCTGCACGTAGATTTTCATGATGGCAATAGGGTCGAGCTGCACCACCACGCCGGTGAGCTTGCGCATGAACGTTTTGAACAAAAAGAACACCGCCGTGCGCACGTCGCGGCTGGTGAACAGGAACACAAGCAGGGCCAGCACACCCAACAGGCCCGCTAGATAGAGCGTGTTTTCGGTGGCGCGGATCAGGAATTCCAGAATCCGGTTGAAATAAACGAGGCCGAGTGCGCCAATGCCAGCCAGGGCCAACATGCCCGCAATACCTTCGGGACGGCTCCAGAACGAGCCTTTGCTGCCTCCCTCCGAAGAGGTACCGCCAGCGAGTTGTGAAAAATCAGGAGAAGCCATTTTGTTCAGTTTAAGGAGTTTTTAGTTTGGAGTTTTTTAGTTTACGATTGTCAGTTGCTTCGCTGATCAGCGGTTTCACGTATGAGCTACGCCGACTAGCGAAGCAACTGAAAACTGTAAACTCTAAAACTGTAAACTCATTTTAAATACGAGCCAATCTTGGCCACGTCGGCTTTGATCTGCTCGGTGAAGTTGGTGTAGGTGGCCTCGAAATTGGCTTTATTCTGGTTGATTTTGGTGCTTTGTTCCACCACTTCACCGCCAATTTGGGCCAGCCGGTCGTTGTTTTTGCCCAGCCGTTGTTGCAGTTCGGCAATCTGTTTGCCAATGGCCTCATTGTCGGCCTGTAGTTTTTTTTGTTCTGCCTGCAAACCACCCACACGATCCCGAATGGCCGATTCTACGCTTTTCAGAAACGAGTCGCGGTCGGTGTTCAGGGCGGCTAGGTACTGGTTGGCGGCCACCGTGAGGGTTTGCGGATCTGCCGTGCCAGCCATGGCCTTAAAACTAGCCCATGCGGCCTGAAACTGCTTATCTTCGGGTAGACCCAGGGTGCTGAGGTTACGTAGTATTTCGCGGAACTCGAAGTAGTCCGGACCCTGCAAATTGGCCTTGCCCAGCACCGCCGCAAAGTGGTCTACAAACTTCGTGTCGATGCTGCCCGGCCCCACCGATGTACCGATTGCGCCGCCTGATGCCGGTGGCGAGTAGGACGAAACGGGTTGCCCAGCGGGGGCTGTAGGTGCCTGCCCTGACCGGGGCGTGGCCCCGCCCAGATTGCCCTGCGGCGCGTTGGGGTCTTCTTTGATGAAGAACCCCATTAATTTTTCACCAAGACTTTTGTCTATGTCTGCCATACCAATTTGTGGGTGATTGACGGGACAATACTACAATCTTACCCGTAATCTACAACAGCACACGGGGACAAACGGTTGTAGAACTAGCCCAGTGTGCATGGGAGTAGATGGATGAAAAAACTACGTTTCAGCCATCGGGCATCCTGCTCACAACAGCACCTTTGTACGCTGAAACCTCTTTTTATCTTGACTGCTCCTGTTATTGTCTCTGCTCCTGGCCGGATTTGCTTATTCGGCGACCATCAGGACCATCTGGGCCTGCCCATTATCACGGCTGCGCTATCCGTACGGTTGACGCTGACCGCCTGGCATCATGGCCTCCCCGGCTTTCGGTTTCGTTTAGCCAACCCCGAACAACGCCTGAGCGTTGCCTTCGATGGTATTCCGTTGGCGTATGAGCATGGTCGGGATTATCTCCGTGCCTGCGTCAACGTGCTTTTGCACGAAGGATTCACCTTCGGTCAGGGGATCGAAGGTAGCTTTCAGGGCAAACTGTCGGCTGGTTTGGGCGTATCGACAGCAATGATTATAAACTGGCTCAACGTGCTTGGTCAGCTCGCTGATCAGCCTAGGCAGTTAGACAGCCGTGAGTTAGCGTATTTGGCCCATGCGGCTGAGGTACTTGAGTTCGGTAATCCCACCAGTAGCGTAGATCAATATACCGTAGCCCTGGGTGGCGTGTTATGCTTCAAGGATGGGTCAGCCGCTTCCGTACAACCACTTACGCCAGCATTGGGCAGTTTTGTGGTGGCTGAAGTGCCAGAATCTGTGCCTGAGACTAACTCACTGGCTAATCCGGTAACCCGAAACCGCCTGCTACTGAGCGATGTACTGGATCGAATCGGTCGGGCCAACCCCGCGTTTTCGCTACACACGGCCACGGTAACAGAAGTCGCCGAATATAAAGACCAACTGGGCAAGGACGACTATGTGTTGTTGAAGGCTACGCTTGCCTGCCGCGACCTCACCGCCAATGCCCTGTCGCTGTTGCAGTTGCCCCAAATCAACCATGCCCGGCTGGGGCAATTGCTCACCCAATATCATACGTACCTGCGCGATGCCTATCGTTTTTCCACAGCCCACGTAGACCGTCTGCTCGACACAGCGTTGCGGGCCGGGGCATTGGGTGGCAAAATCAATACGTCGGGTGGGGGAGGGTCACTGTTCGTTTATGCCCCCGACAATGCCCGGTTCGTAGCCGAAGCCCTCGAACGCGTTGGTGCAAAAGCGACGGTCGTGCAGGTGGGGTAGCCTTCCTTCCGAAATTGTTACCTTTGTGGCGCTAGACAATGCCACGCACATGCTCAATTTTCTGACCAATACCTTCACCGACGAAGACGCCAAAACGCCCGCCCTCTACGCGCCTTCGCTGACCGAATACCGCCGCCGCAAGACCATTACGGTCAACATTGGTGACGTGCCGATGGGGTCCGACTACCCGATCCGGGTGCAGTCCATGACCACCATCGACACGATGGACACGAAGGGATCGGTGGAGCAAAGCATCCGCATGATCGAGGCCGGTTGCGAGTACGTACGCATTACGGCACCGAGCGTGAAAGAGGCGCAGAACCTCTCAACCATCCGCAAGGAACTCCGGGCGCGGGGCTACACCACCCCGCTCATTGCCGACATCCATTTTACGCCCAATGCCGCCGAACTTGCCGCCCGCGTGGTAGAGAAAGTGCGCATCAACCCCGGCAACTACGCCGACCGTAAACGCTTCGAGCACATCGACTATACCGATGCCGGGTATGCGTCGGAACTGGAACGGATTCGGGATAAATTTTTGCCCTTGATTGGTATCTGCAAAGAGTACGGCACTGCCATGCGCATTGGCACCAATCACGGCTCGCTCTCCGACCGGATTCTGAGCCGCTACGGCGACACACCCGTGGGCATGGTGGAGTCGGCATTAGAATTTTTGCGGATTTGCGAGGACGAGAACTACTACAATATCGTGCTCTCAATGAAGTCGAGTAACCCGCAGGTGATGGTGCAGGCGTACCGGCTACTGGTGCAACGACTTGATCAAGAGGGACTTAAGCCGTATCCTTTACACCTGGGCGTAACCGAAGCGGGCGAAGCCGAAGATGGCCGCATCAAATCGGCGCTGGGCATTGGCACCTTGCTGGAAGACGGTCTTGGCGATACCGTGCGCGTGTCGCTGACGGAAGATCCTGAGTTTGAAGCCCCCGTGGCCCGCGCCCTGATTGACCGCTATACGCACCGCGCCGAGACCGCCAAACCCATCCCGGCCCTCACCGAACTGCCCTACAACCCGTTTCAGTACAGCCGTCGGCAAACGCACGAAGTGGCCAATTTTGGTGGTAGCAACGTGCCCCGCGTCCTGGCCGATTATTGCCAAACGCCGGTGCAGGACGTAGACGTACTCAAGGCCGTGGGTCATTTCTACCTACCCCTGCCCGATAAATGGCGCATGAACGATCTGGGGGCCGATTACCTCTACACGGGTACACAAACCGCCGGTTTCATGCTGCCCAATGGTCTGAAAGAAGTAGTCGATTATACCGTTTGGCGCAGCCATCCCGACCTGCTGAATGTGCTGCCGATGCTTACTGCCGACCAGTATGTAGTGGCTCGTAAGCAGCAACAGGGTCTGCACATCCGCCTCAATTTCGTGCGGTTCTCGCTGGCCGATCTGACCGACGAACTGGCTGACGCGTTTAAAAACGACCGGAATATAGTGGGCGTGGTTTATACCGAAAATAGCCACGCCATGCCCGAACTGCGGCGGCTGTTTGTGGAACTGGTGAATCGTGGTTTGACGTTGCCGGTGGTCATCCAACGCTGCTTTGCCGACGTGCCCACCGTTGATCTGCCCCTCTACGCCGCCACCGACGTGGGTGGACTGCTGATCGACGGGTTTGGCGATGGTATTTTTCTGGAAGCTACCCGCCCCGCCGATCTCGACGAACACAAACAACTGAACGGGCTGGCGTTTGGCATCTTGCAGGCCGCCCGTACGCGCATCACCAAAACCGAATACATTTCGTGCCCATCGTGTGGGCGTACGCTCTTCGATTTGCAGGAAACTACCGCCCAGATTCGGCAACGGACCGAACATTTGAAAGGCGTGAAAATTGGTATTATGGGCTGCATCGTAAACGGCCCCGGCGAGATGGCCGACGCCGATTACGGCTACGTGGGCATCGGGCGCGACAAAATTGCCCTGTATCGGGGGCAGCAGGTGATCAAAAAATCGGTGTTGGCCGCCAACGCCGTCGATGAACTGATCGAGCTGATCCGGGAAGATCACCGCTGGATCGAGCCGGGAATCGAAGTGGATGAATAGGGGAAATACGCTCAAAAACAGGCCATTTGGCAAACCTTTTCGGGGTAAAAATGGCTATACAAGGGAAGGGTAGTTCAAGGTTCAATGTCTAAGGTTCAACGCTGAACTACTCTTCCCTTCATACGTCAAAACAACTTTCTTGTGAGCCGTTTCACCGATTACCTCAAAATTGGGCCTGTGTTCAGCTATTTCGTGAACGTATTTCGCAGGCCAGACCCCAACAAACCCAGCAACGTGAACCTGCGGATGATGCACGGTATCAACCGGATATCCATCGTTATGTTCCTCTTTTGTTTG
This sequence comes from Cytophagales bacterium, assembly GCA_038230755.1. Taxonomy (GTDB): domain Bacteria; phylum Bacteroidota; class Bacteroidia; order Cytophagales; family Spirosomataceae; genus Fibrella. Next base: position 14,253 of record JBBRMP010000002.1, on the reverse strand, counting down.
CTGGTTATGATCTACCGAGCCTTCATTCGATGACCTTCGACGACCTGCGCACCTACTGCCTGAGCAAGCCCGCCACCACCGAATCGACGCCGTTCGACGAGACGACGCTGGTATTTAAAGTGGCGGGTAAAATGTTCGCCCTCAGCGACATAGAGAGTAGACCGGTGCGGGTTAGCCTAAAATGTGACCCCGAACGAGCCGCCGAGTTACGCGAAGAATACGACGCTATCGAGGCGGCCTTTCACATGAATAAACGGCACTGGAATACCGTCACCTCCGACAGGTCACTGCGCGATGCCATGCTCCGCGAACTCGTTGATCATTCGTATGAACTGGTGGTAAGCGGACTACCCAAAGCCATCCGCGCCGAGCTGACCAGACTGCCCGCCGAATAGTACCGAACGGCATTTTGGTTAGCCCGAAATTTGTAAATTAGCCTACTCAACAACGACGCATCAACGGTATGGAAGTCGCAGCCCTGGGATTCCTGTTTATTATTTACCTGATCCTACGCTATTACCTGATCGACCACGAAACGGCAACGGATAAAGACATGCGGCGGTTTCAGGCTGGTATTCAGCAGCTTAAGGAGCGGCAGATCAACGAGGCATTCGATTATTTCGACAGTGCGGTAAAACAGCACCCCAACTCGGCGGTAGCGTATGCGTTTCGGGGAAAATGCCAGTTGCTGCTCGACAATCATTATTCGGCCATTTACGACCTCACCCAGGCCCTCAACCGCGACAATACCATCGCCGACTGCTACCTCGACCGGGGTGTGGCGTTTTATAAAACGGAGCAATACACCGAAGCCTTCCGCGAGTTTGACAAGGCCGTCTGGCACATCCGCGACGAACGCCCCGATGCTTACCGGTGGCGTGCCCGCGCCCGCATCGAGCTTCGGCAAATCAGTCAGGCCGAAAACGATCTCCGCCGTGCCGTGATGCTGGGCGACGAAGATGCCTTTCAACTCCTCCGCCAGCCGCCTTTTACGCGACCACAAACGGTGATTAAACACCGATAAGTGGATTGACGCTGGGCGTGCTACCAGCACGTCGGACCCTCTGGGCCCGCCATTAAACCCGTTCCAGAAGCCACCAAAGTGGTTTGCGTCGGCGGATTATCGTGTAGTTCTTCTCCACGTACACCTGAATGTGTTGCCGGGCCTCGACCACGTCGTCGGTGAGGCAAACGTATTGCAAATCCGCCTCGCCAATGGTGCCCGCCCGAATCATATCCTGCATGTAGTTCATGAGCGGCTGGTAATAGTCGCGGCCCATAAGCACTACCGGGAAACTGTGAATGACGGCGGTCTGCACCAGTGTCAGCGTCTCGAACAGTTCGTCCATGGTACCCCAGCCGCCGGGCATCACCACAAAGGCATACGAATATTTGAGCAGCAGCACTTTGCGCACAAAAAAGAAGTCGATGGTGACGCTGCTGTGCAGATATGGGTTAGGCTGTTGCTCGAACGGGAGGCGGATATTACACCCAACCGACCGCCCCCCCGCCTCATAGGCGCCCCGGTTGGCGGCTTCCATCAGGCCCGGCCCGCCACCCGTCATGGTTGTAAAACCAAGTTCGTGAATGGCCCGGCCGATCTGCCGGGCTTTTTCGTAATACACATGTCCTTCGCGGAAACGCGCTGAGCCAAAGACCGTTACGCACGGCCCCACAAAGTGAAGTGTGCGCAAGCCTTTCATAAACTGCCAGCCAATCTGGAAAATGAATCGTAATTCCGACTGGCGGTCTTTGGGGCCGTTGAGGGCCTGCGCCAGGGAGTCGGTCAGTAAGGGGCGGATGGGTGGCCGGGGGGTAGGCTCAACGGGCGAAGCGGGTGGCGAGGTGATCATGTTGGGGCAGGTGAAAAAGGGCTAGTCGAGAGGTAGTAACACCCGATTGTGGTCGAGTACCTCGGCAACGGTTTCGGGGTCTTCGTGTTTGTAGAGGAGGTACAATGCATAGGCCAGCAGCAAGGTAGCCGGAAAAGTGGCACTTGATCCCAGCGGTGCAGTGGCGAGGCAGACTACTATGCCGCCCACGCAACCCACCCGAAACCAAACGCTTTTCATGAACATCGACAGGGAAATGCAGGCCTGACCCACGGCAATACAGAGTACCATAGGCATGGTGATACCCTAGAAGCGAAAGCTGCCTAACTAAGGGTTGTTTTTGAGCAAAGCTACCAACCTCATAGCAGCTAGTCACAGAGCTGTATCAGGCATTGGGCTGATCTTGGTCAAGTGATGAAAGTCAGGTAATTGCACCGACGTTACCCTGTCGGTAGCAGTCGATATTGCCCATACTAACGGGGTCGTTATCCAACTGTTTCATTCGGTGGGATACCCCATGCCGATGCCCGCCTATGCCGAATCTGTTATCATCAACACTGACCTTACCATTGCTGAATATCAGGAGATTGAGCAGGATAACGAAGCCACCTGATCGATGTTATCGAGCCCCACGCCCTCGGTTTGCTCGAAGGGTAGGGCACTGAAAAAGGCGATTCTCACGGCAGTGGGCGGTTGAGATTGATAAGCCCAAAATTGGCCTGCTATCGCCAGCTAACCCCTGACCGTTAGCAGCAACCCGACTACTTTTGGTTGGGTGAAAATCACGTAATTCGGGGACACACAATCACGGAATTCAGTGATTTCATGGGCATAAACAAAGGCAGAGCTTTGTCTAAACAAAACCCAGGTAACCATGTCTAAGTATGTCATTGAACGAGAGATTCCCGGTGTTGGCGACCTGTCAGCCGACCAGTTAAGAGGCATTTCGCGGGCCCCCTGCAATGTCCTGACCACCATGGGACCACATGTTTAGTGGTTGAAGAGCTACGTAACACCTAACAAGCTATACTGCATTTACATCGCGCCCGACAAAGAAACCGTGCGTGAACATGCCCGACAGGGTGGCTTTCCGGCCAATTCGGTGAGCGAAGTAAGGGCTATTATTGATCCCACAACCGCCGAATAATTCACATGGCGACCTAAACCCTGAAAACAGGTAAGCACAACTGGAACAGACGAGGAAAAGAACAAAAGTGGAAAGAAGGTGGCTACGAAAGCGCCTAAAGTACACGGGGTGCACAAAGTCCCGAAATACGAACAAACCGGCACGGCTGTTGCCCCGCCCGATTTGAATCCCAAGCCGAAAAAAGGCGGGAAATAACCCTGACACGTATACCAATTGTCTGCTAAAAAAGGCCAGCTACCGACTCGGTAGCTGGCCTTTTGCGTGATTCTGGTTGCGTGATCAGGGCTTTTTCAGGCAACTACTTCCCTGTTTTCCCGTCAGGAAGGCTCATTTCAGGTATTTTAGCATTATCTGCTTAATTACGTCATGGCTGGCGGCTTTTGTGCCGGGCGTAGCGATGGCCAATTTCTCTAGGTCGTCCAGTTCCTTGCCCAGCACCATGCCTTTCACCTGCTGACGTAGCGCCACGTTAGGCCGCCCGGTCAGTACGTCGGCCCAAACCACCCGAACATCGGCCCAATAAGCCCGGTGTTTGGTCCACCACACTTTGGCAACGGCACATGTCGCTTCGTCGGTGCGGGTATACACATTCAGCCCTTTTTCGGAAGCCAGCAACTCATCGCCTGCTTCAGACCGGATGATCTTGTCGTTGTCCTGCTCATGTACATATCCCGTAGCCGAAATCTCGTGGTGATTGGTCCGGCGCATGACATTATAATCGTGGCGTTTGGTATACTCGCGGCGGGGCAGCGGCGCGTCCACGGTGCTTTCCCAATAATGCCGTCCGTCGGCGTGAATCCAGGTGGCTACTCCTTCGTAGCGCGGGCTATCGTCGACCTCAAACACCTGTTGAGTCCAGGTGTGGCTGGCCTGTTGGGGTGTCAGCGTCCGGCGTTTCCAGGCCGCGTTCTGGTCGAAGGCTAATAAGCTGGTCGATTGATAGGTCCAGTCTTCGCGCCAGTGTTTGATCACCATCGAATCACCCACAACCAGCAGGTGTTGAATCACGAGTTTGTGGGGGGTAGTTGCTGGCCCTTTTTCTTCCTCTACAAAAACCCATTCGGTGCCTTTGGCCGTGTAGCAATCTTTGAATTGGTACTGTTTGTCGGGCGAAAACGTCTCGGCATACGCAAAAGAGACGTCGTGGCAACCGCACTGGCCCTTGATAGCCGCCACATCCTGTGGATCAGGGTTTTGGGCACCCGCGAAGCCAATCGACAACCCTAAAAGGAGGCTGAAAACTAAGTAGCGCATGATAATGAGTAAGTTATGAGAAGAGTAACAGTACCCTTGTTTCGACTAACGGTTCAGCCAATAATAAAAAAAGCACCTACTATTTTCTGTAAGTGCTTGATAATCAATGGTGATCCCAGCTGGATTCGAACCAGCGACCGCCTTCTTAGAAGGAAGATGCTCTATCCAACTGAGCTATGAGACCAAAAAAAATTGGCAGTTTGCAGTAGCAGTGGGCAGAGAAGAAAACTGCTAACTGCTACTGTAAACTGCCAACTCACTGTGGTCGGGGTGGCAGGATTCGAACCTACGACCTCCTGCTCCCAAAGCAGGCGCGATACCGGGCTACGCTACACCCCGAAGCTACTTAACTCATTTGCCGGGTCCGGTAAACTAAACCGCCAAACGTAAACTACTTGCTTAATATGGCGGAGAAAGAGGGATTCGAACCCTCGGTACCCTTGCGGGTACGGCAGTTTAGCAAACTGCTGGTATCGGCCACTCACCCATCTCTCCACTCGGCTGACAATCGCCCGTTTCCGTTTGATTAGAGTGCAAATATAGGATGCCACATAGCATTACGCAACCCTAAAGGCCGTTTTTCTTTTGCATTGACCTACTTTCGCAGCAACATAGGTTGGCTATTTCGACGGTAAAAAACGTCAAATGGTTGGCACTGAGTTACCTGACAGCCAAAAATAGGTTGGGCAAATAAAGAACGAATGAGCTGGTTATATCCATTTTCGTCGGCAGAGTGGGGTATCGTAGGCGTTTTTGGCTTGCTCTATGTGTATTATTTCGTGCGTTCATTTCGGCTGGCGCGGCTGCTGAATGTGACGCCCTGGGCTGTAGTGCCCAAATTCGTGCTTCGCTCCGGCGCCCTAGCTATGCTGCTGATTGCCTTGCTTGGCCCGCTTTTCGGCGAAGCTACCCACAGCATTTCCACGCAGGGGCGCGATGTGTTCGTGGTGCTCGATGTGTCGCGGTCGATGGATGCCGCCGACGTAGCACCCACGCGCCTGGAGCGGGCAAAATTTGTGATGGGGCAACTGCTTGATTCGCTGTCTACAGACCGCTTCGGCCTTATATTGGTGTCAGACGATGCATTTTTGCTGTCGCCGCTGACCACCGACCGTGCCGCGTTGGGCCAGTTGTTGCGGGCCGCTCAGGCCGAACCAACCGGCGGTAGTAGCCTGTGCGCCGCCCTTGAACTGGCCCGCCAGAAATTACTGGCCGACTCGACCACGCAGCGCCATACGCAGGCAGTGGTGCTGGTGAGTGACGGCGAAAACTTTGGCCCCTGCGCCCCGACTATCCTCGCTCAATTCAAGCAATATGGTATTGCCCTGATGGCCGTTGGCATGGGTACTGAGGCCGGTGGTCCTATCCGCGAGGGCGGTGCTTACTTGAGAGATGATCAGGGGCAAATTGCCCACACCCGCCTGAACCGTGACTGGCTGCGGACACTGGTTCGGAACACGCCGGGGCACTATTTCGATGGCACAGACGGGGTAGCCGATCAGGTAGCAATGGCCCTGCGGTCGCTACCGGGACGCACAATAGACCAACGGCGACTGGCGGTTTCGACCAATAAGTACTATTATTTTCTGGGCGTGGCGTTGGTACTGATCGCCCTTGACGTGCTTATCACGGTGCGGACATTCCGGCTGTAGCCCGTTTGGCCCTCACCCTTTTTCCGTAATTTTGACCCGGTATGGTTCTGCTCATTCGTCTGGCGCTGTTTTTAGTACTGCTGCCCTTTCTGGGAAACGCCCTTGTGGGCGATAGTGTACTGAATGGCACGTTCCTCGCCGAGTCGAAGCTGGGCCTTATATCACGGCGAAATCGTGCCCGTAAGCAGGCCGAACTGGCTTATCGAAACGGCCAATACCGGCAGGCACTAGTCCAGTTCAGAACCGTTCTCGAAACCGGACAATCCGTATCGCCGGTTGAACATCTGGCCGTGGCGCACATCTATTTCCATCTTCGTCAGTTTACCCCAGCTACCTACCATTATGGTCTGGTGAGTAGCTCCGTGACGCCATCCGTTTTTAGCACCGCAGCGGCGCAGTTAGGGGTGCTGGCCTGCTACCGCCACGACACCGCCACGGCCCTCTCGCAATTTCAGCGGGCGCTGCTTAGTGACCCGGAGAACAAGGCTGCCCGTCTGAATTACGAGTGGCTGAAACCGCGCTATTCGGGCAAAAAACGGCAGCAGAAACGCCAAAACAGGGTTTTATCAGCAGCGCAGCAAGTGTCGCAGCAGGTAGAAAAATCGGAACAGCAACAGGCAAAACTGAACCCGTTTCGAAACGTAAATATGACCGAAGAACAAGCCCGACGATTGCTCGACGCGCTGCAAAACGACGATCTACCCTACGCGCTGGCCCGGCGGCGACAACTTCACCGTAACGGTGCAGGAACCGCCGGACGCTGGTAAGCATTCATCAATAAACGAGTATGAGAATTATGCAGGAAGCCGTTATTATCGCCGCCGTGCGCACACCCATCGGCAGTTTTGGTGGGGCCTTATCAACGCTGTCGGCCACCGATTTGGGGGCTGCGGCTATTAAAGGAGCACTGGCGAAAGCTGGCATTGCGCCTGAATTAGTCGAGGAGGTATACATGGGTAATGTGGTGTCGGCCAACGTGGGTCAGGCACCGGCCAAGCAGGCAGCCCTTAAAGCAGGTTTGCCCCCCAACATTCCCTGCACCACGATTAATAAAGTCTGCGCATCGGGCACCAAAGCCATTATGCTGGCGGCCCAAACCATTCAGCTTGGCCTGGCCGACGTAATCATTGCCGGGGGTATGGAAAGCATGTCGAATGTGCCCTATTACGTGCCCAAGGCCCGTTTTGGTTATAAATATGGCAATGCTGAACTGGTAGACGGACTGGCCAGAGATGGCTTGCTGGACGCCTACGACGAGTGCGCAATGGGGGTTTTTGCCGATGCCACCGCTGAGCGTTACCACATCAGCCGCGAAACCCAGGATGCCTACGCCATGCAGTCGTACCGCCGCGCCGAAGCGGCCACGGAATCGGGTGCATTTAAGGAAGAAATTGTGCCCGTGGAGGTGCCGGGTAAAAAAGGGGCTGTTTGGGTGAGCGAAGATGAAGAGTTCAAAAACGTTTTCTACGACAAAATTCCAGCCCTGAAACCGGCGTTTACCAAAACGGGTACCGTCACGGCAGCCAATGCCTCGACCATCAACGACGGGGCGGCGGCACTGGTGATTATGAGTGCGACCAAAGCCGCCGAGTTGGGCCTGAAACCACTGGCCCGTATTCTGGCCTTCGCCGATGCTGAGCAGGAGCCGCAGTGGTTCACGACGGCCCCCACCAAAGCCGTACCGAAAGCACTGGAACGTGCCGGACTGACCGCCGACCAAATCGATTTTTTCGAGATCAACGAGGCTTTTGCTGTGGTGCCACTGGCCTTCAGTGAGGTACTTGGTGTGCCGCAGGGAAAAATGAACGTATTTGGCGGGGCGGTTTCCATTGGCCACCCGCTGGGAGCATCCGGTGCCCGCATTGTGGCAACGCTGACGAATGTGCTACACCAGAAAAACGGTCGCTACGGTGCGGTCGGCATCTGCAACGGCGGCGGCGGGGCTTCGGCTATTATTATTGAAAAAATGTAAAAAATAGTCAGTAGTCGATAGTCGGCTGACGCAAGCGTACTCTCGTGTTAGCCGACCATCGACTCCCGACTATTGACTAATTACAACTTATGCCCACCCCCTTCACTTTCCCCGGACAGACTGGTTTTTACCGGGGCAAAGTCCGCGACGTGTATTCATTTGCCAATCAGCCTGCCGGGCCACGGCTGGTGATGGTGGCCTCCGACCGGATTTCGGCGTTTGATGTGGTGCTGCCCCGGCCCGTGCCACACAAAGGGCAGGTGCTAAACCAAACCGCCGCCTACTTCCTCAAAGCCACCGCCGACATTGTGCCCAACTGGCTGCTGGCCACGCCCGACCCTGCCGTCAGTGCGGGCCTTGCCTGCGAGCCTTATGCCGTGGAAATGGTGGTGCGTGGCTATCTGGCGGGCCATGCCTGGCGTACCTACCGTGAGGGTGGGCGGGTACTGTGTGGCGTAACGCTACCCGACGGCCTGCGCGAAAACGATCAGCTGCCCAGCCCGATTTTGACGCCCACCACTAAAGCCCACAAAGGCCACGACGAAGACATTTCGCGCGAGGCCATTCTGGCCCGACGCATCGTTAGCGAGGCCGACTACGTACAGTTGGAAAACTATGCGCTGGCGTTGTTTAAGCGGGGCACCGAGATGGCTGCTGAGCGGGGGCTGATTCTGGTCGATACAAAATACGAATTTGGTCGGGTGGGCAACGTGACCTATTTGATCGACGAAGTGCATACACCCGATTCGAGCCGTTATTTTTACACCGACGGCTACGCCGAACGCCTGTTGGCCAACCAGCCACAACGGCAACTGTCGAAGGAATTTGTGCGGGAGTGGTTGATGGCCAACGGGTTCCAGGGAAAAGAAGGCCAAACCGTACCGAGTATGTCGGACGAATGGCTGACGCAGATTTCGACACGCTATATTGAGTTATACGAGACCGTAACCGGGCAACCGTTTCAGCCCGCGCCCGCCGATGGTAGGGATGAACAACTAGAAACCGCCATTTTAGCTTACTTGCAAACAAACGAATAGACGCGACGTTACACAGCAGGACCGGAGGGTTTATCACCTGCGCGTCGATGCCTGTGTCCGTCTGTAGACGTAACTGAGCGCTGTTCGCAAGAGGAGTATACACATGGAATTTACCACTGAGAAAACAGAACGCTACGCCCTGTTGAGGCTGGGCGAAACCGATTTTGCCAACACGGTGCCTGCCGATTTTGAAGGTGCCTGCCGGGGTCTTATCCGTGAAGGGTTTGGTCGCCTGATTATTGATTTGGCCACCGTGCAAACCGTTGACGAGGCGGGGTTGATGGCCATTCGGAAAATAAACCGCCAATGCAGTAATGAACTTGGTTTGTTGGTGTTGGTAACGAAGAATGAGGAGCTGACCGATTTTCTGGAAGCTGCCCGCATTACTGATCTCACCCTGTTGCCCACCGTGGAAGAAGCCATCGACGCGGTGTTTATAAACGAATTGGAAAACGACTTCGGCAGCGGTGCCGATGATGAATATGACGGAGAGTTGGATGAAGGATTTGAACCCGAACCCGAACGGTAATATACCCGTTGCCGAGCCTGTTTCCACCATTCCGTTTGCGGTTACCATGTTGGGGTCCGGCTCGGCAACGCCGACGCTCGACCGCCACCAAACGGCCCAACTGCTGCATTATAACGGCGATTATTTCCTGATCGACTGCGGCGAGGCCACCCAATACCGGCTCATCGAGCAGCGTGCCCGACCCAGTCGGCTGAAGTACATTTTCATTAGCCACCTCCACGGCGACCATTATTTTGGGCTGATGCCGTTGCTATCGAGCCTGAATATGGGTGGGCGCACCGAGCCGCTCTATCTGTTTGGCCCGCGCGGGCTGGACGAAGTGATCACCACCACGTTTCGGGTGTCGAACGGGAAGTTCTTTTTTCCGCTTGAATTTCAGGCCATCGACGCTGCCGTGCCCACGGTGCTGCTGGATTTACCCGGCCTAACCGTCGAGAGTATTCCGCTCGACCACGGCATTGCCTGCACCGGTTTTTTGTTCCGCGAAAAGCCCTACAAACCCCGCCTCCTGCGCGACCGCCTTCCTGCCGATGTGCCCATCGAGGTGCTAAAAACGCTGAAAGAAGGCCACGATGTAGTGGATGAGATGGGGCAGATTCAGTATGCCGCCGCCGATTATACCGTTCCGGGTCCGGTAGCGCGGTCCTATGCCTACTGCTCCGATACACGCTACAACGAACGGATTCTCGACCAGATTCGGGGTATAGACCTACTTTACCACGAGGCCACTTTCCGCGACGATAATGCCAACCGGGCTTCGGAAGTGCATCATACCACGGCCCGGCAGGCGGCTACGCTAGCTGTACAAGCCGATGTTAAGCGGCTGCTGATTGGCCATTTTTCATCGCGCTACAAAACGTATGAGGGATTCCTGACCGAGGCGCAGGAGGTGTTTCTAAACACTGAACTGGCCGTGGAAGGGCAACAATTTCCGGTGTGAGTTGTATCTTGCCCGCCAACGAAATGTCGTTGCCTGTTGCCACGAACTATGCTCCTGATTCGCCTTGGTTTTTTAGATATTGGCTGGCTCGACGTGCTGGACATCACGTTGGTGGCCATCTTGATCTATCAGATATACACCCTTGTTCGGGGCAGCGTGGCCAGCCGGGTATTTGTAGGGTACCTCTTTGTGTACCTCTTTTATCTGGTTGTTAAAGCACTGGGCCTGAATTTGTTAACAACTATTCTGGAGTATTTTATCAGCGTTGGCGCACTGGCACTGATCATTATTTTTCAGCAGGAGATCAGGCGTTTTTTGTTGCTCATTGGTAAGTCGACCAACATTGGCAACAACCCCTGGATCAGGAAATGGCTGTTGCGCCAACCCAATCTGGTTGAGCCTACTACGCCGTTAAAACCGATTTTGGAGGCGTGTAAAATGCTGGCGGCGGAGTTTTCGGGTGCGTTGCTGGTGATTCAGCATAACGACGACCTAACCAAAATTGCTGATTCGGGCGAATCGCTAAACGCCGATTTATCGAAGCAACTGCTGCTGGCTATTTTCAACCAATACAGCCCGCTCCACGACGGCGCGGTGCTGGTGACGGACGGTCGCATTCGGGCGGCGCGGTGCATTTTGCCCGTTTCAGATGATGCCGACCTGCCCGCTACGATGGGGTTCCGGCACCGGGCGGCAGTGGGCATGAGCGAGGCCACCGACGCGGCGGTCATCGCTATCTCTGAAGAAACCGGCAGACTATCACTGGCGCTCAACGGTGAGCTACTCATTGGCATCACCATCCACGAACTGGAAGAGCGCCTGAGCCACTATCTGCGCAAGCCACGAAATTAATGAGTGCAATACAAAAAAAGTGATAAGCTTACACGGCCGCAAACAGCGCGTGTAAACCTATCACTCATTCACTCTTCCTGTCTGTCATTAAACGAACCTTAGTACTCAAGCATCGCGGGCAGGTTTTTGGCCTGATCCACAAATCCGGCCACCTGGTCGGCAGAGGGTGGGCGTTGCGTTAGTTGACGTACACTGTTGATCTCCACCAGTTTAGCGTGCAGGTTGACGGCTACCCGTTTCGATAACTCCTTAACGGTGTCTACGCCAGCTTCTTCCATCAGATCGCTGTAGACCCGACCAATGCCTTTGATACGGGCAAGGTCGGCACGGTTGGCCAGTTCCAGGAGCATGGCCGAATCAACGCCAATGGTGGCAGCCAGATCTTTGCGGCCTTTCGGCGTGCGTGTTGCTTCGAGCAAGGTATCCGAATCGACCAGGCCCTGCGCTTTGAGTAGGTTGATGAGGGCGTCGTTAATACCTTTCAATTCGCCAAGTGTGAGGCTCATACGCTTTGTTTGGGGTAGGGTGAGTTTAATACAACTGGCTTTTTACCAGCCTTTCAACTATAAATTAACGCATTAAGTATTTACGTCTTGTAATATTGAGCAAAAATTTCTTTTGAACGGTAAAACTTTCTGCGCTCACTTGGTCGAATAATCGGGACCATTCGTCGAAAATAACGGGATTTTCGACCGAAAAGCGGGCTGCATCGATCTTTTTGGTCGTGAGGTAGTCGATAAACGTCATGGCTGAATGGACAAGGCTGACAAGCTGGCCGATGCGGGTGGTTTTTAAGGTATTGGCCCCGGCATGGCAGTAAATGTAGCGAAAAGGTTAGCCCGGCTGTGGGCCGACGTTACCATTGGCCGCCCCGCGCAATTCACTCTACACTGTAACTTTGCGCTATGAAAAATACGTTTCTTCTGGTTGGCCTGTTGGGTTTGTTGACTACCTGCTCGCCTAAAATCAATACGTCATCGAAAGCTGATTTTTCGGCAGAACGATTTCGGTATAGAGTGGGGCAACAGCCACTGATTTCAGTACACCGGGGCGGGGGGGACCTGAAAGGCTATCCCGAAAATTGCCTCGAGTCATTTGCCTACGTGGCCCAGCAGATTGGTCGGTCCGGCGCACCGGCGGTGATCGAGTGCGACATTGACCTCACCCGCGACAGTGTGCTGGTGATGATGCACGACGCCACCCTGGAACGGACTACTACTGGCACGGGTAAGCTCATCGACCGGACGTATGCCGAGGTACAACAACTAAAACTGGAAGACAACATGGGCAACCCAACGGCGTTTGGGGTGCCCACGTTAAACCAAATTCTGACCTGGGGACGTACCCACGTGCTGTTTACGCTCGACGTGAAACGCAACGTGTCGTTTGCCAGCGTGATTAACCAGGTGCGGCAAACGAAGACCGAACAAAACGTGGCCATTATTACCTACAATGCCCCGGACGCCGCGCTGGTACACAAACTCGCCCCTGATATGATGATCTCCGTCACTATTCGCAACCGAGCCGAGTATGACCGCCTGCACGAACTGGGCATCCCCGACAACCGGATGCTGGCCTTTGTGGGCGTAACGGCACCGGAAGCCAGTCTGTATTCATTTTTGCACGAAAAAGGTATTGCCACCATCCTCGGCACGCTGGGCAACCTCGACAAGCAGGCCGCCGCCAAAGGCGATAACCTATATACGGAATGGACCGCCGCCGGTGCCGATATGCTCTCGACGGATCGTCCGCTGGAAGTGAGCCGGGTGCTGGGGAAGTAATCGTAAAGAGTACGTTTTCCAGCAAAAAGCTCCCTCATCGATCAATGAGGGAGCTTTTTGCTGGAAAACTATTTTTGGACTTGACTAACAGCTAGTTATCGCTGCTATCGAGAATTTTCTTTTTCTCGGCTTCATACTCTTTTTCGGTCAGGACTTTTTCGTCGTAAAGCCGTTTGTTTTCGCGAAGGCGATCAGCCTTTGATTTTATACCCGCCGATTGGGCGGCAGCGGGCATTGATACACCACTACTTTGGGTATCGACCAACGTATTCGGCGTGGTCACCGGCTGACTATTGCCATTTGCAGTACGTAGTTCGTAGGTGTGTTCAGGATCATATTTCATGGTCCATAGGAAAGGGAACAGCAAAAAAACGCCGCCAACGATGGCCCCAGCGTCGGCGCGTTCGTTGCGGACAAGAGGCACCCGAACAGGTTCAAAACCGTCTTTTTCCAGTCGGAGGTCAGTGGTTGAGCCAACAATTTTCGTGTCGCTGTACTAGTATGGGGTTACGCCAGCATACTGACCATTTACATAAAGTTTTGCGCCTGCGGGCTGGCTGTTGATGAGCGTTGAACTGCTGCAACTGCTGAACAGAATAGTGCTGGAAAGCAGCATAGGGAGGGCTTGGCCGGGTTTCCGGAAGAAGTTAGTAATACTAGTTCAGAATCATCGTGTCGTATACTTACCTGATGAATTACTTTGTCCTAATAACTGAAGACCTGTCGGTATTGCAATTACTTGAAAAACAGCAGACTGACGCTCAATTCCGTGACTACGTCCGCTTTCTGCGCTTGCTCAAAGAGGGGGCGGCACCTACCCAGGCAGCCGCCGCCAAGCAGGTCAATCTAGGGCTTAGACAAGCCCAACGCCTGTGGAAACAATACCGTGAGCAGGGCTTGGAAGCCCTCATCAGACCCCGAACATCCACCTATATCGGTAAGCTATCGACCACCCAGATGAGCCACCTACGCCGATTTCTGCTCGATGACGAGGCGCAGACACTGGCCGATATTCAAACCTATCTACACGACCGACTGGCCGTTAAGTATACCATTGGTGGCATCTTTGACCTCTGTAAACGTCTTAAGATCAAGCTCAAAACGGGTAGGCCCGTCCACGTTCACCAACCCCCGGGGGCGGTGGAAGACTATAAAAAAAATGGTTGTCTGACAAATTTTGTGGGGCACTGATTTTGTTTACTTAGCGGGTCATGTAGAGATGGCGAGTACACGTAGCCGTAAGTGGTCAAAATTGCT
>JBBRMP010000001.1:0-113295 GCA_038230755.1 Cytophagales bacterium | reverse complement strand
CTCATAAGCGGCGGGCATCAGGTCAAGTAGTTTACGGAAACGAGGCTGGTCTAATCCCGTAGCAGATCGCCAGTGACGATCTGTTTTTAAGTCAACTGCTGAGAGTTTCATGGACGAAGTTAACCCGTTGCAACAACTCTACTGAAGCTGAGTCTTACAATGTCCAGCCGTCATAACGCTAAACCGCACATTATATGCTGCATTGGTCAGTCCCGGATTTCGCCAATTCTATGATAGACTGTATCAGAATTTCTGTCAAAAATAATATAATGTTCACAGGGTGCTTTTACGCAGCTATAAATATCGTACTCTTTTAGTTTTTCAAATTTCCAAAAAAAGCAGTATTTTATTTTTTTCGTGAGGTGAACTATCCTTGTAGAATTCCTGTGCCGTAACTGGATAGCATTTTTCGCCTCAAGTATAGTCATTGACTTTTTGAGGTTTGATCTTGCTAACGCCTTTCAATATTCTCTGCTTTTTCCCGGTGTAAACACAATATTCGGTATAAAACAGAATGTCGTTTGTCTGAATACCTTTTATTTCAGTTATACTTTTATCATGTTGAAAGTCTGTTACAATACTGCGAATAGAAAAAGGGCTAGGTTGCGGGTCAGAAAGGACTTCAGTGAGCGTTTTGACAAATACTTGCTTCGTTTTTGACGTTGCTTTACTCCTCAACTGCTTCGCTTTGTCACCAACTTTGTTACAAGCAAACAAGAGTGCCGCCAATGTAATGTAGATTACAAAATTGCGGGTTGTCATATACTGGTAATTGATTTTTGATAAACTCTCGGACTAGCCAAATAGAACAGTCTCTTGTAGTAAACGTCCAAATACTCAAACGGGATTTAATATGTGTCGCTCATGCAAGTCTCTTCAGGGTTTTTTATGACAAATAAACCCCGTACACTAACCCTTCTGGGGTTTTACAAGAAAGCCCTGCATGGATTGTATAAACGCAACACCCACTTTAATTAAAACCGCCGCTTCAAAATTTCCACCAACTCACTTACTTCGTCGCTGTCTATGTTCCACATAAACTGGTTGGCGTAGCGGTACGAAATCAGGTCGAGGGCCTGTCCGTAGTTGGTTAGCTGGTCGAGTTCGGCGAGGGCTTCATTGTAGGCATCTACGTTGCCGTTGAAAAGCTGATTGATAAACCGGAATTTCTGGTTGAGCGAAATTGTCCGCGATAAACTGCCGGTGCTTACTTTCTGGAGTGTATCGCCCAGCGTAGCCACGTTGTCATGGTCGGGCAGGGAGGCCGACGAACCCGCCGAAACCGACAGCGATGGAGCGCTCGATTCGGCACTGACAACGTTGGGCGCGTTGTTTGGCCCCGTCACGGCGCTGCTCGACGAGTCGGGGTCGGCATCGGCGAAGGAAATACCCGACGGTTGGTCGTCCTCGTCAATATGGTGCGCAACAGGCGTTGGCAGCGCGGGTGGGGGTGGGGTGGCTGGTGTGACTTCGGCCACGGGGCGGTTGACGGGAGCAATCAGGGGCGGCTTGGGCGGTTCTTCGTCCAGATCGAAAAACGACTTGGCGGCGGGCGACTGGAAGTTTTCCATCGATTGCCCGCGCAATAAACTGGCCAGGTCAACGGCCACTTTCTCCGAAAACATCGCCACGTATTTATCGGGCCGTTCCAGTTCCTGCACCCGCCCACTCAGGATCTCATCGAGGTAGCCAAGCGCCTGATTCACATACACAAACGGACGGCCATTCATCTTCTGTTCCAGGGCCAGCGGCACAAACTTGTTCACCTGCGTGTAGCGCGAGATGTGCTTGAGGCTGTCGGCGGTGAGGGTGAAATCGGGTTGGTTGCGGAGCAAATCGTCGTAATAGTAGCGGGGGTCGAAAAGGGCCACGAGGGTACGTCGGCTGGCGTCGGCCAGGAGTGGTTCGAGGTGTTCGCGGCGGACGGCAATGTGCTGCGACACCACGTTCATGAACGCCCGGAGGCCTTCTTCCACTTCGGGGTTGCTGAAATCGAAATAGGGGCTGCGGAACCGTTCTACTTCGCCCTTCCACTTGTCGAATAAACTGCTGACAACGAATAAATTGACTTGCTGAATGGGTGTCAGATTCAGGATTTGCTTGCCCGAAATGGTGGGGTGAGCGTGGTAAAAATCAGCCGCGACGCGCCGGGCGTAGGACTTGCTGTATTCGTTGAGGGCGTTGGAATTGAACTTGTTCGACATTGGTAAAAGTCTTTGCTTTGTAAATATATCCATTTCGGAATAAGACGTAAGTTTGCGCCCCGAAATTTAAGCAGCCCCCTAGCCCCCGAAGGGGGAACGCTACTGCAAGCACAGTTCCCCCTTTGGGGGCTAGGGGGCTACTACATCACGTATGTTTATTGAACCCACCCGCCGCCGCGAACCGCCCCACCTCCGTACCGGCTGGATCGAAATTATCTGCGGATCCATGTTTTCGGGCAAGACCGAAGAGCTTATTCGGCGGCTCAACCGCGCCCGCATTGCCAAACTCAAGGTGGGCATTGTAAAACCCAGCCTCGACACCCGCTACGACGCCAATGATATCGTGTCGCACAATGCCTCGGTGATTCCCTCGACACCCGTTTCGACTGCCGCCGAAATTCTCCCGTTAGTGGCTGATTGCGACGTGGTGGGTATCGACGAAGCCCAGTTTTTCGACTCGGCCATCGTGGACGTTTGCCAGCAACTGGCCGACAGTGGTAAGCGCGTCATTGTGGCGGGGCTCGACATGGATTTCGCCGGCAAGCCCTTCGGCTGCATCCCGCAACTGATGGCCATCGCCGAATTCGTCACCAAAGTACATGCTATCTGTGTGGTCTGCGGCGACGTGGCCCACTATTCCTACCGCCTTGTGCCGTCGCAGGAGCGTGTCCTCCTCGGCGAAACCGAAAGCTATGAAGCCCGCTGCCGCCGCTGCTTCAACCTTGGCCCGGATGCCGTGCATCGGGAGTGGGTGTATGAATGATTTACAGCCACTCTACTTTCATGCCGTCGCGTTCCATCTTTCTAAAAAAGGTCATCTGGCGTTTGGCGAACTGGTGAATGGCCGTTTCTAGGTACATAACTAACTCATTGTAAGCTAGTTTCTCCTGCAAAAACTCCGTCACGAACTTGTATTCAAGGCCGTAGAAAATCAGTTTTTCGGGCGAAATGCCCTTGTCCAGTAGCCCCTGTACCTCCTCGATGAGGCCGTTCTGGAGGCGGTCGCGGAGGCGGAGGCTGATACGTTCGCGGCGGACGGCCACGGGTGGGTCGAGGCCGATGACGCGGTAGGGCGGCAGGGCCGGGCGGGGCGCGGGCTGGGCGTCGGGGTGTTCGTTCAGGTAGGCGCCAATTTCGATGGCCCGGATTAGCCGTTTGCGTGTCGACGTATCGGCGAGGGTTGAATAGGCCGACGGGTTTCGGTCGAACCATTGGCGCAACTCATTGTCTTGCAACGGTTCAAGTCTAGCTCGAAGTTCAGCATCGGTGGGTACAGCGAGCATAGCCGTGGGGCGCAGGGCCGCTTCGATATACATTCCTGACCCGCCGCAGACAATGGGCGTTTTATCCCGACTCAGCACGTCCTGCACCGCCCGGTCGAAGTCCTGTTGGTAACGGAACACGTTGTAGTCGTCGCCCGCGTCCACAATGTCGATGAGGTGGTGGGGGATTTGCTGGCCGTTGAGGGTGTATCCGGCGAGGTCTTTGCCGGTGCCAATGTCCATGCCCCGGTACACCTGCCGCGAGTCGGCATTGATGATTTCGCCGTTGTGCTGGCTGGCCAACTGCACCGCCAACCGCGTTTTGCCCGAAGCCGTGGGGCCAAGAATAACAAGCATGACAGATAGGTTTGACGTTTCAGGTTTAAGGTCTGACGTTTCGCGCGAAACGGTTCCGTAGATAGCTAACAGGCAGACCATTTAAGGCATTCTTGTTAACTTGACCAAAGGCTGGTGCGCTGACACTGGCTGTTACAAATCCTTTACTCTCAAACTTCTATGGAACCCGTTGCACCACCAGTAGCCCTTGAATTACCCAAAGGTATACCCATTAAACTCCAGTTCGACACGCCCGAAGCCGCCCGGCTACACCGTAAACAGATGCTCACGGTGGCGTTTCGGCTATTCTCGAAATTTGGTTACGACGAAGGCGTGGCGGGCCACATCACCGTCCGCGACCCGGAGCACACCGACCATTTCTGGGTGAACCCATTTGGGGTCGATTTTGGCTCTGTGGGCCTTCACGACCTCATTTGCGTAAATCACCGGGGCGACGTCGTGGAGGGCAAGTATTCGGTGAACCGGGCCGCGTTTGCCATCCACTCGCAAATTCATGCCGCCCGCCCCGACGTGGTGGCCGCCGCCCATGCGCATTCCATGTACGGAAAAGCCTACTCTACGCTGGGCCGGAAACTGCCGCCCAGTACCCAGGATGCCTGCGCCTTTTACGACGACCACGGCCTGTTTAATGATTACGGAGGCGTAGTCAATGAGGTAGAAGAAGGACAACGCATCGCTGCCGCCCTCGGCAAAACAAAGGCGTGCATTCTGCAAAACCACGGCCTGCTCACTGTAGGCGGCACCGTAGAAGAAGCCGCGTGGTGGTTTATTACGATGGACCGGAGTTGTCAGGCTCAGCTGATCGCCGAAGCCAGCGGCCACCCCGTCATTGCCATCAATCACGAAACGGCCCTGCTCACACGCGGCCAGATTGGCCACCCGATGGCGGGTTATTTCCAGTTTCAACCCCTCCTCCAGCGTATCCTCCGCGAAACATCGGGATTATTGGAAGAGTAAGTGGCTGGCGTGAACACGTTATTCAGGCAACATACGGATGAAGTACAACCTCGACTGGCTCCTAGCCAAAGATGCGGCGAATGAGCCGTTGAAGTACCTGCTATTTTGGGGCCATCGGCCCGAAAAAGATGGTAGCGTGGGCAAAGGTTGTTTCAGCCAATGGTGGCCCGCGCCGTTTGTGGTGGATGGTCTTACCTATGCCACAGCCGAACACTGGATGATGGCCGAAAAAGCACGGCTGTTCAACGATGAGGCCGTTTTAGCCAGGATTCTTCAGGCTAAAACCCCCGCTGAGGCCAAAAAGCTGGGTCGGCAGGTGCGCAGTTTTGTGCCCGAAATCTGGCAGGCGGCCTGCTACGCCATCGTGGTGGCGGGTAACCGGCACAAGTTTAGCCAACACGCTGACTTGCAGACGTACCTGCAACAAACCGGCAACCGTGTTCTGGTGGAAGCCAGTCCGGTAGACCCTGTCTGGGGCATTGGTCTGGCGCAGGACGACCTCGCCGCGCTGGACCCCACTCGCTGGAAAGGTACCAATCTGCTTGGCTTCGCGCTGATGGTGGTGCGGGAGGGGTTTAAGTCGTAAGCGGTTTTTGTCATCCCGACAGTAGGAAGGATCTTAGCTAGCAGGCCGCTTAACTGGCTATTAGCTAAGATCCCTCTTACTGTTGAGATGACAAAAACGCTCACCCCGCCTACACCTATGACTAAATTATTAACCCAACCTTTTCGACTCATTTCCGTGTTGTGGTTCAGACTGCCACACAAGCGCGGTCTGAGACATGAAAATTGGTATCGTTTGTTATCCCACCTTCGGGGGTAGTGGCGTGGTTGCTACTGAGTTGGGTAAGGCATTGGCCAAAAATGGCCATCAGGTGCATTTTATCACTTACCAGCAACCCCCCCGCCTCGATTTTTTCAACGAAAACGTCTTCTATCACGAAGTCAATATCCCGTCCTATCCGCTGTTTCAGTACGCCCCCTACGAGTCGGCGCTGACGAGCGCAATGGTGAACGTGGTACTCAATGAAAACGTCGATTTGCTGCACGTACACTATGCTATTCCCCACGCGTCGGCGGCGTATATGGCTAAAATGGTGCTCAAAACGCGGGGCCGCTACACGCCCGTGGTCACTACGCTGCACGGCACCGACGTAACGCTGGTGGGTAAAGACGCTTCGTATGAACCCGTGGTCACGTTCAGCATCAACGAGTCGGACGGGGTAACGGCGGTGTCGGAAAACCTGCGGACAGAGACTTACGAACATTTCAAGATCACCCGCGAGATTGAGGTCATCCCCAATTTTATCGACCTGTCGCGGTTTCAGCGGCAGCAGAAAGATCACTTCAAACTGGCTATCTGCCCCAACGGTGAGAAGCTGGTGGTGCACACCTCCAATTTCCGCCGAGTAAAACGTATCGACGATGCCGTGATGGTATTTTATCACCTCCGCGAGACCGTGCCCGTGAAGCTTCTGCTGGTGGGTGATGGCCCCGAACGTGCTCGTATTCAGGCACTTTGTCGCGAACTAGGCATTATGGACGATGTGCGTTTTCTGGGTAAACTCGACGCCGTAGAAGAGGTGCTGTCGGTAGCCGATCTGTTTCTGATGCCGTCGGAAAACGAGAGTTTCGGCCTGGCGGCGCTGGAGGCAATGGCCTGCGAAGTGCCCGTGATCTCGTCCAACGCCGGGGGCCTGCCCGAACTGAATATCAACGGCGTGACGGGTTTCCTGAGCAACGTGGGTGACGTGGCCGATATGGTCAAAAACGCCCGTTACGTGCTCGATGATGACCATTTGCCTACCTTCAAGGCCAACGCGCTGGAACGGGCCAAACAATTTGAACTGTCGAAGATTCTGCCCATGTATGAGGCGCATTATGAGCGGGTCATGAAGGAATCGGTTGCCCGGCAGGCACTTTCGGTGGGCGTGTAATGTCTGTGTATCTTTAGCGTACCTGAAAAAATGATCTGTTATGCTGGCCATTCACCCACCATCTGAAACACTGCCGACGACACTGCAAACCATCGACGAGTTTGAGCAGTGGGAACGGCACCACCCCCACGAGGGCAGCTACGAATTTGTCCGGGGCCGTATCATTCCCAAACCCGCCATGAAACAAGATGAGTTTGACATTGCCGACTTTCTGGTACGGCAGTTTATTCAAACGCCACAATTTCAACAGAAGCACTTGCTTATTCCCGAAGGTGATTCCTACGTGGATGGCAGTCGAAAACGGATCCCTGATTTGACGTATATCACGGCAGAACAGCGAGCAGCTATTCGGCGGGGTGAGCGGGTGAACACGTTGTTTGCCATTGAATTGCTGTCGGATTCGGAAACGCTGGATGATGTGCTGGATAAAATTCAGGACTACTTCGACGGCGGGGCACAACTGGTTTGGTACATCGTTCCCAAGCGGCAACGTATTTATGCGTACTCCTCGCCGCTCGATATTCACGTGTTTGCCAATGATGACGTGGTTTCTGCTGCCCCGGTGCTGCCTGAGTTCACATTTACGCTCCCTGATTTATTTGCTTAACGCATGGTAACTGTTTAGGTAGGCAAATTCAAGCCAATTATCTGACAATCAGTAAGTTACTAATTTTTCTAATTTATGAGTTAAACTAAGCAAAAATATTAATGTGCTGATGATCAACTACTTGACTTTTAGACATTAAATACTTTTGCGATTTTTAATTTTGCAAGTGCTTGATTATCAGTTCAGTGGACTACCTAAACAGTTACAACGCATGAATCCAAACATTCCCATTACAGACCGGAAGCGCGTGGTGATCGTGGGCGCTGGTTTCGGCGGGCTGACGCTGGCCCGTGATTTATCCCACCGGTCTGAGTTTCAGGTGGTGCTGGTGAACAAATACAACTACCATGAATTTCAGCCGCTCTATTACCAGGTAGCCACCGCCGGGCTGGAAGCCAACTCGATTTTGTTTCCCCTCCGCGCGGCCCTCGGCGACAACCTCAATGTGCATATTCGGATTACGAGCATGACCGGCATTCGCCCCGCCGATAAAACCATCGACACCGAGATTGGCCCCATCACCTACGATTATCTGGTGCTGGCGATGGGGGCCGATACCAACTTTTTCGGGCAGCAAAACATCATCGACCTTGCCCTGCCCATGAAGTCGGTACAGGAGGCTATTGCCTTAAGAAACAGGCTGTTGCAGAATTTCGAGGAGGCGCTGAGCGTCGAGACGGAAGACGAACTGGATGGCCTCATGGATGTGGTGGTGGTGGGCGGCGGGCCAACGGGCGTCGAACTCTGCGGTACCCTGGCCGAAATGCGCAAGACCGTGCTGCCCCGCGATTACCCCGAACTCGATTTCAAAACGATGGACATTCACCTGATCGAATCGGGTGGAGAGGTGCTGGGGCCGATGTCGAAACAGTCGCAGGAACACTCGCTGGCGTATTTGAAAGAACTCGGTGTTGACGTGCGGCTGAACACCCGTGTCAAGGATTTCGACGGGAAAACGGTGTTTATGACCGACGGCACCACCCTGCGCACCAACAACCTGATCTGGGCGGCGGGGGTGAAAGCCAATACACCGCTGGGCATTCCCGCTGAGTCTGTTGGGCGGGGTGGGCGGCTGATCGTGAACCGGTTCAATCAGGTGCAGGGCTTCACCGATATCTTTGCCGTGGGTGATCTGGCTACGATGGTCGAAGGCGACATCTGGCCTAATGGGCACCCACAGGTGGCGCAACCCGCCATTCAACAGGGAAGGCTACTGTCGAAAAACCTGACGTTGCTGGTGCGTGGCGGACAACTGGTGCCGTTTACTTACAGCGATTTAGGCTCGATGGCGACCATTGGCCGGGGGTTGGCGGTGGTCGATTTGTCGTTCATCAAATTTCAAGGATTCTTTGCGTGGCTTACCTGGTTGTTCGTACACCTGATGGCCATCCTTGGCGTGAAAAACCGGCTGCTTATCTTCATCAACTGGATGTGGAATTACCTAACCTACAACCAGTCGCTGCGGTTAATTATTAAGCCTAAATTACCCAAAGCCCCGTTGGATGTTCCGAAGGAGCGATTAAACGATTCGGTGGAAGTGGCCAAATCAGGGGCTATTTAGTCAATTTGGTTGACTGGTTTGGAACAGACGAACGGAGAAATCGGTTACTATTGCCAACTACTAATTACTCGATTGTATGCAAGTTGAAGAATATAAAGCGGTTCATTCAAGGCCCAAACACAACGGCAGTAAAAAACTTTTCGACAATCAGGTTCTGGAGTACCTGTCACGTACCCATATCTCGGTGCCCATTACTATGTGGCTGACGTTATCGGCTTTTCTGGGTTGGTATGCCTTCACGTATACCGACATGAGTTCGGTCCGTATTGGTGGGTTGTTCGCCACTGGGCTGTTCGTATTCACCATTTTTGAATATGTGCTGCACCGTTACCTATATCACCTCGCACCTACCACGCCTGAGCGGGCCAAGATTCAGTATACGTTTCATGGGGTTCACCATGAGTATCCGAAAGACAAAACGCGCCTGGCTATGCCCCCGGCACTGGCTGTTATTGTGGCGGGCTTTTTCTTCGGCTTGTTTTTCCTGATGATGGGCGAAGCTGCCTATGCGTTCTTCCCCGGCTTTATGGTGGGCTACACGGGCTATCTGGCCGTACACTTTATTGTACACGCCTACGCACCGCCCAAGAATGCATTCAAACAACTTTGGATTAACCACAGCATCCACCACTACAAAAACACCGAAAGCAACTACGGCGTCTCATCGCCCATGTGGGACTATATTTTCGGGTCGTTTCAGAAGTAGGTACACCGCATTCCACTCATCCTGATACACCCGCCCGTAGCGACCAACGCGGGCGGGTGTGTCTTTTTTTATGGGGTATGAGAAGTCGCGGCCATAATCACTAATAACGGCTACGGCACTGTCGACGTCGGCGAGTTGGAAAAATTGGTCTACCGTCATCTGGCCACCGTAGGCTTTCTGGTTGAGCAGGTGGTAGTAGCTCAGGCCGTGGATTTGGTAGTGTTCCTGCTGGTTATAAAAAAAATCGAGCGGGGCAATGATGCGGGCACCCGGCTGTTGGATGAAGCTGGCTAACCGGGCATTTTTCTGAACGACATCCGGCTGCCTGAAATTTGACTGAATGGTGATCACCGCCTTGTAAGCGCCCGCCAGCAGGTAAACGCCCAGCAACAGCCCCAGCCCGTATGATCGCCAGCGTGCCACAATCGGCGACGTTCTGGTTGCTGACCAGCCTGCCACGCACTGTGTTATCCAGATGCAGATTACGGGCAAAAAAATGAGGTAGTAATAGTCGGTATTGCTTTTGGTAATGAGCATAAACGCCAGCAAGAGTAGCAGCAGATACCGCCCCGTACTGGTCAATGCTGCCGCCCCATCAACTGGTTTAGGCCGGGTACGTAGCCGGGGCCAATAGGTCAGTACCCCCACGCCTATCACCAGCGCCGACATCGTTGCCTCTTCCTCACTATGAAACAATAGCTCGTGTAATTTACTGGATATGAGCAGTTTGTCGGATAGTGTGGTCACATGCATCGTAGCGGGGTCGTTGATAAACTGCGCCCAGAGCATGGGTAGCTGATTGGCCAGCAGCACGTCGGCCAGGTAAAGGCTGCTACTGGCGGCGGCTGTTAACCCAAACCGGAGGGCGGGCCGTAGCGCGTTGCCCCGTTGCTGCCACCCTAGCCATCCCAGCCCGGCCAGCACAAAACATAGGCCATTGAGGTGGGTAAATACCGCTAGCCCGGCCAGCAAACCGGCCCCGGCTATGCGCCCCCGCACAAGCAGCAAAAATGAGATGAAGCCCAGAGAAGCGTACATGGGTTCGGGGCGGTTCACGAACGCATATTCGATGAGCATACCGTTGGCTACATAAAGTAGCAGCGCCAGATACACCCACCGCGTCGCCAGCTCCAGCCACCGCACCTGCCACCAGATAGCCAGCCCACCCACCAACGTCCAGCAGGCACCCACTGCTTTGCCGACGGGCAACGAAAAACCAAATAACCCCTGCAAGGCCGCGCCGAAATAAATAAACCCTTTGTGAAACACAAAAAGCTGGTTCTCCCACCCGTTCAGCCCCCTGAAAAAGGCAGAACGTACCCGCCCATCGCGCACCAGCCAATAGGCCTGCTCGGCAAACCACGCATCATCGAAGTGCTCACTTCGGTGGTAGGCAGTGGCCACAAGGAGGGTCAGAAAAAGCCAGAATAAACGATTCATCAGCGCGTAATGGTGTGGGAAATTACCCCCCCCGGCAATAGGTTACTGGTCAGGCAGGTACAGACTGTGCCAACGGTCCTGATAAACACGGCGGTAGGTTCCCAGGTGGTGGAGCGAATCGGCTAGGGGGTGGGTGTCGGTAAGAGCCGCCGCCGGGCCTTTGCCGTCGTAAGTGATTACAGCGGCGAAGCGTTCGCGCCGGGCCATTGCAAAGAGTTGTTGGTGCGTAAACTGGCTTTGCGGATTGAATTTGAAAAAATCGACTACGTGTCGATCTATACCCTGAATCTGGTAATGCCCTATTTGCTCGTAAAAGAAATCGAGTGGGGCCAGCACCCGCTGACCGGGTTTACCAATAAAGCTGGCCATACGCGTGTTTGAGGCTACAATGCCGGGGGTAGTCAGATTGAAATGGACCGATGCCGCCGCTTTGGCAAAACCAGTGAGCAGGTAAATAAAAAGAGCTATCTGCAAGCCACGTACCCGCCAGTTGTTTCGATTAAAAAATTGGTAATCAGCTAGTTGAGTAACCAAAAATGCGCAAACGAAAGGCACGAGCAACAGCACATATTGAGGCGCATAGCCCCGACTCAGTCCCAGATAGCCAACCACAACTAACACCAAATACCGACTAATGGGCCGGGTCAACGCCGACGAACGTTTGTCGGCGCGAGTTAGCCAATAGACGGCCAGTACAAGCAGACTGAGTTCGTAATTTAGGCCCGTAAGCCAAATTTTATCGGTGATGCTGTGCAGTTGCCACCGGGCGGGGTCGTTTCGAAGCTGCATCAGAAAAACGGGCCAACCGTTGCCGAGGAACACGTCGAGTAGGTAAACACTGGCCGTCAGCCCCGCCAGCAGGCCGAAACCAGTGGCCCGCGCGGGTTGTCTGTTCCAGAAAAGAAAACCACAACCGGCCAGCACAAAACACAGGCCATTCAGGTGCGTTAGTGCGGCCAGCCCCGCCAGTAACGCGGCCCATCCCCAGCGGTGGCTGGTCAGGAGCCAAAATGAAGCAAACCCCAGCGTGACACACATGGCTTCGGGGCGGTAGACAAACGAAAATTCGATCAGAAAACGGCTGGATACGTAGAGTAGTATGCCCAACCAAACATACTGACTGTCAATGGGTTGCTGCCGAAGATGACCCCATAAAAATGCCCCGCCGAGCGTAGCCCAGACAAGACTGAATAGCTTGCCCGCCACCAGCGAGAACCCAAACAGGGCCTGCCAACCCGCGCTGAGGTAAATGAAGAGTTTATGAAAGACAAATAGCCCATTTTCCCAGCCGTTCAGCCCGCGAAAAAGCTCAGACCGGACCACGCCACCGTGTACCAGCCAGTAGGCCTGTTCGGCCAGCCAGGCTTCGTCATAATGGTTGCCACGTTGGTAGTATGTAGCCAGCAGCAGGGCCAGAAAGACCCAGAAAAGTGCCCTCATTTGAGCAGTTCGCGGATTTGTTCTACCAACCTGTCGAACTGGTCAGGCAGCAGGGCTTCTTTTTTATTCAGCTTGCCGGTAGGGGTGTAGATCCGGGCCGGGTTGGGGTCATAAAGGCCAAGCAGCGAGGTGGCCTGCAAGGTCTGGCTCTCGCTAAGGCGTAGGTGCTCGCCCCGCAGTCGGCTACGTACAATGGTTTCCAGCCACAATTCGTCGTCGGTGTTGTTAGTGGCGACGTAGAGAATGGTCACGTCGCGGGGGCTAAAGACATCATTCAGGCGTTGAATATCCTGCGCCAATTGTACTGTAGGGCTACTCTCCGGCGACCATAGCACCGTGTAAATCACCCGGCCCCGGTTGCGATCCAGCACCCGTTGCACCAGATCAGCACCATTGTCGTAGGCGGCGGCGGTCACAATAATCCCATCGGCAACGGAGCCGGTTGTTCTTTTTTTGTCCAGCGCCAAGTAGGCCGCGCGGGCCAGCCGAACGCGGGCCGTATCGCGCAAAGCCAGGGCCAGCAGGTCATCAAACGATTGGCGAAGGTGGCGGTCAACGATTTGAGGCCTGATATGCTGCCCCAGCAGTTGAACAATGTTGAGTGTCAGTTGCGGCACGGCCAGCGCCAGCGTGTGACCTTTCAGGAAATCGATGGCTGTACTATCGAACAGCGAACGGGCCGAGGCGATGGTGTTCTCGTAGCTCACCACCCGCGAAATGGTGTCGGTGTTGCGCTCCATGAGTTTGGAGAAATAGCGCATATCGGCCTGCCGGGCGGTGTTGGTTTTTTCAAAATTGGCCAGCTTTTCGCGGTCGTCGGTAGTGAGGTCTTTGCCATATTTGGCCAGCAAACTGGCAATGGTTCGTACCTTAATGCTCCGCCCGGCCTGTATTGTATTTTGGGCAATATAGGTTGCCGCGTAGGTGCCCAGCCGCCCCAGCGCCGTGGCGCGGGCGGGAGTCATGAGGTTGTCGGGGCCGACAAACAAACTCGTTTGCAACGCGGTCGATACCCGTTGGCCCGTTTCGGTGGCCTTATCGATCACGTAGGCTGCGGCGTCGTAGCGGGCATTGGCCTGCACCCATGTCGTCACCAGCGGGAATACGGTACGATTGGCGGAAAAAGCAGTTAACTGACTTACAAATAGGGTATTGATCGTGGAAAATGCGTCGGATAGTGACCCGCTCAACGCTTTCTGGATGGCCTTCTGACGGGCTATTGCCGCCTTGCCCACGAGTTGTTCTGCCTCAAAAGCTTTGTACTGCGCAAACTGCTGATTCACCTGCGCGTTGACCCCACCAAACTGAAACGGCACCGCCGCCACATACAACGAATCATTGTCGATGTTGATCGTGACCGAACCCGCCGTAGCCAGAAAAGCCGTGGTGGCATTGCCCACCTGAAACGCCATTTCTTCCAACGGATAGATAATGGGCACCGACACCCGAAACTGCCCATCTGTTTGCAACGGGGCCGAAAATGACTGGTCGGCCCCTCCACGCAAGATATTGGTTCGACTGACCACCACGTTGGGCGACTGCCGGTATAACCGCGCCGACAGCCGCTGCACCTGCCCCGACACAATCACCGAATCGACCGCCGTTTGGGCATGAGAAATTCCCGACGTAGCCAGGCACAGCAGAATACCGAGAAGGATACGAATGTTCATAGAGAGGCAAATTAGGCAAAAAACTGCCGCCTACTTTGTCGAAATACCATGATACCGGTCGGGTTCCTGATAGTCGCGGCGGAGGGGGTGACCAACCCAATCGGTGGGGAGCAGGATACGACGCAGGTCGGGGTGGCCCACAAAGCGAATGCCGACCAGATCGAACGCCTCGCGCTCGTGCCAGTCTGCCGTGCGCCATACGCCGCTCAGGCTAGGTACGTCGGGCAGTGCTATATTGGCAACTACTTCTGAATCAGTATTTTGCGTAGCTGGTACTGGCCGGGGTATCGTCAACTTTAGCATCAGGTTGTGGCCGTAGGAAATTGACGTCAGGTTATAGATCACTTCCATCGTACCGGCTTCCACGCCGTTGTCGATGGCCGTTACGCAGGCCAGCAGGTCGAAAAAGAGGCGGTCGTCGTTGCGCAGAAATTGGCATAACGCCACCAACTCGCCCGCCTCCACGGTCAGGTACGGCTGGAACGTCCCTTCCACGGCCACCACCGTAAAGCGTTCCTGAAGCAGGGAGGTGAGTTGGGAGAAAGACAGCCCCGAAGGGGGAGTAGTTGATTCCATGGTGAGGGTGTTCCCCCTTTGGGGGCTAGGGGGCTGTTTCCATTTTCACCAGCGCATTACCCCGCAACACCGGCACCACATCGTAAAGGTCATGTTGCAGGCAGTAGGCGATGTCTTTCTGGATGCCGAGGCGTTGCAGGCGGCGGATGTGCGAGGCGGCAGACAGGTAGCTGATAAGATTGTCTTTGCCATCGAGATACAGGCGGTGGGCCATGATCACGCTGTCTTCCATCATCGAATACTCATCTTTGAGGCGGTCGGCGAGGGCACCAGCGAAGAGCGTATCTTCAAGATTGGGCCGCCCTTTCCAGCCCGCACACAGCACCAGCACATCATACGACTGTCCGCGCAGGTAGCGTGCCACGGCTTCGAGGTTCAGGAACGCCCCCACCAGCACCTTCACCGCCGACCGCGATTTGGTAATGGCCAGGGTGCCGTTGGTGGTAGTCATGGCAACGTCGGCCCTCTCGATTCGTTCGTCCATGTAGCTGAACGGCGAATTGTCGAGGTCGAAGCCTTCCACCGTTTGCGCATTGCGCTCAGCAGCAGCCAGATAGCCCCGCTGTTGCAGGTCGCGGCACTCCGCCACGGTGGCCACGGGAATGATGCTGCCCACGCCATAGGCAAAAGCCGTGACCATGCACGAAGTAGCCCGAAATATGTCAGCTACCACCACAATGGTATTGTCTACGTCGTGGAGGTGGAGCAAATCCGGGGTTAAGCAAACGTCGATGTGTTTCATTATTTCGTCAAGAATGGTACCTTCACCACCTCCGCTTTCAGTAATTTATCGCGGACTTTCACGAAGATTTCCGTGCCGGGTTTGCTCAGCTCGGTGGGGACGTAGCCCATGCCGATGCCTTTGCCGAGGGTGGGCGATTGGGTGCCTGAGGTAACCTCGCCAACCACGGTGCTGTCGGCGGTGCAGAGTTCATAATGGCTGCGCGGAATGCCCCGGTCAACCATACTGAAGCCGATGAGTTTGCGCGTGAGACCCGCGTCTTTTTGGGCTTTCAGAGCGGTGGAATTGACAAAATCGTGACGGCCCGCCGCAGCGGTGAACTTGGTGACCCAACCCAGCCCGGCTTCCAGTGGTGATGTCTCGTCGGTGATGTCGTTGCCGTAGAGGCAATAACCCGATTCAAGGCGGAGGGTATCGCGGGCACCGAGGCCAATTGGCTTGATGCCAAAGGGTTTACCGGCTTCCATAATGGCGTTCCAGACGGTTTCGGCCTGGTGATTCGACACGTAAATCTCGAAACCACCCGCGCCCGTGTAGCCCGTTGCCGACACGACCACGTTGGCCATGCCCGCGAAATCGGTCTTCTCGAACGTGTAGTACGACATCCCGTCGAGGAGGGCGTTGGTCAGCGGTTGCAGTGCTTTGGCCGCCAACGGCCCCTGCACGGCAAAGAGGCACATATCGTCGGATACGTTCACCATATCCACGTCATAATCCGGGGCGTATTGGCTGATGTGATTCCAGTCTTTTTCGATGTTCGAGGCATTGACCACGAGCATGTATTCGATCTCCGAAATCCGGTACACGAGCAGGTCATCGACCACTCCTCCGCTGCTGTTGGGCAGGTACGAATACTGCACCCGACC
Organism: Cytophagales bacterium; assembly: GCA_038230755.1. Lineage (GTDB taxonomy): Bacteria > Bacteroidota > Bacteroidia > Cytophagales > Spirosomataceae > Fibrella. The sequence goes on along the minus strand of JBBRMP010000001.1, from coordinate 96,970 downwards.
GTCGTAGAGTACGCTGGCATCGTTGGCCGACACTTTTTGAATGAGGTCAAGCGCACCGGGGCCTTTCAGGATGAATTCGCCCATATGCGACACATCGAAGATACCGACGGCATTGCGGACGGTGTTGTGTTCGTCGAGATCAGAGGAGTAGCGAACGGGCATTTCGTAGCCCGCAAAGGGAACAATTTTGGCCCCCAACGCCCGGTGGACAGCCTCAAGGGGAACGTGTTTCAGCGACATGTTTACGATCTAATAAGCCGCAAAAATACGGCCTTTCACGGAAAGCGTAACCTGCCAGAGACAACGTAATACTAGTTACAGCCGCACAAACAGCGAACGCCGATCACGGCCAAATGAAAACACCAGGGCGTGTTTCAGCCGGATTGGTTCGCCCCGCAACAAGGCCGGTTGCCACAGATTGGCCGAAGCATCGACCATCCGAAAGGCTTCGGCATCTAACAAAGGATAAGCCCTGTAACTGAGTTGCCGATGGCTCAACTTACCCGTTTCATCAATGATAAACTCAACCCGCACGATGCCTGCCTGTTGTTTTTGCCACGCCACGCGGGGGTACGTAGCGGTGTTGGCAATAAACTGATCGGCTGCTCTGGAGCCAACCCGAAACGTTGGGTACGTGAGCGTTTGGGCATAGCGAAGGGTATCGTGCCCGAACCGGACCGCATACCCTCCCCGCGAAACCCCCTTGTCGTATGTTTCCCGATAAGCATATGACTCGTCGGCATAAGCACCTGTGCATACTCCCGATTTGAGGCCGTTCTGGTAATTGGCGTGTTGCACAAACTGCGTAAACAGGGTCGTGTCCCGCCGCGACCGGGCGGGTTCGGTCGAGGTGATGACGCCGTTACCTTCGCGGAGGGTGTTATGGGCTGTACTGTCCCAAAAAGCCACTACCCACGTTGAGTCCATGACAGGGTCCATGAATCGTTTTTTTACTTCCGAAATCTGTTTCAACTGCCCGTTGGGGTACCAGCTGGTGATCCGCATGTAGCCGTTTTGCCACTCCCATAATTCATCGACCATGCCGGTTTTGGTAAACGATTGTTGAGTCTGAAGCCGCTGATCCTTATAGTAGGTTCTGATTCGTACATAGCCCCTACTGTCAGTCGTCATCACGTTGTCATACCACCGGCAGTCGTTGCTGGTCAGGCCGTGCTGGTACCAGACACCAACCCCGTCATTGGCCGGTAGTTGCTCGTGATGTAGTGTAAATGTCTTTTTGTCTTTGCCGCTATAGTCTGCTTCCTGCGCATCGCCAACGATCTGCCCCAGGGTATCGACGGGTATAGTCATACTCGACCAGTGCCGTTTGGGTGCGCGGCTGTCCGACGGGCTTTGGCCTTTACTGTCTGTGTCATGAATCAGGTGGATGACGTTTGGGGCTATCTGTTTGATATGAAGCGGTTGATTAGCCACAAACGGTACGGAGAAGACAATACGTTGCCGCACGGGTTGGCCAGCTTTCCGGGCGGGCACCCAGGCATTGAACAAGCGCATAACCCGCAACGCCTCCTGATCGCAGTCGGGCCGTATTCCTTTCACCAGGGCTACATTCGATAGGTGGCCATCAGGTTCCACCACCGCCTCCACGGCCACGTTGCCCACGGTGTTGGCTATCTGCGCCATAAACGGCTTCTGTAGGTTGACGGTCAAAAACCGTTCTATCATGGGTAATCCCCCACGCGGAGCCGCTGCTGAGTCAACCGCAAAGGATTCATAAACAGTACGCTGCGCCTGACTATCCCGGCTGAAAGAGACCAACAGAAGCAGGCATGTAAGGCTGGTAAGCTGGTAACGAATAGGCATGGCAACCAATGAAATTGTGTGCCGCCAAATATACACTTGTGAAGACTGGCCGTATAACCAAAAAATAGGTTTGGCAACAGATGAAATCCGGAAGGTTGCATTGGCAGGCAGACGAGTTGTAGTTTCGTCAGACAATCAGCAGCGGGCGGCTCATTAATGCATCGAACCGCCTGATTGCAGCCGTAGACACAACACCATGACCTCATCACAAACGCAATCGCCTGATTTATTGCTCGTTACCGAACAGGATGAGGTGATTGGCACCGCCGAAAAAATGCAGGTTCACCACGACGGTGCCCTGCACCGGGCTTTCTCCGTCCTGATTTTCAATGAGCGCGGTGATTATTTGTTGCAGCAGCGGGCATTGGAAAAATACCATTCGGGCGGACTATGGTCAAACGCCTGCTGTGGCCACCCCACCGACCCCACCGGCACGTTGCAGCAGGCCGAACAGCGACTGGACGAAGAAACGGGTTTCAGAACCGAACTGTCGCCCGCGTTTAGCTTTATCTACCACGCCACGCTGCCTAACAACCTGACCGAACACGAGTTCGACCATGTGTTTACGGGCCAATATGAAGGCCCGATCCCGTTCAACCCCGACGAAGTGATGGCCGTACGCTGGATCAGTCGGGAGGCATTGCTGAGCGAAATGGCTACCGCTCCCGACACCTTCACTGTCTGGTTTCACCTGCTGTTAGCTCAACTGGAACAACGGCCGTTTCGGCCTGAGCATCAGCCCAGGCAATAAGCCGTTGGGCCGTTTCAGTGGGGTTATCCTGCTTAATATCAATTGGATACACATTGACCTGATCGCGCAGGCTGAGGCCGTGGAGGTAGGCCTTGTCGTAGTAATCGAGCGTGATATTGGCCACGGTGGCGTAGTCGTGCTGCGCCAAAGCAGACAAACAATCGGTGGTGGCCTGTCCGCCTAGTCGTTTCTTGATGCGCTCGGTAGCGGCCACCAGCAACGCATGGTCGATGCCGGTGTATTCGCGCACGAGTCGCTCCACCCGCACGGCCTTGGGCACGTCGACGAAGGCCACGGGCGCGGCCCGCATTTGGGTCCACAGGGGCGGAGCAATAAAGCAGCTACCCACGTTGCGGCTTTCGTCTTCGAGCCAGATTCGCCGGGAGGAATCAAGCCGCCGCCACTTGTCATAGATCAGGTTCTCAAACATCTCGCTCGACGGTTGCGGCAACTGCCCAATGGCCCCGTAGGTTGAGCCTTTATGGTGGGCAAGCCCCTCAAGATCAATGATTTGCTCGCCCTGCGCGGCTAGTTGTTTCAGAATGTCGGTTTTGCCCGACCCTGTCTTTCCGCCCAGAATAAGCAGGGTTCGTGGTTCGGCGAGGCCTGCCAAAACGGCGTTGCGGTAGGCTTTGTAACCGCCCACCAGTGTGTCGGCTTGTACCCCTGCCGTGTTGAACAGCCACGCCATCGACCCCGAACGCATGCCGCCACGCCAGCAATGTACCAGCACCTGCTTGCCCTGCGGGTTTAGTTTTTTGGCCGCCCGCACAAAATGGGACATCTTCGGCCCCACCATGTCCAGCCCCAGCAACACGGCATGGTCTTTTCCGGCCTGTTTGTATTTGGTGCCCACCAACGCCCGCTCTTCATTATTAAAAAGCGGCATGCTCACCGCACCCGGAATGTGCGCCTGCCCATACTCCCCCGGCGAACGGACGTCGATAATGGGTAGGGTTTCGGCTTGGGAAAGGAAGTCGTTGACTGAAAGCGGCATGGGCATTAATGTAAAATGAAAAATTCCTACTGTAAAATGGCTTCGCGCGCAGATGGTTAGTGCGCGAAGCCATTTTACAGTAGTTCTCTCCGGTACATCTGAATTGTATTCTCTAATCCGAAATAGAGCGCGTCGGCGATGAGGGCGTGACCAATGGATACTTCGAGGAGCCCGGGGACGTTGGAGGCGAAAAAGCGAAGGTTTTCGAGGCTCAAGTCATGCCCCGCGTTGAGGCCTAAACCCAGTTCCTGGGCTTTCAGGGCCGCTTTCACGAAGTCAGCCACGGCGGCATCGGGGTTGGTGGGGTAGTGGGTGGCGTAGGGTTCGGTATAGAGTTCAATACGGTCGGTGCCCACGGCTTTGGCTCCTTCCACCATCCGTTCGTCGGCATCCACGAAGATGGACACCCGGATACCGTCGGCTTTAAACGTATCAATCAGCTTCCGTAAATGGTCAGCGTGGCGGATCGTGTCCCAACCGGCGTTGGACGTAATAGCGTCGGGCGCGTCGGGTACGAGGGTGACCTGCGCAGGTTTCACGCGACGAACCAGCTCGATAAACCGCTCGTCGGGGTTGCCTTCGATATTGAACTCAGTGGTCACGACTTCGTGCAAATCCAGCACGTCCTGATAGCGAACGTGCCGCTCATCGGGGCGGGGATGAACGGTAATACCCTGAGCACCAAAGCGTTCACAGTCTAGCGCCACTTGCACTAAGTTCGGGTTGTTGCCGCCTCTTGCATTCCGGATCGTGGCTACTTTATTGATGTTGACAGACAGGCGGGTCATAGTACAGTATGCATTTTTACAGTATGCAGTATGCAGTACTGATAACTAGTAAACTAGCTGGCGGTGCATCCGGTTCGGCGGAGCTACTGCATCTTGCATCCTGTAGAACTGTTAACTGATAAGCCCCTGCATCTTCTGATAAGCCGTTTTTGCCACCACGTCGGCGGGTTGGGCGTAGTAGCTTTTGTTGAACACTTCCAGCGAAATCACGATGCCGGGGTTGCGACCAACCTTGTCGGGGTCCTGAATCTGCTTCAGAATGGCTTTGATGGGGGCCACACCGTCGCCGGGGTAGGTGCGGTCGGCGTCGGTGATCTGGGCGGGGGGCAAGGTAGACGGGTAATCGTTGACGTGGAATACCTCGATGGCGGGTTTGCCCACTAACGGCAATGACGCCGTGCCGGAGCCGCCTTTGTAGAGGTGATACACGTCCAGAAGCAGCCGCGCGTTGGGGTGGCTGGCTTCAGCGGCCACGAAGAGCACGTCGGATACGTGGTTCAGATTGGGGGAAAACCCCCAGAGTTCCAATTGGGGGTTCACGCCCGTTTGCTCACCCAGTTCCAGCAACGTCCGGTAGCGTTCTGCCGCCCGGTGCAGGTCGATGATGGGCGCACCGGCGGTGTGGGCACCGATGGGCGGGGCCGCCACGCGCTTGCAGCCGAGTTGCGCCAGTTGGTCCATTTCGATCTTCATTTGCTCCAGCCCTTTTTGCCGGGCGGCGGCATCGTCCACAATCCAGGGCGCAAACCCGATGGTATTTTCAACCGTCAGGCCCAGGTCACTGATGCGGCGGCGGGCTTCGGCGGTGGTGTTCGTTTTGAGGTACGTTTGCATCGTTCCCACCCAGATTTCCACCGACCGGAAGCCCGCTTTGGCGGCAGTTTCCAGTTCGCCAATGAAGCCCAGTTTGTGGCCCATGATGGTACTCATGTTCAAACTGAGTTTGAACGGGGCATTTTTAATGAGTTCTGCGGGCTGGGCGATGGCCGATTTTGTGCCTAAAACGGCGGGTAAGGCAGCGAGCGCGGCAAGGGTTTGGCGGCGGCTGGGGCGGGGAATAGGCATAGAGGAGCGAATTAGGCTGGGTGCTTTACACCAAAGCTATAACAGCCCAAAATATCGCCATCGCTTTATTTAATAACCCACGCCCGGATGATAATGCCGTTGGTTTTTCCGGGGTCGATCAGGTAGTCAATCGTAACGGGCCAGTTGTTGGCGAACGCATCTTTCAGCAGGCTTAGCATACCCTCTCTGGCGGGGCCGTTGCCGTCGGGCCGGAGTTGAAAGCCAAAGCTTTTGCCCTGTTGCGTGTTCAACTGAATGATCACCTCTACGTCGATCTGATCATTAGGCGGGCCAAATCGCGTACCCACATCATGCACCCGAAGCAGGGTGATTCGGCCCGTGGCTTCCAGCAGGTCGGACTTGATCGAGAAAGAGAAAAATAGAAAGGAGACGAGCGAAAAAAGAGGTAAACGTTTCATAATCAAGTAGTTTATTGGATGTTTGATCAACGCATTATTGTTGTGTGACCCGAATGATCTGCCCCACATGGCAGCCCGTTCTGAGGTAATCGATCCTGACCGGGGTGTTCGTTTTGAAGGCTTGTCGCAACGAGGTAAGCATGCCTTTTTGGGCTACTTTGTTGCCGTCGTTACGCAACTGAAAGCCATAGGCGTTGTCCTGGTTGGCATTGAACTGAATGACCACTTCGCCATCGATCTGGTCTTTCGGCGGTCCGTAACCAGTTCCAACATCGTGGATGCGGAGCATCGTGATCCGCCCCCGTGCGCCGAGTAAGCCGCCAATTTTTCCGACAAAATCGGGCGGTAATGGCGACAGCCGGAGCAGCCCGCAGTTGTTAGTCGATACGTATAAAGCACGCTCACAGGGGTCGTAGGTGGCATTATTGGGTCGCATCGGCATGGCCGACGTCAGGAGCAGGTGCAGCCAATTGATACCATCGGCGGTGTAGAAAACCCCGGCGGGACCAACGGCAAACCTATAGCCTGGTTGCGTGGGGTCGAAAACCATGTCTCTTAGCAGGGCCTGCCCCGGGTTGCCATCGTAGCCAACCGATACCGGGAAAGCCCCGTTTTCGGTGAGGGCATTTTGCAGTGACGCATCCACCGTCCAGGTGTTACCCCCGTCGTCTGACCGGCGAACGGCTGCATTATCCAGCACATAAATAAGATTGGGCCGGTAGGGGTCGACGAAAAAACGGTTCGCCACGGCGGGGATATTCGCGCCGTTGACCAGGGGTCCGGGCACGAGTGGCTGCCACTGGTTCATGCCGGTTCGCCATTTCCAGAGCCGCCGCGACCCGTCGGGCTGGCCCACGTAAAACGTCGGCGACTCATGCCCGCCCGATGCCTGCACCACGTTGATGGCGATGTCGGGCAGGTCCGGCCCCTGCTGAAACACCGCCGCCCCCGTGTTTTCGGTTGTCGCGGTCGTGACCCAGTCGTTTGTATTGGTGATGGACGATAGAGCCGTGGTGCGGGCCAAAAACGACCGGTTGGTGGCAAACCGGATCGTGATAAAATCCCCGTCGGGCCGGAGGCGCTGGCCAGCTACCGCGTAGATCAGCGGTCGGTAGCCGAGGTTATAAAAATTGCTGACCACGTTCCACCCCCGTTTCCGCTGGTCGCCATCGGGTACGCCATCGGGCGGGGGCGGGCCGGGAATGATTTTGCGCTGGCTGGTGCCAATAGCCCCGTTGGGGCGTTCGCCAACCGGGGCGGTGTACAGGAATATGCCTTTTTCGCCGCTACGCGGGGCAAAAACCAGGAGCCGGTTGGGTTGCAGGGGGTCGGCAAAACAGGCATCGTTATCACCCCCGACGTAGTCCTGCGTTTTCCAGGATCGACCACCATTGTCTGAAAAGAAGCCCGCGTTGTCGCCCGTGCCGATACAAATGGCGGGTATGCCGTCGGGACCGGGCAGAACGGTGGCGTTGACCAGTCCCAGCGTTGAGACGCCTGCCCCCAATTTCCAGGTTTTTGCGCCATCGGTGCTGTAATAAGCACCCCCATCGCACACCAGTATGATTCGCCCAAACGGACCTGCCCCCGCTTCGGAATACCGAAAGTTGGCACTCAGCGTCATGGCGTGGGGGTCAACGTGTACGTCGGGGCGGTCTATTCGGGTCCAGCTAGCCGACGAAGCTGGCTCACCGACGCAGATGTGGTTTGTGCGCCGATCCGACGCGAACAAATACAGTTTGCCGCTGGGGTCAATATGAGCCGCGATGTAGTCGGTGCCGCTGGGGGTAACAAGCGGGTAGTTGATGGGTGTTGGTGGTAATTGTGTCCAAACGGCAGCACCGGCGGGCACCGCCGCGAAATTGCCTTTCCAGATTGTGCCACCACTGGCAACGTACACAATGGTCGGATTGCCGGGATGAATCGCCAGCGTTCTGGCACTATGGCCGGCCCCATCGGCGGGGCCACCAACCGAAACGGAGGCCGCCGTGGCGGCAGCGTCTTCCTGCCAGGTGTTGCCATCATCCAGCGAATACCAGACTTTATTACCAATGGCGTACACTCGTCGTTGCGCCCCTTGCTGTGGGCCAACAACAATACTCCAGACCGGCCCCGATTGATTACCCTGCGGTCGTGTCTCTGTCCAGGTAGCGCCGCCATCGACACTTTTGGCTACCGCAAATTGACCGGCTACATAAATTTTAGTTGGATCATCGGGTGCGGCCATTATTCGGCTGGCTATACCCACCGACTGACTACTAAATTGATGTACCAGCGTCCAGTTATCCCCTCCATCTGTAGACCGGTAAATACCACTTTTCGACGGAGACCGTATGTCATTACCCGTAGACGCTAATACAATATTACTGTTGGTGGGTGACACAAAAATATCATACACGTTGGGGCATAATAACGCACCATTGACCACCACCGCATTACCGATGGGTTGCGGGCGTTCTTTATGCTGCCACGTGGCCCCGCCGTCGTCAGATCGCCACACGCCCGAATGCCCACCGAGGTAGACCCGTTGTTGATCAGCGGCCATCGTTACGGTCAGTGCTTTACCCGATACAGACTGATAATCAAGGCCTAGTGAGCGCGTTATGTTGGCTGCATTGGGGCTTACGTCCTTGACCTGTAGTTGCGCATAAAGGGGCTGATGGCTGACCAGCAATGCCAGTATGAGGCTTACCCAACTGGCTACTATTGGCGATTGCGCGCTTGAGTACGGTAGCATAATGTTGCTTCAGGTTAATTGATCATGGTATTTTTTGTGCAAAATCGACTCGACATGACCTGGAAAAGATAGGCTGGTGGTCGATTTTTGTACGGGGCCAATTACCTGACTTTTTTTGTTGACTATTTACATAAAATCAGTAAACGGTAAATTTTATTAGTATTCGTTACGCTATCGGGCTACTCTCTTGCAAAATATGCGATAATGCATCTTAGTAGTTAACCAATATAGTGTTAATAAATTGAGTATAGAATGGGTTTGTTTGTTTAACGAATCGTATTAATAAATTAGTTGTTAAGTTGACTACGGTGACAAGATCAGTTGTGCTCTTTTTACAACAGACCTGTTTCGTCGCTAGCTGATCATAGTCTGAAAGTGGCTGGCAAAAAACAGTCATACGCCCCAAGCCGTTTTAACCACGAACTGTAGACGACAAAAACAGATGGAGAGGACCTTATCCCGTGCCTTTTTGAGCGGCCTCGCCGGGGCCGTTGTGCTGAATACCATTCACGAAACCGTACGGCAAGTGGTTCCCAAAGCGCCCCGCGTGGATAAATTGGGTAAGCGTGGCATTATTAAAATCACGAAGGCTACGGGCCTGCCCACCCCCACGGGCAACACGCTTTATGCCACTGCGATGGCGGGCGACCTTTTGTCTAATACGCTTTATTACAGTCTGATAGGCTTGGCAAAACCGTCGGCCATTGTGCCCCTCGGTGCAGTATTGGGCGCGTTGGCAGGTGCCGGAGCTGTAACGTTGGCCGAGCCACTAGGTCTGGGCGACGAACCCGTTCGGCGCACGGCCACAACCGCCTCGCTGACGGTGGCCTGGTACCTGATTGGCGGATTGACGGCGGCTGGTATCTTTAGCTGGTTAAACCGGCCTAAATGAACCTCCCCAACACGTTTTTGCTCTACGGAGCCAACGGCTACACTGCCCGCCTCATTCTGGAGAAAGTAGCTCAATTTGGCCTCACGCCTGTTCTCTGTGGCCGCGACGAAACCAAACTCCGCCCGTTGGCCGAGCAATACGGTTTCGATTACCGCGTGGCCGACCTCACCGATGCCGGGGCACTGGATGTTGCTTTGCAGGGGGTACCGGTGGTGCTGCATTGCGCGGGCCCATTCTCGAAAACGGCCTTGCCCATGCAGCAAGCCTGTCTGCGCAACGGTGTTCATTATCTGGATATTACGGGCGAAATCGCCGTCTTCGAGCAAGGCGCAGCGATGGATGCCGAAGCTAAACGGGCGGGTGTCATGCTTATGTCGGGCGTGGGGTTCGACGTGGTGCCGACTGATTGTATTGCCCGGTATTTAAAGGATCAGTTGCCCGACGCTACGCACCTCGAACTGGCCTTCGCCAACGACGGCGGCGCGGTGAGCCACGGCACGGCCCAAACCGCCGCCGATGGGCTGGGGCAGGGCGGGCTGGTGCGCGAAAACGGAAAACTAAAAACCGTTGGTTACGCACATAAAGTGTTGACTGTCAAATTTCTAAATGGGCAAACGTTGCCATGTATGAGTATTCCGTGGGGTGATGTGTCGACGGCTTATCACACCACGGGCATCCCCAACATCGAGGCGTTTATGGCCACCGAACCAATGGCCATTCGGTTTGCCCGGATGGGGAATTACCTAGGCTGGCTGCTCCGGCAGAAATGGGTGCAACGGTTTGTGCAACAGCAGATTACCAAACGCATCACCGGTCCCGACGCAACAAAACGCAGCCAAGCTAATACGCAGGTATGGGGTCGCGCCCGCAATGCTGTCGGGAAGGTCGTAGAAGCCCGACTTTCCGGCCCCGACGGTTACGACATGACCGCGCTTGCCTCGCTCCTGATTACCAAAAAAGTGCTTCAGGGCCACGCCAAGCCCGGTTTTCAAACCCCCGCCGGTTTATTCGGTGCCGATCTGGTGCTGGAAGTGGCCGGGGTGAAACGGCAGTAAACCTGTAAAGCGGTCTGCCGCTGCGGTTTTTAAAAACCGCAGCGGCAGACCGCTTTACAGGTTTGATAACAATCAACCTCATGACTCACCTCTGGCCCGACACCCCCGAAGCGGCGATTGCGCTGCAACAGCAACTGCGAAATCAGGTGCGTATACAACCGCTGGAGCGGCCCGCCGAGACCATTGCAGGCTGCGATATTTCGTTCAACAAGTTCGAAGAGACCGTCTACGCCGGTATCGTTGTGTTGCGACTAGATACACTGGAGACCATCGCCGAAGCCACAGTCATTACCACCACCTCGTTCCCGTATGTGCCGGGTTTGCTGTCGTTTCGCGAAATACCGGCCCTGCTCGAAGCGTGGGACAAACTGACTATCCTGCCCGATGTAGTCGTTTTCGACGGGCATGGCATTGCGCATCCGCGCCGGTTGGGCATTGCCTCACACGCGGGTTTGTTGCTGGATCGGCCTACGCTGGGCTGCGGAAAATCGGTGCTGGTGGGTCGCTACGAAGAGCCCGCCACCCAACGCGGCTCATGGTCGCCGATGCTGCACCGGGGCGAGGTGATCGGCGCGGCACTTCGCACAAAAAACAAGGTAAACCCTGTCTACGTCTCGCCAGGGCACTTAATTGATCTCGAAACGGCTGTTGATTTGATGCTTCGATGCGATGGTGGCTACCGAATTCCTGAAACAACGCGCCGGGCGCATAACCTGGTGAACGCGGTGCGTCGGGCAAACCTATAAGCCGAATGTCGGCCAGGCTAAAACCTTATAGGTTTAGGAGAAGCCGTACCTTTGCCTGTTCGTTAACCGGGATGCCGGACCGTCACTCATTCACTCATTGAACTATGTCGCTCAAGCAACAAATCGACGCCGATGTTAAGGCCGCCATGAAGGCCAGAGACCAGGACCGCCTGCGGGCGTTGCGGGCTGTGAAGTCCATGATCCTGCTCGAAGAAACCAAAGAAGGTGCCGCCGGTGGCGACCTCAAGCCCGAAGACGAGATCAAGCTGCTCTCGAAGGCCGTGAAGCAGCGCAAAGATTCCGCCGACATCTACCGGCAGCAGAACCGCGCTGATTTGCTGGCCACGGAAGAAGCCGAAATCGCCGTTATTGAAAAATACCTGCCCCAGCAGTTGACGGAAGACGAACTCCGTGCCGCCGTGCAGGCTATCATCGCCCAAGTTGGTGCCACCGGCCCCGGCGATATGGGCAAGGTGATGGGTGCCGCCACGAAAGCTCTCGCTGGAAAAGCCGAAGGCAAAGCTGTCTCGGCGATGGTGAAAAGTTTGTTGTAATTCACTATCCCTGTGTCAACCCTCGATATTCTGATCCTGATTCCTCTGGCGTGGGGAGCGTATAACGGCTACCGCAAGGGGCTGCTGGTGGAGGTGGTAGCGATAATCGCCTTCGTCATCGCGCTCATTGTGGGGTTCAAGTTTTTGCAGTTCGGCATCGACCTGCTGGCTCCCTACATCAGCCGCGAACTAGCCCGGAAATTCCTGCCGTGGCTGGGCTTTTCCATCATCTTTTTCCCCGTTGTGTTCATGATCAACCGCATGGGGTTTGCTCTGCGGCGGTCAATGAAATACTCCATCCTCGGCACCTTCGACAGTGTGGCGGGGGCAGCGGTGGGCATATTCACCTGGGTGTTTGGAATTAGTGTGATTCTGTGGCTGTTTAGTTTTATGAACGTCAAAATGCCTGTGAATCAGGCCCGTGAATCGTTTATGTACCCCCTGCTACGCCCCGTGGCTCCCAAGGTGATGGACGTAGCCACGGTCTGGATGCCGAAAGGACTGGAAGCAGGCCGGAAATTCAAAAAGGAACAACTCTCGACAACGCCATGACAACGACCGACGAAGTGGTGCAGACGCCCGCCATACCCCAACGGCTCATCCGCGAAACGATGAACGGGCAACCCCTGTATTACAAGGGCTACCGGGATGTGTTGGCGGGGCTTGTTCAACCCGAAGAAATTATGGGAAGTAGTGACCTACAAAGCTTGATCGTGATGACAATTGCGGCCACAATCTGGAACCGCATTGATCGGAAACAGTACAAAATGGCCGTGAGCGAACCCGGATTGCACGTAGACCGGGGCAATAATTTCGCCGCCGACATTGCCATTTTTGATAAGGCTACATTGCCACCCATAAAAGGAAAATATTTCGACGTGCCGCCCAAAGTGGTGATCGAAGTAGATATTCGGATCGACTGGAACGAGTCGGAAAATGACTTGAACTACGTACTCGATAAATCGAGGACACTGTTCAATTTTGGCGTGGAGCGGGTCATTTGGATCTTAACCGGTTCGCGGACAGTAGCCGTGATGCAGCCCGCCAAAGACGGCATCATTACGGATTGGAGCAACGACATTACCGTGCTGGAGGGTTGCGTCCTGAACATAAAAACCCTGCTCGACGAGGAGGAGATTATCTTTTAAATGAGCCCCCCGACTCCCGAAGGAGGAGGTGGTCCCGCAATCGGGAATACTGATGCGGCAGCACTTCCCCCTTCGGGGGTTAGGGGGCCGTTCTTATGAAGCAAGACATTAGAAAACAGACGCCTGAGCAACTTGCCGACTGGTTTAAGCAGACCGGCGAACCGGCGTTTCGGGCCAAGCAGGTGCAGGAGTGGCTCTGGAAAAAATCGGCGCGGTCATTTGGGCAGATGAGCAACCTCAGCGTACCCCTGCGCGAGAAACTGGAAACCGATTTCGCCATCAACGCGCTGACCGTGGCCACCGAGCAACGCAGCAACGACGGCACCATCAAATCGTCGTTTCGGCTGTTCGACGGTAACCTCGTGGAAGGGGTGCTGATTCCGGCGTTGCGTACCGATGATACCGACCGAATGACGGCCTGCGTATCGAGTCAGGTGGGGTGTTCGCTCACGTGCAAGTTTTGCGCCACGGGCTACATGGACCGCAAACGCAACCTCGACGCCGCCGAGATTTATGATCAGGTGGTGGAAATTGACCGGCAGGCCAAAACCACGTTCAACGCCCCGCTCACCAACATTGTGTATATGGGCATGGGCGAACCGCTGCTGAACTACAAAAACGTGCTCGAATCCGTTGACTGCATTACCTCACCCGACGGGCTGGGTATGTCGCCAAAGCGGATTACGCTCTCCACGGCGGGCATTGCTAAAATGATTCGGCAACTGGGCGACGATGGCGTAAAAACCAATCTGGCCCTGTCGCTCCACGCCGCCAACGACCTGAAGCGTGATCAGATTATGCCCATCAACGAGAGCAATTCGCTGGATAATCTGGCCGATGCGCTGGGTTATTTCTATAAAAAGACCGGCACCCGCGTCACGTTCGAGTATATCGTGTTCTACAATTTCAACGACACGCTACAGGATGCTAAAGAACTGTGGGAGTTTACGAAAAAGGTGCCCGCCAAGGTCAACATCATTGAATATAACCCCATTGCCGAGGCCAACTTCAAAAATACCGATCCTCAAACGCTCGACAAATTTGCGGGTTATCTGGAAGATCGTGGCGTGATCGTAAGCATCCGCCGAAGCCGGGGTAAAGACATCGACGCCGCCTGCGGGCAGTTGGCGGGCAGAGAGAAAGCGGCTTAATTTTTAAACACCAAGACGGTTGGCCGCCGTGGCGTAGAGAACACAGAGCAGTACCAATCGCTGTGCTCTCTACGCCACGGCGGCCAACCGTCTTGGTGTTTAAATAAAATCGAAGCTACTTTTTTAGCGTATCCATTTTCGCCTCCTGAGCGGCTCTATTGTACTCAGCTTTAGCCGTATCGAGGTTTTCTTTCTCGTCGCGCATTTCGCTGGTATCACCATCGGCGCGGGCCTCATTCAGGTCTTCTTTAGCGTCTTGTACGTTCTCCGCTTTGTTTTCTTTCTTTGAATCGCAGGCTACAATACTCGTAGCGGTCATGAAAGCTACGGCTAAGCCGAGAATCAGTTGTTTGGTTTTCATCGTGGTTTTTTATTGAAAGTTGAACCAAACGTACTAACCCACCAGCCGCCAGAATGTTTGTAGATAGGCTTAAGCGGCCCTGAATTGCGCTGTTTTTCTGGCCAATAAAGCCGGTCGGGTGGCCCGCCAGAATAGCTTAAGCCAGCCGTTTTTCGTAACAATAAAACCGCAGTCCGGGCCGGAAACCCAGTCCAATTTCGCCCGCAAATACGTACCCAGCGGCTGGAAACAGCTTTTGTGTGACCTCATTTTGCGTATTGGTGTCGATCCGTAACCGGGCAATACCCCGCTCACGCGCCACGGTTTCGGCCTGTTGCAGCAGTGCTTTTCCCACACCCTGCCCCCGAAATGCCGGATCGACCGCCAGGCGGTGCGTGACAATGGCGGATTCGTTGATGTCCCAGCCTACCTGTGCATACTCCGGCTCCTGATCGGTGGTGATGGCCGAAACGCCCGCCAATTGCCCGTCGATGTCGGCCACCCAAAGCTGTCCGTTGGCAATGTCATTGCCGAAAACAGTGGCGTTAGGATAGGTATCGTCCCACTGAAAATTGCCCGATGCCTGCATTAGCGGCACCACATGACGTAATAAGTCCAGAAGTGCGTGGATATCAGCGGGGGTGGCGAGGCGGATGGTCATTTTTTCAATCCAGTCCCGGCCTTACAAATGTTCTTGCTTCGGGGAACGTGGCTTCGATGCGTTTCCTCAACTGGCTAAGCGTACTAAGCAGGTCGAGAAGATCATCTACTTTTTCGGGGAAAAACGCAATCAGGATGTGCCAGGCTGCCAATGACTGGTCGATGCTGACCAGCACTAGTTTGGCCTTGCCATTGTAATAATCAAGCAGATATCCGTCGTCGGTAGGTTCGTCGATTGATCGGAGGGCGGCGGTAGTTTTCACCGGAATCAGGGTGCGATACCAGCGAATTTGCTCGTAGGCATCTTTCAGCGCGTTCAGCAAAATCATGGCCTCGTCTTCCGTTTGAATACCCAAATGTACATTGCGCAGTTGCCGTTGTCCAGCCTGTTCCAAGAGTCCTTTTTCGTCGTCCAGCCAAGTGCCGGTTTGTGTCAGGTACGCTAATGCAAGCCGCGAGGCGGGGTGCTCTTTGGCCGTAACAGCCTGTTCTTCAAACCGTTGCTTATCGCCTTCGGCAAGACCTGTTGGCAGCGAAACGCCGTGTTCACGGTGTAGCTTTTCCACGTAACGCCTGGTAAGGTTCAGCGCCTCGGTCAGTTGATGTACCAACGAGGCGGTCGGGTCTGCGGCTTGTAGCGCACCGTCGGGATTTTGCATTTGGTAACTATGGCAGCGGGCGGTAAGTGGGCAGCGTTCGCACCACGAATCACAGTAGTTGTAGATACCGGGAATCAGGTCAGATTGGGCATTATTTGGGTGGGCCGCATCAGGCTGGGGCAACGTCGGTTGAGTGATCATCGTGACAGTACAATTGAGGGATACGGTAGTTCATTTCTACCTTAAATATAGAGTCATGCCAATCACCAACGTTTAAACTATATGGACATTTTTTTGACTTAATTTTAGGCATTATTCGAAAGCCTCACGCACATATGTCTTCTTTCACGAATCAAGTTGCCCTCGTCACCGGTGCCGGGTCGGGAATTGGCCGGTCAACGGCGCTTGCTTTTGCCCGGTCGGGGGCCACTGTCCTTGTTTCAGACGTTAACGATGCCAACGGCCAGCAGACCATGTCCATGATTCAGGACGCTGGTGGGCAGGCCAGTTATGTCCATTGCGATGTAGCTGATCCTGAGCAACATACGGCTCTGGTAGCCCATGCTGTAGCTACTTACGGGCGGCTCGACGTGGCCATCAATAACGCGGGCATTGGCGGGCGTTTCGCCCGTTTTCTCGACCAGTCCATCCGCGATTGGGATACGATGATGGTCGTTAACCTGGGCAGTGTGTTCTACGGAATGCAGGCCCAGATCAGGCAGATGACGCAACAGCCGGAGGGTGGCCGGATCGTAAACGTGTCGAGTATTGCGGGGGTGAAAGGGATGCCGATGGGCGCACCCTACAGCGCAGCTAAACACGGTGTGCTGGGCCTAACGAAGACCGCCGCGCTGGAATTTGCGAAGAAAAACATCCGCGTCAACGCCATCTGTCCGGTCTACACGCACTCGGCGATGGTGCAGGATCTGGTCGACACCGCTCCCGAAATGGAAGAGCGGATGCGCCGCCTAATTCCGATGGGTCGGTTTGGTCAGCCCGAAGAAATTGCCCAGGCCATTTTGTGGCTTTGCGCCCCGGAAAATAGCTTCTGCACGGGTCAGGCCCTGCAAATGGACGGCGGCACCACGGCAGGGTAAGACCGGCTTAACGGCCAAAGTCGCCTGCACTGTTTCTGTCGCCTATGACACCCAAAATAAAAAAGGGACGCTCCTACTTGGGGCGTCCCTTTTTTAGTCGTATCAATTAACTGTATTGGTTAATGAGCTTGTGGCCGCGCCCTGTTTAGCGGAGTGGTACTCCGATGTTAAAGGACAGGCAGTTACGAGCTTATCTGACAGCGGAGTGCCACTCCGCTAAACAAGCCACGGCCACAAGCTCATTAACCAATACAGTTAATTGTTAGCGGCGTTTCTTGCCACCTCCGTTGTTGTTCGAGTTGCTATTGCTCGATTGTTGGTCGCGGGGTTTGTCGAAACGGTCGGGAGATGTAGAGAGCGATGCCGTCCAGGGCTTCCAGCGGGCATCTTCAGCGGCTGTTTCCGACGAACCACCACTGTTGCGCCGGTCGTTGTTGCGAGGTTGACCACCACGATTATCTGGGCGATTTCGGTTGTCGTTGCGACCACCGCCTCCAGCGGGACGTGACCCTTGCGAACGGGACTCTGGGCGCGGCTCCTGCGGACGGGATTCCGACCGGGGTTGTTCCGGCCGTAACTCAGCGCGGGGCTGGGCCGGGCGCGAATCGGGGCGGGGCTGATTGTCGCGGCGCGGCTCGCGTGAACCGCCTTCGCGGCCTTCGCGTGGACCACGACCTTGTTTCTGCACCATTTTGGGGGCTTTGGCCCGTTCGATGGGTTCGTTATTGTCGGACTGGTACGGATTCTTCGTCTCGACGGGAATCTTCCGGCCAATCAGCTTCTGAATATCCACCAGCCAGGCCCGCTCATCGGTTTCGCAGAACGAAATAGCAATGCCACTGGCACCCGCCCGGCCCGTACGACCAATACGGTGTACGTAGCTTTCGGGAATGTTGGGCAGTTCGTAGTTGATTACGTGCGTGAGGCTGTCGATGTCGATACCCCGCGCGGCAATGTCCGTAGCCACCAATACACGGGTGGTGTGTTCTTTAAAGTTGCTCAACGCACGCTGACGAGCGTTTTGGGCCTTATTGCCGTGGATGGCTTCGGTCTTTACGCCGTGCTTGTTCAGGAACTCGGCCACCTTGTCGGCACCGTGTTTGGTCCGGCTAAATACCAGTGCCGATTCGATCTTGGGATCTTCCAGCAAATGAATAAGCAGGCTCCGCTTATCGTCGCGCTCCACCATATACACCGACTGCGTTACCGTGTCGGCGGTTGAGGAGGCGGGCGTTACTTCCACCTTCACGGGGTCGGTCAGGATGGTGTCGGCCAGTTTCACAATTTCGGGCGGCATCGTGGCTGAGAAAAACAGCGACTGCCGTTTGGCGGGCAACTGCGCCAGCACCTTACGCACGTCATGGATAAACCCCATGTCGAGCATCCGGTCGGCTTCGTCGAGGACGAAGAACTCGATGCCTTTCAGGTTCACAAATCCCTGGTTCATCAGGTCGAGCAAACGGCCCGGCGTGGCGGTCAGGATATCGATACCGTTACGCAGGGCATCGGTTTGGGGCTTTTGGCCCACACCGCCAAAAATAACGGCGTGGCGCAAACCCACATGGCGACCATACGCGCCGAGGCTCTCATCGATCTGGATGGCAAGCTCGCGCGTAGGTGTGAGTATCAGGGCTTTAATCTTATTCGACCAGTTGCCCGACTGCTTCATTTCGTACAGGCGCTGGATGGTCGGGATTGAGAAGGCGGCGGTTTTACCGGTGCCGGTCTGGGCGCATCCGAGCAGGTCGCGACCTGCATTTACGTAAGGGATGGCTTGTTCCTGAATTGGGGTTGGGGTAGTGTATCCTTCTTCGGCGAGGGCCTTCAGGATGGGAGCAATAAGCTCTAAATCGTTGAATGTCATTCAGTTGGGGTGATGCTGAAGAGGCTACCACAAAGGTCGTGCCTAAACCCCACCACGGAGTGTATATCTACCTTACTACGAAGAAGGTCAGCCGTTTAGTTCCCCCACTAGCTTGGTTGGCACCTGCTCTACGCGGGTGCCAGCAGCGGTTGAGTAAACCAGCTTGCCGCCATTGGCCAGAGCAATTTACTCAGTTCACGCCCAAAAAAACGGGGGTGCCCAATGCTGGGCACCCCAATGTCGGCGGGGCTTACGCGCTGATACTGAATAGGCGCGTTGGTAAGCAATCGCTGAACAGAGGTGGTATTTACGGCCATATCAATCGCTGAATCGGGCGCTTTTCTGTCCCGGAATTCAGTGATTTTTCAGGTAGGAATTTATCCTATTGAAACGGTAGGTAAAAAGTGCTGCCGGTTGACCGTCAAAGGGTTGACAAGGCCGGGGCAGAAGAAGAAGTTTGTGAGTTAAACAATTGAATTTTTGGGAAAGCGTCATCCGCGTTCCCCTGCTTTTTACCTCACTATGTCCATCCGTTGGTCCTACATAGTGCTGCTTTGGTTGGGAGGCATACTCGCGCTTCAGGCACAGTCATACAAGACGCCGACGTTTAACTTCAACCGGGGTGCCGAGCGTGCCTACATCGACAGTTTGCTGGGTATTGCGCGGCAGCAGATTCGGGGTATTGGCCTGACCACCACTCCCGTAGCCGACACCGCCCGGATGGAGTGGCTGCATTTTACGGCCAAGGTCTATTACAACAGTTTCTCGCGGCGCGACAGTAGTTTGGTGGTGGCGAATCAACTCACGCAACTGGCACAGCGTAAGCAGAATACCAAGCACCAACTAAAGGCCCTGCAGTTGCGGGAACGCTATTACCGGTCGGCGGGCGACAAGTTTACCGAAGCGATATGGCTGAATTTTCAAATGCTGAAACTCATCGAATCCAACCCGCCGCTGGCCAATATGTATACGTGGCGTATCTACCGGAATCTGGGTAAGATCAATAGCAGCCTGGGTCAACATCCCGAAGCGGTCACGCAACTACTCAACAGCCTTGCCTGGTTTGGCAAAGACCCCAACCGTGAGCAAAACCAACTGGCCGACCTGCACCAGTCGCTGGCGAATGTGTATTTGCTACAGGGCAAACTCACCGACGCCGAAGCGCACTTTACAACTGCTTTGGTGCACGTTGATAATTAGCACGGTAGTCTGTCGAGCATGGCCTATTTATCCAATGACCCAGGGCGGCTCTACATCGCGCAGCACAAACCGGCGGTGGCGGTTTGGCACTTGAAAAAGGCCATTGCCTACTGGGGAAAGCTCAACAGCCCCATGCCCCAATTCGATGCCCTGGCCGACATTGCCGGGGCTTACGTGGCGCTGGGGCAATTGGACGAGGCCATTGGTAGCGCAAAACAATCCCTGGCGCAAAACAAGACCGTTTTTGCCGTTCGGCTTACGGCGTTGTCGGCATTGGTACGGGCCTATGAGCAGCAGCACGACTGGAAAAATGCCCTCTACGCGCAGACCCTTTACCTGGCCGTTAAGGCCGAGGAGCAACAGGCGCAGAACCGCATGGAAGCCCTTCGGCAAAACGCCCTTTTCGAGCGCGAACGGCTTGAAACCACTTACCAGCATGAGCGGCAATTGCAGGAACAACGCTACCAGACACTGGCCCGCGAAGCCGACATTGCCCGGCTCAACAGCGAGATCAAAACCAATGCCCTACAGCAGCAAAGGCAGACCAGTATGCTGACGTTTAAGCTTGAAAAAGAAGCGCCGAAAACGGCGGCTACTCAGCGCCAGCTAGCCCAGCAGTCCACTATTAAACAACTCACTGTCAACGAGTTGAATGCACGATTGGTTGCTCATAAACGGTTTCAGAGTACGCTGATCATGAGCCTTGCCACCATTAGCGGCCTGGGACTGCTATTGCTCTATTACAGTTTCCGGCTGCGGCGCACAAACCGGGCATTGCGGGCTAAAAACGCCGAAATAGAGGCCGCCCTGATCCGGGGGCAACGGATTGAACGAAAGCGCGTAGCCACCGAACTCCACGACCGGGTGAGCAGTTTGCTGGGGGCCACCAAGATGACGATCCAGACCATCGACGCCGACACGCTGCCGCCACGGGCCAAGAAACTCTACGAAAATAGCCTGTTTCTGCTCGACGATGCCGCCAAACAGGTGCGCCAACTGGCGCACAATCTGCTGCCAAAACAATTGTTGGAACAGGGGTTGGTACGGGCCATCGACGACCTCGTAACCCGTCTGAATCTGGCCGACCAGACCGAATTTTCGTTCAGTTACCCTGGCAATAACTGGCTGCTACTGAGCGAAACCGCCGAGTTTAATCTCTACGTGATCTGTCTGGAACTCTGCACCAACATTATCCGCCACGCGCAGGCCAGCCACACCCATATCAAGCTAACGTGGCAGAAAAACAACCTGCAACTGGTGATGCAAGACGACGGTGTGGGCATCGATAACGCATCTGCAGGCATGGGCCTGACCAACATCCGGGAGCGGGCGCAGCAGTTGGGGGGTTATTTCCACCTCGAAAGCATTGCCGGAGCCGGGACGCAAACCACTATTTCAGTGTCGATGGGGCACAGGGCGTAGTGCAGAGAGCCTACGCCCTGTGCCCCATACTGTATTTCAGTAGGCCCAATGACGTGTTGATGCCTAATTTCTGGTAGATACGCTTGCGGTGCGTCTCGACGGTGTTGAACGAAATAAACAACCACTCGGCGATTTGAGGGCGCACGGGGTCAACGTTTCGGCGTAGCGTTCAGGTGGCAAACTTGTACCCACCGACTGAGTAAAACGCTAGTTGGCTACCACCGGAAACTGCGAAATGCGTAGGGTGGTACAACCGTAGGGGATGAGCGTGATTTCTTCGTCGGGGCCGGTTTCCTGTCCGTAGATGATGCTGAAAGGAATGGGGCCGGTCATGTCGTCGTAGAGTTTCCAGCGCGGAAGGCGTCGCGCTTTCATCCTGATTTCGATGGGGGCACTAGCCAGATTCCACGGATAGTCAGCCGTTTCGGTGCGCTGAATTACCTTCGCGGCCTGCTCCAGTTGGTTGTTGCGCACCGCCACCAGCCCATAATTCCAAGGCGTAGTAGGCCGTACTTCCATATACTGCGCCCCAAAGTCGATGGGGTCTTTATCGTTTTTCACCGTTTTCCAGTCTTCCTCTATTTTCAGCGCGTAGGTCAGCGGCCCCCGCTCAACCGACATCGAATTTTCGTACCAACGGCTGCTCGACACCCGCATGGGCAAGCGCAGTTCCACCATGTCGCCGGTTTGCCAGGTGCGGCTTACCACGGCGATTTTATTCCCTTCCGATTCGCTGAAAACCTGTCCATTTACCGTTATGGTGGCCTTTTTGCACCAAGCTGGCACGCGCAGGTGCAACGGGAAGTTCAGGTTTTGGCAGTTCGGCTTGTGGTCAGTGTGAACCTGACGGTCTCGCCGAAGGGGTAGCTTGTTTCTTCCGTAAACGTCACTTCGCGCCCCCGGCCACCACGGCTTTCACCTCGCTCGGCGAATACACCAGCGCGGCAAGACCATTGTCGGGTGTGGCGTACCAGAGGTTTTGGGTAAACTTGGGCCAGCCCTGATGCATATTCGACGTGCAGCAGGGGTAGCCCGTGAGCAGGCCCATGCACAGGTCGGTGCCGCCGTGGTTTTGGTCGAAATTGCGAACGTGACGGGTGAGCATTACCTGGTTGGCCTGCTGAAAATACTGCCGCCCCATGTAGTCGTCGGTGGTTTGGGCAGGCAGCGCGTTGAAGGCGACTTTCTCCAGTTGGTCGGCGTAGGCCACGCTGCCCGTAATACCCAGCATGGTTTCGAGGCTAAACATCATCTCGACCGCGCGCTGCATAGTTCCGACCCCTGGGTGGGGTTGTTGCCGTGCAGGGCTTCGTCGCCGCCGTACATTCCGTGGGCCATGCCGCTGAAGTGACGCAAGTCGGCCAACCCCTTGTCGGTGGCCTGTTTATATTTGGCGTCGGGGTGGTGCTGAAAATAGACCAGCGGGGCCTTCATGCCCTGCGCCAGATTCACGCAGTGGATACTCCCCGTCTGACTGGGCATATCGGTGTTGAGAAAACCGGTGGTGTAGTCGAAAGTTTGCTGGTGAACGAGATCGGCGAGTTTGAGCAGAAACGCGTCGCCGGTTTGGTTGTAGAGCCAGTAGACCACTTGCAGGTTGTCGCCGCCACGATACCGCGCCCAGAACGTCCAATGGTCGAGCGGGTGTTTGGGCAATTCGGCCAGTTGGTACTTGAAATAGTTAGTCATTAGCTTAATCACGCGCGGGTCGTTGGTAGCCGAATAATACTGTTTCAGCACCTTGAGCATCACCATTTTGGGCCACCAGTCCTGGCAGTTGCTACGCTCCACACCCGGTTCGCCGGGGTAATCTGTCAGCGGGCCGAAGTAGCCGTTGGGTAGCTGGCTGTTAATAGCCCATTCCACCCACGGTTTTGTCTTGTTTATAAGCTCTGGATCGTCAAGCAGATAAGCCAGTGGCAATAACCCGTCGATCCAATACGGTCCACGTTCCCACTGGTCGCCGTCACCACCGAGCCAGCCGTTGCGTTTGCCCATCACCAGCGGATAAAGCTCGTCGAGGTGGCCCGAAGCACCATTCTTCTGCCGAAGCAACATCTCGCGCAGCCAACCCTTCGCCCTGATGGCACCCAACGGTAATTCGATGTAGGGATTGGGCCGCAACGGCGCGCGGTTGTTGACGTAGCCGCCTGCTGGCAGGGCAGAGTGAGGTTGTGATTGGGCCAGATTGGTAAGGCCAAAACAGGCTAGCAGAAAGAGAGGCAGACGCATGAACGAGCGTAGTAGGGATGATTGACGACCAAACAATAGAACGATAAGCAAGCCCGAAAATACCCTTAGCCCAGCAGATGAACCAGCATCAGCCTGTTTGTTATGGTAGCAGCACATGAAGTTGCCTGGCAAATTCGTTCGCTCAACAACGACAAGTAGACTGTGACTTACCCCAGCGCGACGAGTTCCTTCAGGTCCTCGTCGGATAGGTCACCGAGCCAGGTTTCGCCGGTTTTGACGATGCGTCTAGCCGAATAAAGCGCGGATAACCTCCTCTTTTGTTGTATCGAAGTGCTTTGCTACTTCCAACAGAATTCCGTTCAGCGTACCTAGTTTAATCGGATCGTGGTTTGGAACGGCAATATGGTGTTGGCCTTTCTGCTCAGTCGTTACTTTGATGTGACTACCGTTCTGAGTAACAGCTTCATAACCATAGGTTTTTAAGGCTTTGATAAGGTCTTTTCCGGATACGTCGCGGGGTATTCTCATTATTTATAGCGCGAACACCTCATCTTTTACGAAATGCAAGTGTGCCAGTTTTGGCATAGCTGCACTGTCTTCGTAGTAGCATTCCACGCCGCCTTTGATGTTGGCTTTCAATTCCTCAACGGTATCACCTTCGGCGAAAATGGCTGGGCCTTCCGACTTGGCATAGTAGCCTCCCTCTTCGGCTTCGTGAACGACAAATATGATCTCGGTCATGTCAGTTTCTCTTTTTACTAAGATAAGCTCTCCCACTCATTCACGCAACTACCCCAGCGCGACGAGTTCCTTCAGGTCGCCATCGGAGGGGTCACCGAGCCAGGTTTCACGGTCTAGGATGGCGTACGTTGTACACGGAGGAGTTGGCCGCCGACTGGTACAGTCAAATTTGTGAGGCAGCTATGTATGCGATCTGCCAGTGCCGCAAAGTCAGGATCGACTTTACAAATCAGTATGCCGACATGGTCAGGTTGTATCGCATGAAGCTTGATGAAGTCTTTACGATTCAACGTCAGCAGGCATCGGTTGAGCGAAGTGGCCAATTGTAACACGTCATCGTCAGGAATAGCTAAACCCGCCTTTCCCAACTCCAGCAACGTTTGAACGTCATAACCTAATTGCCTTAATGCACTGATGGCAGGCATAGGAAAGTTCTCATCGGCTAAAAGCAACGCCATCAATCTGCTTCGTTTTCAGCAATGGCCGCGTTAATCTCCGCCAAATAGCTGTGAACATAGGCCCAGGCATTGGCTAGGTCTGTGGCACGAAGCGATGGGTAAGCCAGCAGCAAATCTGCTTCAGACGTACCCAATCGCCGAGCCTGCTCCAATACCCAAACCGGAATACGGGTACGAACAATACAGGCCGCCTCACCCGACACACCCGCCAGCCGCTCAATGCCCGGAAAGGCATCATCTAAATCGTTCATGACTATATTTTTGTAATGGCTTGACTGACAAGCATAATGTTCTTAAAAGACACCTGAAAGATAGTGTTTAGATTGCGGAGGACTATGTTTTAGTTATATTACGCACTCTAAACCTCTAACCAAGCATATGGACACAAAGAATCAATTTGGTGGATTTTGGACTCAACAGAAGATAGAGATATTCATAAAATATCTATTTGCTTACCTAGAGATTATGAAAAATCAGGAATTTAGCTTGATGTATTTTGATGGATTTGCAGGATGTGGTAGAATAGATCATGAAGTTTCAGATCTAGAAGATAAAAGTTTTATTGAAAGTGTTGCACTACAGGTATTATCCATGAAGCACCCGAAGCTATTTGATATATATTATATGGTTGATAAGCACAAAAAAAGATCAGAACAATTAAGAGGTTTAGTGAAATCGCAGTTTCCGAAGTTGAATGCGCATGTGGTCAATTCAGATTGTAACGTTAGATTGATAAACATGACTAACTTTATGAGAAAGAATAAAAAATTTAGGTCGCTTTCATTTGTAGACCCTTTTGGGATGAGTTTAAAATGGTCTTCGTTAGAAGCTTGCAGAGGTCTTGGGATTGATATGTGGATATTGATACCGACTGGTGTTGCTGTCAACAGATTACTTATGAAAAATCAAAAAAATATTCCCGAATCTTGGCTAGCCAAGTTAGAGAAATTTTACGGATTGTCGGCTGAGGACATAAGAACGTATTTCTATCGTACGCAAGATAGATACAGTTTGTTTGGCGATGACATAGAAACAGACACACAAAAAGTGAATAGTGCTATTCACAAGGCTGTTACTCTATACCGAGAAAGATTGAGTACTGTGTGGAAATATGTATCTCAGCCTTTCCCTATGAAAAACTCTACAGGTTCAGTCATGTATCACTTTTTGATGGCTACGAACAACGCTTCGGGTCTTGGGATCGCTAACGATATCATTGGCAAAAAATTAAACAACTTGTAATATGGCTGAATCAAGCATTGAATGGACCGAGATGACTTGGAATCCAACAACCGGTTGTACAAAGTTGACAGCCGGTTGTAAATTTTGCTATGCAGAAGTTATGTCAAGACGTCTCAAAGCAATGGGTGTTGAGAAGTATAAGGATGGCTTTAAGTTAGCAGTCCATGAGGACTCATTAGATATTCCTTATTCATGGCGAGGGTCGAAGATGGTCTTTGTTAATTCCATGAGTGACCTTTTTCATGTTGATGTACCAATATCATTCATACAGAAGGTTTTCAAGGTAATGAATGATAATCCTCAGCATACATTTCAGGTTCTGACCAAACGTGCCGACCTACTTTTGCAATATAATGACGCGTTGAATTGGACATCTAATATCTGGATGGGAGTATCAGTTGAAGACGACCGAGTTTTGAATCGTATAGATTATCTGATCCAGACCAATGCTCAAGTGAAATTTCTCTCATGTGAGCCGTTAATAGGACCGTTAAATCACCTAAACCTTACCGGAATAGACTGGGTAATAGTTGGTGGGGAGAGTGGCCGTAAGCCACGTTTTATGGACAAAGATTGGGTGTTAGATATACAACAAAAATGCCAGCAATCTCAAGTTGCATTCTTCTTTAAACAGTGGGGTGGCGTGAATAAGAAGAAGTCGGGCCGCTTGCTTAACGGCCAGACTTACAGTGAAATGCCTTCTTTGCAAGAGATATAAAACTTACCCCAGCGCGACGAGTTCTTTCAAATCTTCGTCGGAGAGGTCGCCGAGCCAGGTTTCGCCGGTTTTGATGCTCAGGTCGGCGAGTTCTTTTTTGGAGCGAATCATGGCATCAATTTTCTCTTCCAACGTACCCTGATTTATAAGCCGGTAGACCAGCACGTTCTTGGTTTGCCCAATACGGAAGGCGCGGTCAGTGGCCTGCGCTTCTACGGCGGGGTTCCACCAAAGGTCGAAGTGGATGACGTGGTTAGCCTGCGTGAGGTTGAGGCCCGTGCCGCCCGCTTTCAGGGATAGAATGAACGTGTGGTCGGAGCGGTTTTTCTGAAATTGCTCCACCATCTCGTCGCGGTTGGGGCGCGATGTGCCACCGTGCAAAAACAACGGTTCCTGTCCGAATGCCTGCTGAATAAATCCTTTCAACAACTCCCCCATTTCGCGGTACTGCGTGAAAATTAGCACTTTCTCGTGGCTGGCGTAGATCGTTTCGAGCAAATTGAGCAGCATCTGTACTTTGCCGGAGAGCGCCGGATTCGTATTGCCTTTCTTCAAATACTGGTGCGGGTGATTGCCAATCTGCTTCAATGC
The DNA here is from genome assembly GCA_038230755.1 of Cytophagales bacterium. Lineage (GTDB taxonomy): Bacteria > Bacteroidota > Bacteroidia > Cytophagales > Spirosomataceae > Fibrella. The sequence continues at coordinate 69,718 of JBBRMP010000001.1, read as the reverse complement.
GGTCATCAGTTTCAGCACCAGTCCGCGCCGGGTAATGCCGTCTTTTTCTTCGATGGACCGCAAACTTTCCGACACCACGCTCTGATACAGCGCCGCTTGCTCTGACGTCAGGGCGCAGTATTGGTTGTTCTCAATCTTGTCGGGCAGGTCGCTGATGATGCTCTTGTCGGTCTTGAGGCGGCGGAGCAGAAATGGGCTGGTGACGCGCCGGAACAGGTCGAGTTTTTGCTGGTCGCGCTCCTGCTGAATGGGCTTGCCAAACTCCTCGTTGAACTTGCTGATACCCCCTAGATACCCCCGGTTCACGAAATCCATGATGCTCCAGAACTCTGACAGCCGGTTCTCCACGGGCGTGCCGCTGAGCGCAATCCGAATGCCCGATTTCAGCGTTTTTACGGCCTTCGTCTGCTCGGTATCGTTGTTTTTGATGTTCTGCGCTTCGTCGATAATGAGCACCGCCCAGGTCTGTTTTTTGAACATCTCTATGTCCGACCGTACCACGCCGTAGGTAGTCAGCAGCAGGTCATAATCACTCACCTTTTTTCCTTCTGGTAGCTTGCGGTTAGGTCCGTGGAAGACATGCGCCTTGAGGTCGGGCGCGAACCGGGCGATCTCCTTCTGCCAGTTGGTGAGTAACGTCGTGGGCAGCACCACAAGGCCCTTCTGTTTCAAAAAACGGCCCTCCTGCTTGAATCTGAGCAATAACGTAATCACCTGAAGCGTCTTGCCAAGTCCCATATCGTCGGCCAGGAGGCTGCCCATACCGAGGGCGGTGTTCTTCACGAGCCAGTCGTAGCCGCGCTGTTGGTAGGGACGCAGTTGGGCGTTGAGGCGGTTGGGGAGGGGCTGGGCGGCGGTGTCGGTAAACTGCTTCAGCAACTCGCGCACGTCGGCCCCGATGCCCACGCGGTTGCCCTGAAACTCTTCGGCCAAGGCAGCCCGGAGCAGGTCGGAACCGGTGAGTTCGGGTGGTTTGGTAAGTTGCTTTTGCAGCCGGGCAAACTCGTTGGGGTCAATGAGTACGTACTGGTCTTTGATCTTCACCAGCCCCGTCCGGTTGTCTACCAGACTTTGGAATTCTTTCGCACTCACGAAGTCGTCGCCGAGGGCCACCTGCCAGTCGAAGGTAAGCATATCGTCGAGCTTCATGAAGGCGTTACTTGCCGACACTTTGGCTTTCAGCCGTGCTCCTACCTGCGGACGAACCCAGTGTTGCAGCGACTTTGGCAAGAGCAACGAAATGCCCAGTAGCTGCATCCGGGGCAGGGTTTCGAGCAAAATCTTGACGAAATCATCCGGCGCGTAACTCAAATACGAAGGTCGGGAGGCCGCACCCCCATTTTTCTTCGTCAGCTTCGCCAAATCGGGAAAGTGCCGCGACAGCACGAGCAGATCCTGCAAGACGGTCATGCGGATGTTGGCATGTTTAGCCTCGTCCAGAATCTCGGTCAGGGGCACGGGCGCAGCGGTGGCATCTTCGGCGGTACGGTCGCGGATGAGTAGGCTGAGCTTAAACACGTCCCCGAATTCCGAATCTTCGACTGCCAGAATAGGTACAAACCGCTTTTGGCCGAGGAAGAAATCGTTCAGCCAAAGCTGTATGGCCAATGGCTTTTCGCGCTTGCCAAACCCCTCGAATTTTAGAATCTCCTGCCCGAAAAACAGCCGGTCGGCGTCTTCCAGTGGCCAGCGTTCCCAGAGTTCTACGGTGGGCTGTTTAATAGGTTGCCGCAGCAGTAAGCTACTGAGCATCAGCACCTGTTCCGTTGGCGAGGCGGGAGCCAGGATGTCTTTCTGCCAGCGAACGGTGAGCAAATCGGGCGGTAACTGGCTGGCAATCAGGTCGACTTGTCGCCGCACGGCCTCATTGAGCGTGGCGGGTACCCACCGTACCCGGTACTGGTTTTCGTCGGTGCCAATGCGCAGGAGTTGTGGCACCACGGCCCCCCGGCGCAACAGCGCGGCGGTAAACTGCCGGGTCAGAAACAGGGCACGGACCGAGTCGCTCATGTCGGCCCAGTCGGCGTCGGTGAGGTCGGCGAGCCAACCCATCAAGTCGGCAATGAGGAAGTGGGGGAGGGGCCGGGCGTCGCCGTGTTCGCTGAAAATATTGATCTTCCGCAGGTCCAGCAACTCGTCCAGTTGCAGTTCCAGGCTGTCGCTTGGCTCCGGGTGCGACACGACGACTTTGTCGGGCATCGGTTTGGCAAACAGCTTATAGGCCTTGCTGAGGTCTTTGTGAAAATTGCTTTTGGTAAAGGTCGTTTCCGTTTCCAGCAGGCCCAGTAGCGAGTTGGCCAGGGTGGGTAGGGCGGCAAAGTCGAGGGCGGCGCGGGCGGTGTCGCTCGGTTTCCAATCGTCCTCGGCGCTGGCCGAATCGAGTAGGTCGTCGGTCAGTAATTGACGCACCGACAGCACCGTTTCCATGCCGCCCGAACTAACGGCATCACCCGCCAGTTCGGCCAGCAGATCAAGTCCTTTTAGCTGAAATACCAGAAATGGATTCTGGTCTATCTCATTGGCAATCAGATAAATAACGGCTGCCAAATGCTTGCAGGGCATGGCGTAGTCGGGGCAGGAACAACCCGCCTGCAACTCAGCAAACGACCGGGGAAACAGCCGAATACCCCGTTTATCGGCAAAGGCGATGAGGTCGGGCGGGAGTTGCCGGTTGAGGAGTTGCGCCAGCAGGGCCGGGTTATTGCGGATTTCGGCGAGCAGGGCCTTCTTCTCGTTCGCCTCGAACAGCGGCACGGTGAGTTTGGTCTTGTAGGGCCGGGGTTTGCTGCCCTGCACCTGCGCACTAATCTGGTTGGTGTCGATTTTCAGGGCCCGCACGGCACCTTTGTTGGCGTAGGTTTTGCCCCGTGGCAGGCGGTTGGCTTCGTCGATGCGGGTCAGTGCCTGCAACCACTGCTGCCCCCACCAGGTCTTTCCATACGTTATGCGTTCGGCCATGCGATGTTTACCTGTTTAGTCGAAACCGCAAAGGTACGGGCAAACGCCGAAAGGGTATGGAAACGGGAAATTTGGACTGGGTAGAGACCGTAGTATGTTAATACCCACGTCCTACATCGACTTGATTATCAGGCTGTTCACCGCGTAAAAACTGGCCAAAGCTGTGGATGAACTGCGCTACTTTGCCCTCGTCTTCCAGGCGTTGCCCCCCGGCGGTGTGCTGGGTGAGCAAGACGTTGGGCATGGCCCAGAGCGGGTTTTCGGCGGGCAACGGCTCCTGTAGGGTTACGTCGAGTGCAGCCCCACCGAGGTGTCCGTTTTGCAGGGCGGCAATCAGCGCGGCCTCATCGACGGTATTGCCCCGGCCCACGTTGGCAAAAAAACTACCCGGTTTCATGGCCGCAAAAACCGCCGCTGATACGAATTTATCCACTGAGCCAGGAAGGGTATTAATGAGTAAATCGGTAGTGGGCAGAGCCGTAATTAGGTCTTCCGGGGTGTGCAAATCGGCGGTGGGGTTGGTGCGGGCGAGCATACTGATCTGGCATTGAAACCCCGCCAGAATAGACCGCACCGCCTGCCCGATGGTGCCCGCGCCCAAAATTACGACACGCTGTTTGTGCAAGGTGTGCATGGTGTAGCGCAGCGGCATCCCGATCCAATTCTTCGCCCGTTGTTGCACCGCCAATTCGTCAATGCGACGATACAGGGCCAACACGGCCCCCACGATGGTTTCGGCGCAGGGCCAGGCGAAGAAATCACCCATGTTACAGACGGGAACATTCAGGTCGAGACCGGCGTATTTATCGAACCCTGCCGAATCTAACTGCCAGAATTTGAGGCTGTTCATCCGCTGAATTTGCTCGGCGGGTGGGTTACCCATGAGGACCTCTGTCTGCTCTGGTGCGGCGGACGCGGTTCCGTTGCCAAAGGTTACAGTGTGGTCAGGGCCAACTTGCTCTCGTAGTAGGGCTTGGTTGGCTTCGTTGAGCGACGTTTGGATGAAGATATGCATCGGTAGGAAAGGGTAGGTAGTGGCACCACTACCTACTCTAAAATTGCGGTGAATTCGATTTCAATGAGGTAGTCGGGGCTGATGAGGGCGCTAACTTCGTAAAGGCTGGTGACGGGTTTTATATCCTTAAATACGACACCGTGGGCCTGTGCAATTTCGGGCCAGCGCGACATATCGGTGGTGAACATCCGGGTGCGGACCACGTCATTCATCGACGCGCCTAAGCCCGCCAGCACGTCGGCAATACGGTCGAGAATGTTTTGGGTTTGGGCATAGATGTCGTCGGCTTTTACCGTCACGCCATCCACAATGGCAACGGTGCCCGAGACTTCAATCACGTTACCGATTTTGACGGCCCGGCAGTAACCCATTTTGTCTTCCCAGGGCGAGCCGGAACCGATATTTTGTCTGGTCATAACCGTTGCAATTGTGTTGAATTGATAAAGCCAGAGCGGTCATCAACGAAGAGACAAATCTGCGTTGTGGTGCGACTGAGGCCATAAATGCCCGTTATTTGTACGGGTTCATGGAGCATAATGAGTACGTTTGGAGCAGTTACCAAAGCCGCATTGAGCAAACCAGTTCGCTTTGTAGGCTTCTCGAAAATGGCTGAAACACTGGCAACGTTGTCGAGCAAAATGACGGCTTGCCAGCGCATGTCGAGGCGAAGATGCAGGGTCGTTTGGGTTAGGAAAGAAGGCCGTTTTCTGGTTGTGTTAATGATGGCCAGAATCATCAGACAACCATATAAACTTGCCGCCGTAACCCAAAATGCCATCGTTGGCCACCACACCGCCAGCAAAAAATGCATCGCTACAGCCTCAATCAGGCCTACGCTCAATAGTCCAATCAGCAGGGCCAATTGCCCCGACTCGCGGTGGGTGGTGACGGGAATAGCTCCGGCAGGTAAGCCAACAAAGCCGCGCCAGTTGAATAGGGCCTGATAAATCACCTGTCCTTCCGAGGTAATGATGCTGGCTGCTTTTTCGCCAAAAACTGCCGCCAAGGCACCGTGGAAGGCTGTTTGGACATCATGCGTAAGGCGAAGTGCGCGGTATGTTCGGGTTATTTTCCGAAAACGAAGCGCCGATAGTACAGCTACAGTGCCTTCAGCAAGTACCAGTAAGACGGCCCAAACGCTGCCCATGAAGGGTGTTGTGGTGGGTAGTATAAAGAGGGCCAACCGCAGCATAGCTACAGCAAATAGTACGGTCCGGCTGATGGGCAACCGCAACGGGCGGGCCACTAACCCATAAAAAAGGGCCGTGGTCAGGACCGTACAATCGAACAAAATACCGATGGATAAGTGTAACGGACGCTGGACGAAGGTGGTTGTTTTGGTGAGGACGAGTTCAATACCAAGCAGGCAGGTGACTAGTAATGTACAGCCTACGAAGCGATAAGTAGCGGTGTAAGTCATGGTCTATGGTGCCCTTTTTTCTTGCAGATTGGCAGTCATATAAATATAACGGATTGGAAAGGGTAAGGAAATTTATGGCCTGACTTACAGCTACGTAACCGGAAAATTAATTTTCCGGACAAAAGAAGTAAAACCGCCTACTATTCAACATATAATTTGCTTTTTCTTCCAAACGCTTGTATGAAAGTTTGATAGTTGACCAGTAAACAAACTTTTGTGCAACTATTTGTTTTCTTGAATTGACCCATTTTCCGCTTCACCATAACTCGAAAATCCATCCATGCAAACAGCCGATCTTCCCTCTGTCGCGCCCGGCGATACGCCGCTTGGCCGGGGTATTAAACTCATCGGGATTGGCAAATACGGCAGCAAACCCCTGCCGCCCGATCTGCTGGAAGAATGCCGGACTGCGTTGTTGTCGGGGCAGGCCAACCCATTGCAGGTGGGGGCTTTTATTGGCGCACTGCTGACGAAAGGCCCCACCGAAGCCGAACGAACACTAGAGACCTGTTTTGGCCGCGATGCCTTTTCACTGCCCACGTTTCTGGTCAATAAACTTTGCCCCGAACTGCCCACCAATTTCCTGCCCATTGCCACCAAACTCATTCGGGGGCATCACCTGCAAATTAGCGAGGCCCGGCAACTGGGCGATTACCTGTTTGGAGAACAGGCTCCCGGCACCGATTGCGAAACATTTCGTGGATTGGCCGTAAGCATCATGCGGGTGAGGCACGAATCGAACGACGAATATCAGGGCCTCTATCAGGCGGCAATGGACACGTTGGCCCCTGGCTTTCGGAAAGCCCCGCCTACTATTGAACAGTCCATTATTCAATTAGCGGAACCGTTTGATGGGGTAGAATACTCGTACCTGATTACGCCGTTGCTGGCCCACTTTTTTCAGCAGCGCAACTACCAGACCCTCTCTATGGTGGGGCGCACGCCGGGACCGAAACAGGCGATGAATGCCCACGACCTGTATGTACATCTTGGCTGCTCGTTTCTGCAAAGCCAACACGAACTAACCGAATCACTTACGCCCTACGGCTGGGTGCTGGACCAGAAAGCCCTCTCGCCCGCGCTCGACCGGTGGGTCGACCGGCGGCGGGTGCTGCTGAAACGTCCATTTTTGTCGACGTTGGAGAAGGTGCTGAACCCCGCCCGTGCTCAGATACTGGTCACGTCGGTATTTCATATTACGTACCAGATGAAAATGGCCGAACTGGCTCTGATGGCCGGTTTCGACGGGGCTATTGTGCTGAAACGGGGTCTGGAAGGTACGCTGGCCCCGGCCACGTCGCGCGCCACGGGTGTACTCTGCGCCGTGCGCACCGCCACGAATCACCTGGCTTTCCAGAATTTCGACGCCGACCGGCCCGATTTTGCCCGGTTCCGCACCGAAACCGATGCCGAAATTTCGCAGCCGCAAGCTGCCGACAATGCCCGGCTGGTGCGTCAGTTAATAGCCACGGGGCAAACCCCTGATGCTGACTTCGATAACCGCGTCCATTTCGCGCAAGCCCTCTACGGGCGGGGGCTGGACTGGGTAGAGGAGCAGTTGTGGAAGTGAGGGGATATTGATGTACGATGTACGTCTTAATTCGTACATCGTACATCAATATCCCCTCACTTCTTTATCAGAATCCGCTGACCAATTTCAATGGTGTAGCTGCTGAGGTTATTCCAGCGCATGACGTCGGGTACGCTCACTTTGTTGATGAGGGCTATCCGATACACGGTCTGGCCTGCCTGCACGACGTGGTAATAGGAACTGCCATTGACTTTCGGCGTTTCAACCCGCGCCTGGTTAACCAGCCGCTGGCCGGTAATTGTGCTGGTTGGGCGGCTGGGTGCTACAGGGCGGGGGGCGGTGCTCTTGGCAATACCCGTTGCGCTGGTTGCGGGTTTAACCGGGGCTGGGACAACCGGCCGTTTTTCTACGTCCACCACCGATTCGGCATACTCGCGACCCTCAGGGACAGTGGCGGGACGGTTTGTATTGGCCGACGATGATGCGGGTGCGCCAATCACACGCGACGTGGCGGCGGTGGTTGCACTGGGTAGCGGCGTGGCGGCTGGTTCGGCCCCCACCACCAACTGTTGCCCAACCACCAGCGGTTTGCTGGGTTGCCAGTTATTCAACTTCAGCAGTTCAGGCACCGTAAGCCGATACCGTTGTGCAATAATCGTAAACGTGTCGCCGGGGCGCACTTCGTGCAAAAAGGCCCCTTTCACCAGCTCGGCTTCGTCAACTGAGGGAATGGTGGGGGCTGCTGGCGTAGGCGTTATCTTGAGCGAATCGGGTTGTGCCAGTGCCGCCGTACTGTTCGAGGTGGGCATATCGATCTGGGTTTCGTCGTCTTCACGGGTAAGCCCACGTTGCGCCACGCTAGGCTCCGGCTCGGGCAGCAGGTCGGGCATTTTGCGGTACTCAATGGGTTGGCTGGCTGGCCGTTTCTTTTGCATCCACAAAATCCGGCCCGACTGTACGCGCTGGTTTGGCTCCATACGATTGTAGTGCAACAGGCTTTCGAGCCGTATACCATAAATGGACGAGATGTCGCGCATGGCCTGACCGTACTGCACCACGTGGAAGGGGATTTTTGCCTTTTTCGCTTTGCGTTCCAGGTAATAAATCTCACCGGGACGTACCATGTCGCGCTCGGTCAGGTCGTTATAATCGAGGAATGATTTCACCGAAATCTTACCGTAATAGGCCAGCGTCACGGCATTGTCGCAGGACTGTGCCTGGATACCGCGCTGCTCGTTGATTTCGTAGGACTGGGCCGAAACGCGGGTTAGCGCATCGCGTGAGGTGGTGGCGGGCAACCTTTTCAGGACCGGAAATCCCATATCCGTACGCTGAACCGGCTGACCGGGTCGCCCCAGTTGGTTGGCCTGTACAATACCGTTTAGCTGGCTTTTTACGCCCAAAAACTCGCCCGGCGTGAGGCGAACCAGCACTGGATAAGCCTTGTCGAGGGGAATAACCCGGCCCCGCAGCCATTCGTTGAAGGGAACGAACCGGCTTTGGTCTACGCCCAGTTCGCGGGCAATGGTAGTCAACGATTTTCCCCGGCTCTGCCGATAATCATAGAGTAGATACGGTTCAATTGGCCGTACCAGCGGGGCTTCGCGTTCGTAGACAATCTTGCGTGCCATGGCTGCCCAGATGGCCAGTGGGGCATCGGGCGTCAGGGCATACTGTGTAGGCGTGGTGGTGGCCGCGGGGGCAGCGGTGCGGTAGCCGATGTACTGCAGCAGGGCCAGCACCCAGTTAGGCTGGGAAGCGTGCAACTGAGCGAGTTCGGCCAAAACCACTTCTGACGTAGATGCCACGTTCAGCCGTTCGTCGATCTGGTCATCGACGCGTAACCCCAGCGACTTGGCCTTTATTGAATTATCGAGCTGCCAGTAGCCGCCGCCGGGCTGCGTGAGGGGGAGGCATAGATAGCGAAGATCGTTGGGCACATTATGCTCTTCCTGAAACGGCTCCAGCACCGACTGCACGTAACGCATTTGTTCAAGGGCATTGCGCAGGCTGGTACGGTCGGCATAGAGCCGGGTCACTTCCTGCTGTAGACGCTGTTGCGCCGGTGGTGTCAGCAACACCGATATACCGGCAAACTCCAGTTCTGGTCCAACAACCGGAACACCTTGAGCAACACCGCAAGATGGTATAAGCCAGACCGAGAAAAAGAGTAGTTGACAACAACGAATTATAGACACGGGCAATGCTGATGAAAAATTGGTTGAGGTGTCACCTCCTGTTGACCAACGTTTAAAGGTAAGGACTAAACCGGAACCGTGGGGCTTTATCAGGGGCACATACATGGTCTGTGGGCTGATATTGTTAGTGAACGGATGATTGCCTCATTGGTTATATGGACGCCGGTTTAACGGCCGGGTGACATCTTGGGCATCTGTTTGGGGCCATTTGCCGTATTTTTTTGTAGTTCCTTTGTCGAAAGGACCATTGTTGCGGTGTTCAACACGCCGAAACCTCACAATATAACTGCTTTTCACATGCAACTCGATGCGAACCAGCCTTATGAACTGCAAACGTACCTGGCCCGCAACGGTTGGATAGGCACCGATGAGGTGTTACTTTCCCTCACCAAACCCGGCGAGGGGAACATGAATTATACCCTTCGCGTACAGACAGATGCCCGTTCGCTGATTGTGAAACAGGCCCGGCCCTACGTGGAAAAATACCCCACCATTGCCGCACCCGTTGAACGAGCCGTTATAGAAGGGCAATTCTACCAGCGTATTGCCCGTAACCCCACCCTGCGAGCCGCCATGCCCGAACTGTTGGGTGCCGACAAGGATGAATCCCTGTTGGTGCTCGAAGACCTGGGTGAGTCCAGCGATTATACCTACCTCTATCAGGGTAATGCCAGCGGACCCAACAATACGCTCATTCCCAGCGAATTGCACGAATTGATACGCTTTATGTCGTTGTTACATAACCAGTTCCGTGCTGCTCAGCCCGACCCTGCCTTTGCCAATCAGGCTATGCGAACGCTCAACGCAGAGCATATTTTCAATTACCCATTTCTGGCCGAAAATGGCTTCGATCTCGATACTGTTCAGCCCGGATTGCAGGCATTGGCCATACCTCATAAGCAAGATAATGCCCTGAAACAGGCTGTTGCCGGGCTGGCTGAGCAATACACTAGCAACAATCATGCTGGATTATGCTCATTGTTGCATGGCGATTATTATCCGGGCAGTTGGCTACACACACAGGCCGGTACACGCGTTATCGACCCTGAATTTTGCTTCTACGGCCCCCCCGAATTTGATCTTGGCGTGATGCTGGCACACCTGCACATGGCCCGTCAGCCCGAAACCGTTTTGGCTCAGGTGATCACCGAATATGACCGCCCCGATGGGTTTGATGAAAACCTGCTCAGGCAATTCACGGGTGTTGAAATCATGCGTCGGCTCATTGGCCTGGCGCAGTTACCGCTCAGTCTCTCATTGGCCGAAAAAGAAGCCCTGCTGGCCAAAGCTGCTCAGATGATTGTTTGACGGTAGTATTAACCCATTATCTATCAATGAAATACGCTCTCTTTCTTTTGCTATTTACCCCTGCTTTAACCTCGGCGCAGACTCCCAAACGGATCTGGCTCGACACCGATATTATGGTGGGTATGCCCGATAAGCGGGGTGCCCGTGAAGTAGACGATGCCATTGCGCTGATGATGGCCCTGCGCTACACCGACAAAGTGCAACTGGTGGGTATCAGCACTGTTACCTACGTCAATTATGGCCACGACGTGACCCAGAAACTGCTGGGTTATTACAACAAAACGGGCCGTACTATTCCCGTATATCGTGGTTCGGATACGCTCCGCGACGCGGGCCACGAGACTGCTGCCAGCCGCGCTATGGCCGCCGCCCTGCGTAACGAACGGATGCCGATTTTGGCCATCGGCCCCCTCACCAACGTGGCCACGGTGCTGAAAAACCACCCTGAACTAGCCAAACAGATCGAGTCGGTTATTGTGTGTGCCGGCCGTACGCCCGGCTTGCCGTTTCGGCCCGGCCTGGAGAAACTGACCGTGGGCGATTACAATTTCGAGATGGACCCCAACGCGTTTCGTATCCTCTTCGATTCGGGCGTGAAGGTGGTACTGTCGGGTTATGAGTGCAGCGTCTACACGTTCTTGGGCCGTACTGACCTCGCTTTTCTGGCGCGTGGCTCGGTGGGAGATCAGTGGCTGAGCAAGACCCTGCGCCCGTGGCAGTTGCTCAACAAGACGCTCTTCGGGGTAGACGGTTTTGTGCCCTGGGATACCACGCCGCTGGGTTATCTGACCCACCCAACCTATTTCAAGTATTACGAAAACATCCCTGTACGTATCAATACCCGCAAGACCGATACGGGTGGCGATGGCCGGAAACCCTACCTCGAAGTATCGTACGACTACAAAGACACGCCCTGGCGGGCCACCTACGCCTATAAAACCCTGCCGGGATTTGAGGAAGCGGTATTGGAGAGTTTGAAATAGGTCAAACTGAAAACTATCCGGCTGCCATTTCCCCCCAGCTCGTTTGGCGGAACGAGCGGAACAGAAGCCAGACAAAGCCCAGCATAACCGGTAGGGCCACAACCGTGCCGTAAGGAATGTAGTTGCTCAGGCCCCAATGTAGCACGCCGATGAGAGCAATGACGGGTAGAATCAGCAAACTACGGGCGGTGGTGATCTTCTTTAGTGCATCCTGCGAGGTTGAAAATGGTAAATGGCGTTTCTGAAAAAACTCGATGATGAGGAGCATCGCCAGCGAGTTGACAAACGCCAAAACCACGTCCAGAGCCACGCCGGGGCCTTTGAGGTAAAAAACGTAGGCCGCCAGCAGTACGAAATACGGCAGCATCAGTTTCACCACGATGGCCTTGAAACGGCCCGCCAGCATCTCGCCGGGGCGGGTGATGGGGGCGGATGCATAGACCCAGGCCGCTTTGAAATTGTCGGAAGTGGCGGTCAGGCCCATGGCGGCGATCATGAACAGCACCCCCATATACAAAATCAGCAGGTGATTGACCGGCACGCCTTTGGCCCCGCCCAGATAGCCGGTTTGTCGTAGCGTGGTGAATAAGACAAAGGCCAGCCCGTAGCCCAGTTGCGGGTAAGCACGCAGTTTGAATTGCCGGTCGCGGTCGCTGATGTGCCAGACGAACGAAAACGCCGCCCGTTCCAGGGGGTTGGTGGTGAGCCACGCGCCCAGCCGGTCGGCCAGCGATATTGACGGCGGGGTAGTAGAACCGGCCAAAACAGCCTGTTCCGAGGCATTGGCTTCGGCGTCGAGACCACCGAGTTTACGGTTAAACGCCGGTGCCATCACCCGCGCCATGAGCCACAAACCCGCAAAGGGCATCACCAGAATAAGCCCCAGCAACCCCAGATGCGGCCCGTTGACCTGGTGGTTGATGACCATGTCGAGGCTACCCGCGCCCCAGTAAGGCGGCAGCAGGTAATGCCACCATTGCCATCTGAACGCCTGTGCCGTAAAGCTGTTTTTGTTGATAAGCCGGGGCATGATCTGGAACCCGGCGTAGAAGACAATGGCCGTTACGATCTGGACGTAATTGATCAGTTCGCGGAGCTTGCTTTCGCTCGTAAACTGCATCAGACCCAGGTACAGGACATTGGTAATGAACACCATGAGTACGGCCGTAAGCAGGCTCAGCAACAACGTCAGCAGCCCTGCTCCCACGCCAAACCGAACGCCAATGACCACAATGCCGGTTATGGAAATGGCCAGCGTTAGCGTGAATAAGTAGCTGATAACGTGTACGATACGGGCAATCAGCGTGGTGCGCCCGTCCACGGGCCGGAACAGCATGATCTGGTTGTCGGACGTGTCGAGCACCACCGACGAGAAGTCGTTGACGAGCGTGAGCGCACAGATGACCATGATGTACCCAAAGAAGAACACCGCCGCTGGCACAATGCTTGCCGGTGGCACAATCGCCAGCATCAACGCCGCGAAAACACCCATGAACGCATAGACCGCCAGGCTAATGTAAAAGCTGTAATTGCTCTCCGTTTTTTTCTGATTATGGTGTTGAAACGCCGTGGCCGGTCGGCGATTATCGAGTGTGAGTTTCACGCCCAGAATAGCCCGAAACTGCGTGTAGTTGACCCCCAGCGCCTGCCATAAAAACGGCAGACGGTCGGTGATCCAGAGGGTGATCGTTTTCATTGATTTAGCGCCTGAATAAATGCCTCTGCGGTGGCGGTTTGGGTGTCATTGCCGGTAAGCTGGCCGAAAAGCTGTTCCAGCGAGGTGTCTTGGGCGGCTTGCAGTTCGGCGAAGGTGCCGTCAGCGATGATCTGGCCTCCGTTGATGATGATGATCCGGTCCGAGAGTTTTTCCACCACGTCCATGATGTGCGAACTGTAGAAAACGGTCTTGCCCGAATCGGCGAGTTGGCGGATGATCTGTTTCACTAACACCACCGTGTTGGCATCGAGGCCCGATAGCGGTTCGTCCAAAAAGATCAGATCAGGGTTGTGCAAGAGGCCCGAAATGAGCAGCACTTTCTGGCGCATTCCCTTCGAAAACGTGCTCATGCGGTTGTTGGCGTGCTGGCTTAAATCGAACAGGTGCAGCAAATCGGCGGCTTTTCTGTCGACCGCATTGGCATCGAGTTCGTAGAGCTGCCCCACAAAGCGGAGGTACTCGGTGGGGGTTAGCAGATCGTAAAGCGCGGCGTTTTCGGGGACGTAGCCAATGCGGCGTTTCACGGCCATCGCCTGCGTGCGAAGGTCCAGACCCAGTACATGCACGTCGCCGGTGAAGTTGGGCAGCAGCCCAATGAGTGTTTTGATGGTCGTCGATTTGCCCGCGCCGTTGGGGCCAATGTAGCCCACTACCTGACCGGGGGCCACCGTGAGGTCGATACCTTTTAAAATCTCCGTGTCACCATAAAATTGGCAGAGGTTGTGAATAGAAATAACGGGAGTCATTGGGTTTGTTTAGGGTAAGCGCGTACGAGAGGCACGTATCAACTTTTATAGTAAACTATTTAACCTACGCACAGGCGGTCAGAAAGGGTTGTATTTTTGGACAATTGGCAACGCGCTGCGATGAGTGGCGATTTCTGAACCTTACCCCACCCGTATGCGCCTTCGCTCGCTTGATGCTTTTCGCGGAATCACCGTCGCCGCCATGATCCTGGTCAATAACCCCGGCGACTGGGCGCACATTTACGCCCCGCTGGAACACGCTCCCTGGAATGGCTGGACCCCCACCGACCTCATTTTCCCGTTTTTCCTCTTCATCGTTGGCGTATCCATCACCTTCGCCCTGCGCGGGCACGAACCCTGGGGGCGGCACCCTGTAGCATTGGCATCGGGGGTTCAGGGTAAAATCATTCGCCGGGGGCTTACGTTGTTTGCGCTGGGCTTTTTCCTGAATCTCTTTCCCCGTTTCGACTTCGCTAATGTGCGTATTCCGGGGGTGTTGCAGCGTATTGGGCTGGTTTATATAGCCTGTTCGCTGCTGTTTCTGCACACAACCCCCCGCCGCCAAATGGGGCTGACCGCCCTGATTTTGCTGGCTTACTACCTGCTGATGACGGTGGTGCCCGTGCCCGGCATTGGCTACGCGAACCTGGAACCCGAAACTAACTTCGCCGCCTGGTTCGATTATACGCTGCTGACCCCCGCGCACCTTTACCGGGCCACCCGCGTCTGGGACCCTGAAGGGATATTCAGTACGCTACCCGCCATTGCCACGGGGCTATTGGGGTTGCTCATGGGCCGCTGGTTACAGGATAGCACCTACGGATCGGTGGCGCGGCAGAGCTACAAAGCCTTGTTTTTGTTCCTGGCCGGCGCCTGGCTGGCCCTGATCGGTACGCTGCTCAGCGGCTTCTTTCCCATTAATAAAGGCCTGTGGACCAGTACGTTCGTGTTGCTGGCGGGTGGTCTGGCCATGTGCGCCCTCGCCATCTGCTACTACCTCATCGACGTGCGGCAGCACCGGAGCTGGAGCGGGGTATTTGTGGCGTTTGGCGTCAATGCCATCACCGTCTTTTTCCTGTCGGGCCTCATCCCGCGCATCATGAACATGTTTACGCTGCCCAATCCAGCCGGTGGCACCTGGGGTCTAAAAGAATACCTTTACCAATCGTTTATCGTGCCCTACGTGCCAGATCCCACACTGGCGTCGCTGGTGGGTGCGCTCACCTTCGTGGGTATTTGGGCCGCCATTTTGTGGGTGATGTATAAGAGGAAGGTGATAATTAAAGTGTAGGTAAGCTTAACGCTTGAACTCACCTAAGAAATCGTCTTCAATCCATCGGCGAAGACCTGCATCTGGGGCATGGTCACAGTTCCTTCCCGCAATGCGGGCAGCGGCGGGGGGCTTTCTGGTAGCGGATGTGCTCGGTGAAACCGGAGACGAGAATACCCGTAGGCAGGGCAAACAGGGCAATGCCCAACACTGCCGACAGCCCCGCCAGCAACTTGCCGAGGGGCGTGATGGGGTGAATGTCGCCGTAGCCGACGGTGGTCATGGCACTGATACCCCACCACATCGTGGCCGGAATACTCGAAAAGGCGGCGGGCTGCACGGGGTGCTCTACGTAGTACATCACGCTGGAAATGATGATGAGCATAAACCCGACCATTATCAGGCTCAGGATTAATTCCTCTTTCTTATCCCGAATGACCTGCAAAATCATCCGGTAGGCATGGGAATATTTCGACACACGAAACAGCCGGAAGATGCGAAACAGCCTCAGAATGCGCACAATGGCCAAATCGGTAGCAAACAGCGTGACGTAAAACGGTACAATCGCCAGCAGATCAATGATCGCCGGTGCCGACAGCAGGTACTTCAGCCGCCCCCAAATCGGGTGCTGATACCGCTCATTTTCCACGCACACCCACGCCCGCAACCCATATTCAACGGTAAAAAACGTCACCGAAAACAGCTCGAAATCGTAGAACAGCAGGGCATATTGGCGGTTGTATTCGGGCACCGTATGCAGCACAATGGCGATGGCATTGAGCGTAATAATGGTGATGAGCACAATGTTGAACAGCAGGCTCACCCCCCGCCGGTTTCCCGCCGAGGTTTCCATGATCCGGTAGACAGTGCGGCGGAGATTTTTCAAAGCGAAGCAGGGTTAAAGAGCTTCGCTAAGATAGTATAGGAGTGAGTTACGTGTCGCGTAGCACATGGCCAGGGTTATTACAGGTCTCTTGTCCTACTGGCCACAAATGTTATGGATTGTACTAATCTGATGTTGTGCTTAATAACTTAGATTATGTTGTGTAAGACAAAATTAGCTAGGTGAGTGCCCTCGCTTTTTGAGAGGGTCCCGAAACTGAAAATCAAGCGCGAAATACGTTGTGTAGCGAATTTTCTGTGCTTTATCGTCCCACCAGAACTGGTGCATCAGGCCGACATCAACGTTGACAGCCGGCTTTTTTAGGACCCGACGAACAAACATACTCAGCCGGTCTTCGCTCAGTTTAAACGGACTCCACGTCAACGAACCTGTTGTGCCACCCTGAACCCGGTTTAGCGTGAATAACAGGTCATTGGCAACAATCAGCTGGGTGGTGTTGGTGGCGTTCAGGGCGTAGTTCAGCTTTGACCCGCCCCGCAACCGGATTTGCAACGGTGAGAGCCACTGATGCCAGTCGGGCGTAAAGAACTGCCGAAACTCTGGCCGGAATGTGTGCGACCATTTTAACCCGCTTCCCTGACGTTCATGCCGGTACACAATCCGGGCGTATGTTCTCAATTCGGTACGTACTGCCGGGTCATCGGGGCTGTACGGGGGCGTATCTGCGTACTTGTTCTGCGATCGTAAACTAATGGCCAGCGCGGTTTGCCAGTGCGACGATACCTTGTAAGCCCATTCGTGGTCAATTACGCTGATTGCCCTCTTTTTCCAGAATACGCTGTTGGCCAGTGAACTTTGTGTGGATGTGCCGATATAAGTCGAAGTACTCCAGCGGGGCGAGACCGTCTGCGTAAATCCAACCGCTACCCAACCCACTGTTTTGGCTCCGTCCAGACCAGGTGGCGTAAGCTGGGCACTGCTTTTTAGGGTACACATACTGAGCAAACCGATACTTAGTAAAGCGTATTTGACGTTACAGTCGGTCATTATGTGTTGTGTGGAATTGTTGTATAAGTGCGATTGTGTAAAACTAATCGTTCGTCCACAAAAAAGCGTCGTTAACTTCAGAAACACAAATCCGTATACAAAAAGGGGGCGAAGATCACATGATCGCCGCCCTCTTTTTTGTCAACTCACCTCTAATAAATAAAATCGAGGTTTTTGTCTTTGAATTCTTCGTCGTCCAGTTCGAGGAATTCTTCCCAGAACGGGTCGGGGGGGAGGCCGGCGCGAAGGATGAGGGGCTCCTTTTTTACGGGGTGAACGAAATACAGCCTCCGGGCGTGGAGGTAGATTTTTTTGTCGGGCACTTCGCGGTCGTAACCGTATTTCGCATCGCCGCGGATGGGGCAACCCATAGCGGCCAACTGCGCCCGAATCTGATGCGGACGGCCCGTGATGGGTTCCACTTCCAGCAAATAGTGTTCGTTGATCTTGCCCAACAGCCGGTAGGTCAGTTCGGCGCGTTGCGAACCGGGTACCTCTTCGTCGTAGGTTGTAACCTGATTTTTGGCTTCATCCTTGATCAGGTAATGTACCAGTCGACCTTTTTTCTCGGCGGGATGTTTGCGCACCACCGCCCAATAGGTCTTCTGCACCAGCCGCTTACGGAAAATCTCGGCCATGCGCTCGGTGGCTTTCGAGGTGCGGCCAAAGACTACCAGCCCACTAACGGGCCGGTCCAGCCGATGGACGGGATTCAGGAAAACGTCGCCGGGTTTGTTGTACTTTTCTTTGATATAGTCTTTCAATATCTCCGTCAGCGAAGGGTCTCCGGTGCGGTCGCTTTGGACGAGCACACCCGGATCTTTATTGACGATCAGGAGGTGGTTGTCTTCGTAGACAACGGAATACGGTAGGCGCTTCTTCATTTTTCAATGTACAATGAACAATGTATAATGAACAATGGGCGCTGCCACTAAGCTACTTCTGTCTAAGCAAAGCTCGTTGTGCATTGTTCATTATACATTGTACATTCAAGAAATCAACTCAGTACGCTTCGGATTCGTTCGGGAAGTCGTTGGTCTTCACGTCGTCTACGTAGTGGGCAATGGCCTCCAGCATGACGGTGTGGAGGTCGGCGTAGCGGCGCAAAAAACGGGGTTTGAACTCCTTGTTGATGCCCAGCATATCGTGGATCACCAGAATCTGCCCGTCGGCGTCGGGGCCGGCACCAATGCCGATGGTGGGTATCTGGAGCTGTTCCGACACCTGTTTGGTCAGCGCGGCGGGGATTTTTTCGAGCACGATGCCGAAGCAGCCAATCTCCTGCAACAGCAGCGCGTCGGCGATGAGTTTTTGGGCTTCAGCGTCTTCTTTGGCCCGCACGGCGTAGGTGCCAAACTTGTAGATCGACTGCGGCGTGAGACCCAGATGCCCCATCACGGGTACGCCCGCGCTCAGCACCCGCACCACTGACTCGCGGATTTCCTGGCCGCCTTCCATCTTCACGGCATGGGCACCCGACTCTTTCATAATCCGGATGGCCGACCGCAACGCCTCCGACGAATTGCCCTGATACGACCCAAACGGCAGATCGACCACCACGAGCGCCCGCTTCACCGCCCGCACCACCGACCCGGCGTGGTAGATCATCTGGTCGAGGGTGATGGGCAGGGTGGTTTCGTGCCCCGCCATGACGTTGGAGGCTGAATCGCCGACGAGAATGACCTCCACACCAGCGGCATCGACGGCGCGGGCCATCGAAAAATCGTAGGCGGTGAGGGCCGAAATTTTCTCGCCCCGGCTTTTCAGCTCCTGGAGCGTATGCGTCGTAACGCGCTTGATATCAGGGTTATGTATAGACATAAGGGAGGTAGTCAATAGTCGTAAGTCGATGGTCAATAGTCGCTGACGCAACCACATTTCCCCTGTGCGTAAGCACTATGCTGGCATCAGCCGACTATTGACTATCGACTGATGACTATTGACTGTTACCGTGGTGCCAACCAGGCTTCGGGGTTCATTTTGGCGAATTCTTTCCAGATCTGGAATTGTAGTTCTGAGTTGCCGCGCCCGTCGGTGCCAACGGCGCCGATGGTTTCGCGGGCTTTCACGCGTTCACCTACTTTCACGTTCACGCTTTTGAGCTTGGCGTAGATCGTGTAGTAGTCGCCGTGCTGAATGGCCACCACGTTCTGGCTGCCCATCACAAATTCCACGTTCATGACCACGCCGTCATAGATGGCCCGGACGGCTTCGCCCGCGTTGGTCTGAATGTCGATGCCGGGGTTCGATACTTTCAGGCCTTTCAGCACGGGGTGGGGGTGCACGCCAAACCGTTCCGACACAAAACCGTGCTGCACCGGCCAGGGCAGCCGCGCCCGCGATGCCGCAAACGACGACCCTAGGGCCAGTTCTTCGCGGTTGAGGTTGCTGGCCGTGCGCGTATTATCCGATTTAGCCACGGCTTCTTCGGGTTCAATCACGACCACGGTGGGCGGCGCGGGTCTGCCCTCTTCTTCGGCTTTTTTGGCTGCAATAGCCCGTTCACGCTCGGCCTCGCGCCGACGAGCCGATTCGGCTTTGGCTACGCGGGTGCGCTCGGCGCGCTCGCGGGCAGCACGGGCCGCACGTTCACGGGCTTCGCGGGCAATGATGTTGGTGATCATGCCTTCTAACCGCCCCAACGACCGGCGGCTTTCAACCAGTTCGGCGCGGAGTTCGCCCTCTTTCTGGCTCAGTTGCTTCACCGTTTTGTTCTGTTCCTGTTGCAGTCCTTCCAACTTGGTCGACTCGCGGACTTTAGTCGTCAGCACCACTTTTTGCTGTTGCCGTTTCTGTTCCGTGGCGGTACGCTTGCCGGTCAGTTCCTGCTGTACGCCCTCCATTTGCCGTTTTTGGGTTTGCCGGGCGTTCGCATATTGCTTCAAGTACCGGTATCGTGCCACCAACTGATTATAGTTTTCCGACGAAAACAGAAAGCCCAGCGGGTTAAGTTGTTGCCGGCGTTTGTCGGCGGAGTAGATCATGGCGGCATATTCCACCCGGAGCTTGGAGAGGTCCCGATTCAACGCCTGACTTGCCTGCCGCAGTTCGGTGATCTCGGTTTCACTCATCCGAATATCGTCCGACAGCAGGTTGATCTGTTTGGTCTGTGCGCCAATCTGTTCGTTGAGGGCTTTCAACTGCGTAATCGACACTTCCTTTTCGTTGGCTGTGCGCTGCAATACGGCCCTGATCTCCTTCATCCGCTCCAGGTTCTGCCGTTTTTCGCGTTCCAGCGCCTGCCGGTCCCGTTTTTGGGCCATTGCCGACAATGTTAACACGAGAAAGAGGCAGAGGAAGAGTGGGCGCATAGGGGGAGTAGTGGCAGCCTATTTTCTAATGTACTTACCAGGAATCGTAAACGGGAAGCCGGGGTCTTTTTCCACCAACTCCACTTTGTTGTGTTTGATACGGATAAGCGTCTGGTAAAACTGCCCGTCGGTTTGCGATTTATAGTCGACGGTGACGAGGCTGGAATAGGGAAACAGGAACGTGTTTAGTGCCGTAAAGTCTTCATAATCAAGGCGAAGGGCATTTTTGGTAGGTTGCTCCGTTACCATCAGCCGCTTGAGTTTGCGGTCGTTTTCGCCGATGTAATTATCCACCAGCACCTTGCCTTCACTTTGGCGGAGCAGCAGGTATTCGCGCTCGTTTTTCACCTTCAGGGCAGGGCGTTTCGGCAGGGGCAGATTACCCACAATGAGGGCCTGGAGCAGATCGAAACTCAGGTCGAAGTTGAACTGGCGACTTAGCGAGGGGAAGTCGTATACCGTATACTGCTTCTCGATTTTGTCCATGATCGTGACCGAATCGCGGGTGATGAGTACGCGGGCGGCTTCGATGCCAATCTTCGAGATGCTCATCCAGATCAGGCTGTCTTTGCGCACCCGAAGGTGCAGACTGGCGTTGCTGATGTCCTGGTCTTTGTTCTTAAATGATAGTTTGGATTTGGCCGTCAGATACCGGAAATCGATCTCAGCCACGTTGGCGCGGGCCTCGTCGATACCAGGCCGGGTTCGGGTTGGCGACATGGCTGTGCCCGACGTGACTGTGGTGGCTGTGGGCTGACTGTCCGAGGTGGGCTTACTTTGAACCAATGCCAGTGTATCTGGGCGAGTACCCGCCGTACCTGCCGACGAGTCTATTGGCATAGATGAAGTAGCGGGCCGACGGCGACAACTGATTTGCCCCAGCATGAGGGTGAGCAACAGGCTGTATACTAGTACGCTATTCATATAGTTTACCGGCGGCAATCTTCCGTTCGAGTCGCTCACTGGTTTCGCCTTTTTGTTTCGCTAATTTCCACTGAATCAGTGCTTTGTCTTTTTCGCCGATCTGAAACAACACGTCGCCATAATGTTCCAGAATTGTGCCACTTACATTGTTTGGGTCCGATTGAACGGCTTTTTCCAGGAATCGCTTCGCCCCGGCATAGTCTTTCATCACGTACAATACCCAGGCGTGGGTGTCCAAGTAGGTAGCGTTGGTGGGATGCCGTTCGGCCAATAGCGTCGACATGGCGCGGGCCCTGGTCAGGTTTTCCTTCCGCAAGGATAGAAAATAGCTGTAGTTGTTCAGCACGTGGTCATCGTTGGGGTCCGCTTTCAGGGCCACTTCATACGCTTCGTTCGACCGCTGATGGTCGCCGAGGCCATTGTAGGCATCGCCCAGTTGGCCCTGCAACTCTGCCAACTTAAACTTAGGGTTAGTGGTCAGTAGTTTACGGGCTTCGTCGAGGGCATCAACGGCCTGCTGGTAGTGGCGTTTGTAGAGTTGGGCCGAGCCATTGGCATACCACAGCATCCCCTGCGAGGGGAACACCTCCAGTGCTTTTTCGCTGTGCGCCAGGATGCTGTCAACCTGCGACAGTTCACCGTCGAGTTGGATGATGGCCTCCCACACCTGATAGATGGACGGGTCGGCTTTGGCGGCTTTCACGTAGGCGTCGCGGGCCTCTGCTTTCTGACCCTGTTGCGCCAACAAATCGGCCAGCATCACCTGCGCCTTGGCATCACCGGGGCTTTGGGCCACCAGCGTCTGCGCCATTTTCAGCGCGTCCTGCTTGGCCGTGGGAGTGTCGCCGACTACGCCCACGTAACTCGACAGAATCCGGGCTTTCAGGCCAGCTTCGAGGTTTGGGTTGTCGAATACCTTCTGCAACTCCTGCCCCGACTTGTCGAGGTTACCCTGTTTGCGGTACACGTCGGCCAGCAGCATGTGTGCCTGCGGATCATCGGGGTTGAGTTTCAGGGCACGTTCGAGCCAGGTAACGGCCAGGGGTACGCGTTCGTTGGCAATGAGGAGTTCGGCACCTTCGATCAAAAATTCGGGGTCGGCTGGTTCCGAAGCAATAAGCCGCTCGGCCTCTTCAATAGCTTTATCTATCTTGTTCTGTTTGAGGTAGATACGCTGCTTTTGACGGGTGATTTCTTCGTTTAGCCCCATTGCTTTTTCCACGCGGTCGTAGGTGGCAAGGGCTTTGTCGGGCTTATCGTCGAAGAGGTAGATGGCGGCGAGTTCCACGCCATATTCCATGCTCTCCTGCCCCCGGCTCAGTAGTTCCTCGTAGAGCGTTTCGGCGTCGGCGTAGCGTTTTTGCTTTACATACAATTCGGCTACCTGGAGCAGGTAGTAAGTGTTGGCGGGGTTTAGCTGATACGCTTTTTGGGCATAGGGAAATGCCTCGATGGCCTTGCCCGATTTAACCAGTGCGGAGGCGAGGGCATAATTAACGGCGGCATTGGTCGGGTTTTTCTGGAGCATTTTCTCCATTGCCGTGATGGCTTTGGTTGGCTCATCGACCAGCAGAAACCGGTAGGCATCGGTAAACTCCGTCTCTTCCTCTACCGATTTATTCGATTTCTGGGTGGGCTGCGCAATGGCCCCATTGTCGGCTACACTACCCGAAACAGGCCTGTCGGGCACAATACGAGGCTTTTTCTGGGCTAACCCGCTATGGGGCAATGCGAACCAGATAACCACCGGCAGCACCAGCAGCCAGCCAGACCGCTTTACCGCAGTACGTTCAGAATCAATATTGTGAGTGGAGAATAGTGGCATAATGGGTAAATACACTAACAACGCCCTGCCATGGCCCGGTATTGCCAGTTTGGGACGTCAGGCGGCACGAACAAATGTACTGCAAAATGGTGTAAAGCGGGTCGGCGGGCGTATAACCTTGGTTTGACGTTTGCTTATTCTACTGGCTGTTTACTAGCCTCTGTCCCGCTGCGTCAACGCGTTATGGTGGAGTAACAGAAGCTGGTAAACGGAAGCCAGTAATCTGATTTTGTATAGTACGCAAAAATAATTAAACTAGCCAATTTTAAACTTGAGGATTTGTACTTTAATAAAGTCTATACTGATGAGTAGAGGCTTATTGCTGTGACAGAAAATGGGGCGTTAAGACCGTATATTTTCTAGTTATTTTACTTATATTTTCTAGTAAAAATACTAAAATAAATAAGCAACTCAGCTTGTCCAGTCGCTGCTCCTCACCTATTGTTTTGGTCTGAACACGGGCATTACCGCTTCGTTGGTCTCCAGAAATGGCCCACCAATGAGGTCGATGCAGTAGGGGATAGCTGGAAAAACCACCGATAAGCACTGACCAATGGCCTTTGGTTTGCCCGGCAGGTTTAGCATCAGTGTCTGATTGCGGATGCCCGCTGTTTGGCGCGATAAAATGGCCGTAGGCACGTATTTGAGGCTTTCCTGGCGCATTAGCTCACCAAAACCAGGCATCATTTTCTGGCAAACGGCTTCTGTCGCTTCGGGTGTCACATCGCGGAGGGCCGGGCCGGTGCCGCCGGTAGTCACGATCAGGCAACAACCTTCGTGGTCGGCCATATCGGCCAATGCGGCCTCAATTTGATCTTTTTCGTCAGGAATAACGCGGTAAACAGGCTCCCAGGGGCTGGTGAGCCATTCGGTAAGCAGCGCCACGACCGCCTTACCGGGAATGTCTTCGTAAATGCCTGCACTAGCCCGATCCGAGACGTTGATGATGCCGATGCGGGCCGTAGCGCGTTGTTGGGTGTTCATATCGTAAAAGTAAGCGCATTCGTCACACCACCACAGATGTAACCGGCATTGCCAGTGTCAATTATAAAAATTGGTCACCGAATAATTTCGTATTAAAATTGCTTAATTTGGGCGCTCAATTTGGCTATCTGGTCTAAAAACAGAATTAAGTTGAGGCCTTTTTTCATAACGCACTTTTTATTCAATAACTAGCCAACAACCCCATTTCTATTGGATATAACTATACAAACCGGCTCATGCTAATAAGGCGTTTCACGTTTTGGTATCGATTGGCCCTGGCACTGGTGGCCTGCCTCATTTTGGCGGGTTATCTTTTTGTCCAACGCCAGCTCAAGGCGCAGGAAAATGACTCGTGGTTAATCAACAACGCTGGTCGGCAACGGTTTCAGAGCCAGTTGATCGTGAAGGACGTGCTCCTGATCACAACGGGTATAAATCGAGGCAATACGCAGGCGGTGCGGGCCGAATTGAGCGCTGTGCTTACCCGCTGGGAAACGTACCAGGAAAAACTGCGCACGGGTACATTGCCCAATACCGCCACAAGGGTTGTCAACAGTGACACCATTAAGTCGTTGTTTACGGTTGCACAGCCTCACATGGCCATTATTAGCCAGCAGACGCACTTTCTGTTGAAAGAGAACGCCTCAAATAACCCCGCCATCGACACCGCCGTTGACCTGATTTTGGCCAATGAAAAGCCTTATTTACGCACGATGGACCGGCTGGTACGACAGTATGAACAGGAGTCGCGGCGAAAAATCGATGGGCTGCTCGCTACCGAATGGCTGTTGCTGGGGCTAACCCTGCTGGTGTTGCTGCTGGAGGCGTACCTCATTTTCAGGCCGGCCGTACAGGCACTCGATCAGTCGGTGCGGCAACTCAACCAGGCCAATGGCGAAACGCAACTGGCTAACCTGGCCTTGCAGGAAACCAATCAGGCCCTACAGGAAACGCAGAATAAACTCCTGCGCGAGTCGGCGTTGCGGCATCAGCAGCAACTAAATGAACAGCTTGTGCGGATGGCCGCGCTCATGCAGGGGCAGGAAGACGAACGCAAACGCCTTTCCTACGACCTCCACGACGGCATCGGTCAAATGCTGACCGGGCAGAAGCTCCTGGCCGAACACCTGCGCTCGATTCACCTGCTCCCCGAAAAAGAACAGCGCACCTATGCCAGTCTTAAAGAGTTGATTTTGAAGACAATACAGGAGGTGCGCAACATGTCGAACAACCTGATGCCGTCCGTACTGAGTGATTTTGGGCTGGAACCGGCACTCCGGCAGTTGGTGGAACAGCAGGCCCGGCAAACCGGTCTGGCTATGCAGGTCCATGCCAAACAGGCCGATGTGCGCCTCGACAAAGCCATTGAAATTGGGGTGTACCGCATTGCGCAGGAGGCCCTTAACAATGCCATTAAACATGCTAAAGCCGACGAAATCGATGTCGATTTACGCCTGAGCGATAGCCGTTTGTTGTTGGTAGTAAGTGACAACGGGCAGGGACTCACCAACGCCGCCACCAAAGGCATTCTGAACGGACACGGCCTGCACAATATGCGCGAACGCGCCCGGCTGCTCAACGGCGTATTTCGGCTGGCCTCGGAACCCAACGAAGGCACCCGCGTCACAGTCACGATTCCCCTCAATGTGGTCGAAGCCCCTACGCTGGAAACGGTGAAGAAAGAGACGGTGTAATGGCCCCCCGACCCCCGAAGGGGGCCATTACCTATCCACTTCCCCCATCACCAGATCAAGCGAGCCGATGATGGCAACGAGGTCGGCGAGCATAGCTCCCCGGCTAATGTCGGCAATGACCGAAAGGTTGTGGAACGAGCAGGAGCGGGCGTGGCAACGTACGGGTATGTCTGACCGGCCGTCGGTGCGGAAAAAGAAGCCAAGTTCACCCTTCGCGCTTTCGCCCCGGAAATAGACATCGCCCGCTTTAGGCCTGATCTTCTTGGGCACAAACTCATGCGGGTCATAGTCGCGGGTGCGGGCCAGGTCAGTGGTGAGGCGGGTCAGGCACTGTTCGATGATGCGCAGCGACTGCCAGCATTCCTGCACCCGCACGTTGGCCCGGTCCCAGCAGTCGCCCACGGTGCCCACCGCGCCGGTGCCAATGGGTATCTCAAAATCGAGTTCGGGGTAGACCGAATAGGCATCCACCCGCCGCAGATCGTAGCGCAGGCCCGACCCGCGTAGCACCGGCCCGGTGCAGCCAAAATCAATGGCCACGGGCAGGGGCAAGACGCCCACGTTGGCGGTGCGTTTGATGAAAATCTCGTTGTCGATCAGCACCTCCTGAAGCTCCGTCAGCTTGGGTTTCAAGTAGGTGATAAACTCGCGGCAGCGTTCCTCGAAGCCCACGGGCAGGTCGTAAAACACCCCCCCAATCCAGATGTAATTGTAGAGCATCCGGGCACCGCTCACCCATTCCAGCATCCGCTGAATATGCTCGCGGTCGCGCATGACCCACAGAAATGGCGTAAACGCGCCAATATCGATGCCGTAGGTGCCGATGGCCACAAAGTGCGAGGCAATGCGGTTTAGTTCAGCTACCAGCACGCGGATGTACTCCGTTCGCCGCCCGCCGGGGCTGTTTTTCATGTCGGCATCGATTCCCAGCATCTTTTCTACGGCCATTGCCCAGATGTGTTCGCCATTCATGGCGGCCAGATAGTCGAGCCGGTCAACAAACGGAATGCCCTGATTGAACGGTACTTGCTGCGTATGCGCCTCGAAACAACGGTGCAGATAACCCAGGTGCGGCACCACGTCGCGGATGATTTCGCCGTCGGTCACGATCTCCAGCCGTAGCACGCCGTGGGTGCTGGGGTGTTGCGGTCCCATGTTCAAAATCAGCTCACCGTCGGCCAGATTGGCGGGGTCATACAGCGTTGGCTCCGAGGCGTGGAAATGGCCGGGGCTGTATTCATACTGTACGAGGCTGGATTGGGTCGGGGTCGTTGTCATGGCGTTGCTCCGGTAACATTGGGTTAGGTGAAAACCGTTCGGCCAAAATCATGTTGCCTACCAGTCTACCGATCCAGCCAACGGCGCAGGTCGGGGGTTTTGGCCGCGCTGGTAATAAACGGTTCGGTTACGCCCCCTAGCCGGATGGCAAGCAGGTCGCCGAAATAGGTTTCCAGCCGCTCGATCTGGTCAATCGTGATGATGTCGCTGCGGTTGATCCGGAAGAAACGGGCGGGGTCCAGTTGCTGCTCGATCTCGGCGAGGGTGCCGTTGAGGGGGTAGCGTTGCCCGGCGCGGTCATGGGCAAACACCACGCTATCGTCGGCCCGGAGGTAAGCGATCTGTTCGGTGGGCAGCAGGTGAATACCGTTGCGCATCCTGACCGTAATTCGCTGTTTATAAGCCTGCGCCAATGCCGGGCTATTTTGCCGGGCCAGAGCTTCGCGGAGTTGGGCGAGTACGTCGGCGGTAAGCAACGGTTCGATGGGTAGGGCTGTGGTCTGGAACGTAGCCCGCAACGCATCGTACTTCGCCAGTGCTGCCGCAAAAGCCTGACCGTCAAATGGTTTCAGCAAATAAGCAATGCTATTTGTCTGGAAAGCTTTGAGCAAAAACTGGTCGTAGGCGGTGGTGAAAATGATGGGGCTATTTATGGCAACACGGTCGTAAAGTGCAAATACGTTACCGTCGAGCAGTTCAATATCCGAGAAAACCAGATCGGGCATGACCGTTGCCGCCGCAAACCAGTCAGTGGCGTCACGGATGCTGCGCACCGTAGCCAGTACGCGGGCATCGGGCCGGTGCCGGGTCAGCAACGTGGTCAGGTGTTCAGCCGCCGGGGCTTCGTCTTCGATCAGGAGGATTGTCATGGCGCGGGGTGTAATGATACCCTGACCGACGTACCCACCTCGCGCAGCAAAGGTAGGGTGACGCTAAAGCTGTTGGCGGTTGAAACGATCTGAACGGGCTGGTCAGACAACAGGGCGTAGCGGGCAGTAAGGTTGCGCAAACCTATGGCTGTCGAATCGACGGGTGTAAGCTTGGGGCGGCGGTCGTTGCGCACGGTCACGGACTGCTCAGAAAGGGTCATTTCGATCAATAGCGGGTCTTTTTCGTCGCCCTGATTGTGCTTCACCGCGTTCTCGATGAGCGATTGAATAGCCGCCGGAAGTACAAAAACAGACAGTGAATCGGGCGTAGTGCGGGTGGTAATGAGTTCATAGGCCCGCCCAAACCGTTGCCGAATCAGGTACGTATAATCCTGCACAAAGGCCAGTTCGTCGGCCAGCAACACCACGTCGTCGTCCTGATGGCGGATGAGGTAGCGATACAGTGCCGAAAACCGATGTAGATAGGCCGATGCCTGCTGCGGGCTGCGTTCGATGAGGGCACCCAGCACATTGAGGTTATTGAACAAAAAATGCGGATCGATCTGCGCTTTCAGGTTACGAAGCTGGGCTTCGGTGCCCTCTTTTTCCAGACTTAAAATCCGCTGTTGCGACTCGAACATGTGCTTGCCTGTGAGCACTGCCGCCAGCACGCCCACACTCCGAATAAGGCTCACAATGCCATTAAAGGCTCTTTCCAGCGAGATACGGGGCCATCGTCCTTGCCCGATAAAGACGGATACGTGCTCGAAAACGATGCCGTAGAAAAACGCCGCCGCCACCAGCACCAGCATAAACCGGACGTACCACCCCCGAAACAGAAGCCCCGGCACCAGCACGTACACCAGCGTGAGGGCAAATAAATTGGGTACCAGGATGCTCCAGACTGCGAGTACCCAGAACCGGCCCGCGCCCACTTTGGCCACCACATCGTTGTAATCAGAAAAGATAAACGGCAGGGCTGCGGTCCAGAAAATGCCGATCACCACCCAATCGGAACGGCAGGGTAGCCTGGGCTGGGCAAGGCTGTTGCTAAAACTGGTCGCCATAGCCACTTTGGGTTAAAAACGCCTTGACATCGCTGGTGGTGAGCATGGTACGAAGGGCGGCTGTTTTGTCAGAAGCCCGATTGTAGTAGGCCGCGCAGATTTTATAACCCACAAAATAACCCATGTCGGGCGGGAATGAATAGGGGTTTCCCGAAAAGCCATTGTAGAGCCAGTTTTGACGCGTCGACCCGTCCATATCCTGCTTGAACCGGAGCCAGACCGTCCGTTCGTTGGCCTGCCCAAACGCATAGGTAGTCCCGCCGGTAGCCACGTTTCCTGTGGCGAGTTCGGCCAGAAAATCCGCAGACCCTTCAGCAATGGCATCGGCCAGGAGAGTGTTCTGGTTGCGGTATTGTTGCTGCTGATGGACCAGCTCATGGGCCACAATGGAAGGTAACCGGGCTGGACCGCCACGCACTTGCCTGAGGTAGGGTGTCAGTTCGTCGGTGGGGGTTTCGGCGTCGGGCGTGTAGAATTCGGCCCCGATATAAATTCCCTGCGAAAGTGATTTACCGCCATTGTTGAATACGCCCACGCCGAAGTAGACGCTCGGAAAAAGGGCATCGGGATACACGCGTTTCAGGTCACGTAAGGCTTGCCGTATGGGTTATAATTGGCCCTGAATGGCTGTCGAGGCCGTTTTTCGTACCGATTGGTAAAAGCGCGGATACCGACCGACTGTCTGCTGAAACGTAGCCCCCGTAACCCGGCTGCTCGCCAACGTGGCCTGCACCACCGGGCTGGCTTTGTCAATGTAATTGGCCTGAAAAACCGGCGTCGAATTGGCCGCAGTACCAGCCGCATCATAAGCCTGACTGAACAGGTCGAGGTCGCGGGTGGAGAGGATCACCAGATCGGGATTTCCCTGCTTGCTTTCGGCCTCAATTACGGTAATATCGCCGATGAGTGCCCGTTCGCAGCTAGTTAGCATAGGCAGCATGAAGACGAGGATGTAACGGCATCTTTTAAATTACATAACTGATAGACAGCCCGTTATAGGCGAAATATTGATTGGCAAATGGAAGGGTGCTATGCCGATAGAGCCACTGATAACCTATGCGCCACGGATGGCGAACAGGGGCATCAATGGCCCAGTCGAGTTGGTTGGAAAGGGCGGGGTAATTGCCGGGCCATACCACCTGTTGCACCGGCCCGTCGAGTTGGTAGCCACCGCCTAACACATACGACAACAGGGGTAAAGTGAGGTAATTGGTGACCCGACCTGAGTGCCCTAGCCAGCGCACTGCCCGTCCGTATTCTACTACCGGAGCCAGTTCCAGCGAAGCCATGCCGCCCAGCACCTGATTCGATTCACCCAGCGTGTTGATGTTGCCGTACCCGCGCATCAACCACTGCGTTTGCCAGCCACATTGCCAGCCTGCCATGCCAACCCTGTATGTGCGTCGATACGCAACAGATAGGCTAAATGCTTGCTGAATAAGTCGTTGTGTATTTTGCTGTTGCCCCAAATCGACGTTAATCAGCCATGTCCGTTCGCCCCTGTCGTGCTGCCGGGTGGCGGCGTATTGAACACCCACCGCGGGCATGGCATAGCGAAACGCCGACAGGTCGTTATCGCGGAACGTGAGCAGGCCCACCCTTAGCCCAAGGCTACGCTGTGCGGGTTGCGCCCCGGCTAGCAGGGGTAAGTTCAGCAGGAGAAAGTAAAGCAACCAATGGTGCATAACGAACTGGGGATGAGTACAGCCTGAAAGTAAGAGGGTAGCCTTACGCCTTGCCAGCTTATACTGGTCAATTGGGGAAATAAACAGGGGAATTGGGGAAAAAATCGGGTGGAGCGGTTTGCTAATATGCGTGTGTATTGCTGACGCGTGTGGCTTCGCGAGTCGCGCCCGGACGCGTCAGCAGTACACACGTGTCAGCTCCCTACTTGCCGATATACAACAGCTTACTAGCCCGGAAAGGACCGTCGGCGGCTTGCAATAGCTTGGCTTTCAGGCGGGGATTGTAGGTGGGACGGTCGGCCAGGAACGTGCGGATGAGGGCGGCGACTTCGGGGGTTTGGTAGTTGCTGAGCGTAGACCGGAGCCATGATTCGGGGAAGAAAATATCGCCCGTCCGCTGAATGTCTTCGAGCAATTCGAGGCTCTGTTTCAGGTAATTAACCGATATTTCGGCCCGCAATGGGTGATGCAGGTAGCCCAGTGCGGCGGTCACGTAGCTCTCGCGTTCGCGGTTGGCAACGTCTTTCAGCGACGCAAAAAACTGGTCGCGCATGGCCACGTCGGGCGAAAGGGCGGGCATCATGAACTGGAGGCGTTTGCGGCGGTCGGGGTTTTTGATGCGGGCCAGTTGCTGGGTTAATATGCCCTCGGCGGGGTAGTCGCGCACAGCCAGGGCGAGGGCCAAACTCGTGTAGTCGTCTTCGGTGAGGGTTACGCCGTTGGGGCCTTTTTGGTCGTGCCAGATGGCATAGAGCCGGTCGCGGGCTTCGGTACTGAAGGCAATGCTTTGGTAGCACCGAAACAGCAGCTTTTTGTTGCCCGCGCGGGTTTCGTTTTGCAACGCCTGCCACACCTCTTTTTCGGTTGCCGTAGCCAGCGCGGCACGATCTTCGGGGCGCGTCAACCGCCAGATAATGTCCGATAATTGGTTGGTGAGCAGGCGCAGATTCAGCTCTTCAGTTTCGTGCGAAAGTTGCTGCCGATACAGCGTGGCGAGTTGCGCCGGACTAACCGCCGTTCCACTCAACAGGCTCTCGTACAGGCTAATATAGGCTGATGCCCGCATGACGGGGTTGGTCAATTTTCCCAGTTCGGGCAGCATCCGTTTGTCAATCGGGAACAACCCGTAACCCTGCCCCGACGAGTTGAACAGCACAAACAACGGCTCAGCTTTGCCCACGGCGTTGGGCAACAAAACGGTGGGTTGCTGCATATCGACGGTCAGCTCGTCTACATGGTCGGCGTAGACCAGGGCCACCTCAAACAACTGCGGCCACTGCCGGTTGGAGCCGTCGTCACCGATTTGTGTAACGCTGAAACGGGTGATCTTGCCCTGCTCGGTTTTGAGTTCATACGAGAACCGGGGACGTCCCGTTTCGTTTACCCAAACGCGGTTCCATCGTTGCAAATCGGCGGGGGTGTAGGCGTCGAGAATGGCGATGAGGTCAGGCCAGGAGGCGTTGCCGTAAGCATACTTTTTGAGGTATTCCCGCAGTCCGTCGCGGAGGGCATCTTTGCCCATAAGCCGCTCCAGTTGCCGCATCATAATGGGCGCTTTGTGGTAGATGATGCCGCCGTAGAGCGTGCCCGCCTCCTGCAAATTGGCCAGCGGCTGCCCAATGGGGTTGGCTCCTTCGGTGCGGTCCACGTCGTAGGCAGCGGGGAAGTGGGCAATCAGAAATTCGAGGCCGTAATTACCCCCCGGCATACTCACCTGGGATATTTTGTCGGCCATGAAATTGGCGAAGACTTCTTTCATCCAGACGTCGTCGAACCAGCGCATGGTTACTAAGTCACCAAACCACATGTGGGCCGTTTCGTGGGCGATGAGCGTGGCGCGGCTCAACTTTTGGTCGCGGGTGGCACCGTTGTCCAGAAACAAACTCGACGCACGGTATTGAATGGCCCCCACGTGTTCCATGCCGCCATACTGAAAATCGGGGATGGCCACGAAATCGAACTTGCTAAAGGGGTACTTGATCTGGGTATAATCTTCCAGAAACGTGAGCGCATCGGCGTGGGTGGCAAAGATGGGTTCCAAACTCAGCCTGATTTTGGTCGAATCGGTTTCGCGATGCAACAAGTGCATGGTCCGGCCATTGCGCTGCTGCGTGACGGCATCAAACCGCCCGGCGGCAAACGAGAATAGGTAGGTGCTGATGGGCGCGGTCTGGCCAAAACGCAGCGTCTGCTGGTCGCCGGTGCGGGTTGAGTCCTGCACGGCGGCGTTGGTCATGGCGTGCCAGGTGCCGGGCAGGGTCAGGGTGAGTTGGAAACTGGCTTTCAGATCGGGCTGGTCGAAGCAGGGAAAAACGGTCCGGGCGCGGTCAGGTACTAAGAGCGTATAGAGGTAGTCGTCGTTGCGGTTCAGCGACAGGTTTCCCGCCGTAAACCCAATTTCGACGCTGTTTTGGCCATTTCTCAAGTCTTTCGGCGAAATCAGCAGGTGTTCTTTCTCGAAAATGATGAGCGCTTCAACACCATTGACCAACAGCCGTTGCAGGTGATCACGCTGCTCCTTGAAATCGATCTGAATGGGTTGCTTATCTGCTTTCCAGACAAATAAAATCGTTTCCGAAGCCGCAATGGGCTGGTCTTTCTGCGCAGGAATAGCAAACCGAATCGCGTAGGCCAACCCGCTGATGGTCTGTTTGCGAGACCGCGCCAGCGTTTGCGATACCCCTGTTTCGATTGGCACGTTGCGGGTGGAATTGGCTTGGCCAAAAGCTGCCATCGAAAACAGGAGCAAGCCAAGCGTGGCGATCCAGAATATGGGTTGGTATAGTGAAGTAACGTTGAGCGGCATAGGAGATGATTTTCATCAGCAAGTTATGGATGGACATCCCAAAAAAGCAACGAGGGAAGGTGGTGTTTTTGTCACCCCCTTCCCTCGTTGCTTTAAGCCCTAAGCGCTACGCTCGCTACTTCGCGGGCTTCTTGAAAATGCTCTCGTCAACTTTGGCGTTGACCTGCGTCTTGTTGGTAATCATGGTTAGCGTACCCATTTGTGCGTTAGCGATTTCCATGGTGTTGGCAAACTTGATGCCGTCAACATCTTTATAATCCGAGAACGAAATTTCGCCTTCCTGCCCGTTCATGTTCGTTTTTACTTTGCTGACCAGGTACGTCGTCGCATCAATAAATTCGTCGATAGCTACGCCGTCTTTGGTGGTCACTTTGAGGTGGTAAACGTCTTTACCATCCACTTTTTCTTTGCCAACCAGGTCTACTTTGTTGCCTTTGTCTTTGTAGTTCATCAGCGGGCCAAACGGGTCGAGTTGGCCCGTCATCTGCTTCAGTTGGTCGGCGGGCATGTCTTCGGGTTCGCCGGTGCCCTGCATCATGGCTGGCTTGATGGCCCAGCCCGTGCTGCCGTCTACTACCTGCACCATGGCGTTACCCATGATCGTGGATTCGGTCCGCATCGACTTGCCCACAACGACTGTTGTAATAGTCGGGATTTCCATCCCCTGCACCGACAGTGATCGTTCGGTGATGAGCGTCGTGACGCCTTTCAGCTTGTCGGCACCACCCATGGCAGCCACGTGTTTGTCAACAATTTCGTCTACAGTCTGGGCAGATGCACTTACTGAGACCAACATAGCCACCGCAGCGGCCAAGATGTAATTCGTTTTCATTAGTCGGTTTTTTTTACGTGTTAAAGATAAGGATTTACTGTCTTGGTCTACCACCACCCGTTGAGGCACCACCGCCACCAGCGGGTGCTTCGCCACCACCGTTACCGTCCGATTTTACGTCGTCGTTGTTGACCGACTTGGCTCTTTTACGGGGCGCTTCGGTGGTGATTTTGCCCACTTTCAGCGTAAACGTCAGCCGGATACCCCGGTTGTAGAGGTACACGTCGTTGACCTGATTGAACAGGGGCGAATTCAGCTCAGAGTGTATGTTGAACCGCTCCTGGAAAAAGTTTTCCGCCGCCAGACCCAGGCTCGCTTTTTTGTTGGCGAACTCCTTTTTCACGCCCATCGTGTAGAAGGCAAAACCGCCCTGCTTGCCCTGCAACTGAATGGTGTTACCCTGCATGAATCCGAACGCCTGCGCTCCCCAGCCGTGCTTGAACTGCGCCTGCATAAACGATCCGCCACTGACGTTGAAACCCGTGTTGGTCAACTCCGACGTCAGGCCGTTGCGGCCTACCACCTGCCCGCTGAGGCTCGTGTAAAACGCGTTCATGAACACGCCAACGTTGATTTTTGAGGTCACAGCCACATTGATGAACGTGTTGGTGCCGTAGGCATACTGGCGACCGATGTTTTCATATTTGTTCACGATGGCCCCCACCAGCGTGTCAGACGGGCGGCTCACCAGCACAATGGCGTTGTTGGTTACGCGCCCGAAGAAGGTGGCATTGATGAACGTTTTCTTGATCGTTTTGCTCACGCCCAGCTCGAAATTATTGGTCAGTTCGGGCCGAAGCGATGGGTTGCCAATGGTAATGTTCTGCGGGTTAGCGGCGTTGAAGTTGGGGTTCAACTGTTGCAGACCGGGCCGCTGAAGCCGGCGGTTAAAGCCAAGTTTCAGCGTATAGCCGCTGAACGTTTTCGACGCGTTGACGCTGGGCACCAGCACCCCGTAATCACCCACGCCGAGGTTACCTTTCTCGGCCGTACTGGCGTCGATGAAGGTGTGTTCGTAGCGCAACCCGCCCTTGAAGGTGTAGCGTTTTTTGGTCGTGTAGGTGTATGACGTATAGCCTGCCGCAATGTTCTGATGGTAGAGCAGGGCACCCTGCGTACCGTTTTTCTCGGTTGTAAACCCGCCCGTTGGCCCGGCCAGCAGGTATTGGTAGTCGCTGTTTACCTCCCGAAAAATGGCCTTCCCACCAAACTCGATCTGCTGATTTTTCTTGATAGGTGTCTGGTAATCAGTCTGCAACGTAAATTCCTGGTTCACGTTCTTGTTCAAGTTCTGCTGACGACCCGTAAGTGATCCGGTCCCGCTGAGCAGGTCGGCGTTGAAATTGTTGGTCAGGTCGGTGCGGCTATATAAGGTCGACACGCTCCATTCCTGCTGGGGCTTGAACGTGTGCAGGTAGTCGACGTTCATGTCGACCGTGCCCGACAGGTTCTTGGCGTCCACGTACCGGTTTTGGGTGAAGCTCGGCGTATTGTTGGTGAACAGTTGGGTGACCAAATCCTGCTGGTTCACGAAGTTGCGCACGCCGTAGCGTACCCCCGCCGTGAGGCTCTGGTTTTTAGCCAGATCGTAATCGAAACCGGCATTATATTGCCCGAACAGGCCCTGGCTGTGTCCGTTACCGCTTTGGCGGGTCAGCGTGGTCACGTTATTGACCACGCTCGTCTGGTCGAGGTTAGTTTTGGTGATAGTGTTGTAGATACCCCGGCCAAAACCGCCGACGGTAAAACCGGCTTTGCCCTTGCGGTAGCTGCCGTTGAGCGACAGAATAGACCCCCGGTTGCCCACGCCCGAATCGATGTTTAGGTTCAGGCCCTGGAGGCTGTTTTTCTTCGTAATGATGTTGATAATTCCGCCCGACCCTTCAGCGTCGTACTTTGCCGAGGGGCTGGTAATAACTTCCACCGTTTTGATCTGGTCGGCGGGAATCTGCTTCAGGGCGTCGGCCACGCTGCTGGCCACAATGGTGCTGGGTTTGTTGTTGATCAATACCCGAACATTCTGGTTGCCGCGCAGGCTCACGTTACCGTCCAGGTCAACCGTCAGCAGGGGTACTTTGCGTAGTACGTCGGTGGCGTCACCGCCTCTGGCGAGAATATCTTTATCGGCGTTGTAGACCAGTCGGTCCACTTTTTCTTCAATGAGCGCCGCCTGCCCCGTCACGGTCACTTCGGCCAGGGTTTTCACGCTAGTGGGCAGCTTAATTACGCCTAAGTCCAGCGTTTGACCATTGGCAACGGTCAAACTATCAATGGTTTTGCTTTTAAAACCAACAAACGAAATCAGTACTTTATAGTCACCGGCTACCAGCTTGGCCAGGGTGAATTTGCCCTTGTCGTCGGCCACGGTGCCATCAACGGCCTTGCCCGTGGTGCGGTTGTAAAGGGCAATGCTGGCAAATTCGACGGCTTTAGTTATAGCCGAATCGACGACGTATCCCGTGATTTTGGCGGTGCCTTTCGGGCTGTTGTCGCCCGCCGTGCCGGGCAAGGCCTTGGGCTGTGCTGCGCCGCCGCCCACACCAAACTGTGCTTGCGCGTGGGTGCCTAGCACAGTCAGTAAAAGTGCCAGTAAGATTACATGTAAACGCTTCGATTCCATAGTGGTTGTGTTGAATGATACAAAGATGGAACGACGTTTTCAGGTCCGAAACGAAAACAGGACAAACCAAGATATTGACCGGATGGACAGTAGTTTATTACCGACGAACGGACAGCAGGCTTATTGCCTACCACGGAACAAGCCTCTGCAACAGGTCGTTTATGGAGAAACAGTTAACCCAATTCAACATGGCCACTCGTTCGCTTTTGTTCCTTGCTTTCATTTTTCTATCGGGTTGTGGCCGGGGGCAAAACACCCGTCAGGCCGAAACAACCACGGCAGCTACCACTGATTCGGCGAAAGTGTATAGTGCTAAAAGCCCGGCCTACGATGGCACTGGACGCGTATATATGGGTCGCGAAATGGCGCAGGTGATGGGCCATCTGGGGGCCGACTGGCTGGAACGCCCTGAACGCGAGCAGGAAGAACGCACCGACCTGCTGCTCACCGCACTGGCCCTAAAATCTACCGACGTGGTGGCCGACATTGGCGCAGGGACGGGCTTTTTTAGTTTCCCGATGGCGCGGGTGGTGCCACAGGGGAAGGTGCTGGCCGTTGATATTCAGCCCGAAATGATCGAGTACCTCAACGCTAACAAAACCAAAAACAAGGCCCCCAACGTTACGCCCGTCCTCGGCACCATCACCGACCCCAAACTGCCTGCCAACGGCGTTGACCTGGCCCTGATGATCGACGCGTACCACGAGTTCTCGAACCCCCACGAAATGGGTGAGGCGTTGGTAAGGTCACTGAAGCCCGGTGGCCGGATCGTGCTGGTCGAGTACCGCGGCGAAGACCCGAAGGTGCCCATCAAAGAGCACCACAAAATGACGGAAGTTCAGGCTGTGAAAGAAATGAAAGCACTGGGTCTGAAGCTGCTAAAGAATGATTCCCGCCTCCCCCAGCAGCATATTTTGATTTTTGGCAAATAGGGAAAAAGGGGTAGACACAGAGACACGGAGAAGGGCACAGAGGACACAGAGGTTTGTCTGATTACTGAGAAAAGACAAGCCTCTGTATCTTATGTGTCCTTCTCCGTGTCTCTGTGTTTACCCCCTTTTTTCACAACTCCGAAAACGTCCGTTTCCCCTCGGCGAAATACGCCCAGACTATGCTTTTTGGGTAGCGCGAAACGGGGGTGGTGGCGGTGGCGCGGAGGGCTTCGCGTTTGGGCGAAAACTGGCTTGTCAGGCCGTAGAAGGCAAAATGGGCGCGGAGAATAGCCCAGATTAACGACCATTCGCCGCGAAATAGTAACGGGGCTGCCGATAACCCATCAACCACTAGTCGGAGGATCAGCAATGGCCATGGGGTGGCGCTGGGCAGATTTTTGTACAACATCAGCAGGCTGTTGCGGTAGTTCAGGTAGGTCTTGTGCGGGTTGGTTCTGGCCAGCGTACCCCCGCCCACATGATGCACCGTAGATTGCCCACAGGTCCAGATTTCGTGACCCAGCCGCTGCACCCGCCAGCACCAGTCGATCTCTTCCATGTGCGCGAAAAAGTCCGCATCGAAACCGCCCGTTTCGTGGAAAACCCGTGCCCGCACAAACAAACAGGCCCCCGACGCCCAGAATACGCGCCGGTCGTCGTTGTATTGGCCGTGGTTGGTTTCGATGGTGCCGAACAAACGTCCCCGGCAAAAAGCAAAGCCCAGCCAGTCGAGGTAACCCCCGGCAGCACCAGCGTATTCAAACTGCGCAGGCTGGTCGTACGACAGGATTTTGGGTTGGCAGGCCACGGCGCGGGGGTGCCTGGCAAACACGTCCATCACCGGCCGAATCCAGCCCGGCGTAACGGCTACGTCGGAATTGAGGAGGCAATAATACTCAGCGTCAATCTGTTGCAGGGCGGCATTGTAGCCCCCGGCGTAGCCCTCGTTGGTGGGGAGTTCCAGAATCCAGACGCTCGGAAAATCGCTCCGTAACATGGCCACCGACCCGTCGGTACTGCCATTATCGGCTACCCAAACGGTAGCGCCGTCGGCGTTTTCCAGCACTGACGGCAGAAACTGCGACAGGAACGACTGCCCGTTATAGTTCAGGATAACAATGGCGAGGTCGGGTGAAGCAGTCATCGGTCGTTAGCTGTTGGTCATTAGGCGCAGCAAGTATCAGGTAGTCATTGGCTGGGGACAAATATCAAAACAACCAATGAAAATTGATTAATGTACGAATAAGTCAACCCGCGAATAACCCACGAATCAGCCCATCAGGTTGCCCAAATCCATGCCTGGAATATTGGGTAGCATCCCCTCGGTGGCCTTGCGGATATGTTCTTTAATGAGTGGCTCAACATTGTCCATGGCCTTGTTGGTGGCCGCCACAATCAGGTCCTGAAGCATCTCGCGGTCGTCGGCAGGGTTGTCGCCGACCTTCATCAGATCGGGGTCGATCTGGAGTTTGATGAGCTGCTTTGAGCCATTTACTGTGGCCTGCACCAGCCCCGCTCCCGATTCGCCGGTGGCCGAGAGGGTGTTCAACGTGTCCTGGGCTTCTTTCATGCGGGACTGAACTTCCTTCATCTTCCCCATCATGCCCATCATATCACCTAGGTTACCAAACATAGCTGTGTTGTTTTTTACCGAATCAAAAGTACGCGGCCCGTGCGTACGTAGGTCTGTCCTTTCAGGTCTTTAATCTCTACACGGTAGGTATAATAGCCCATTGGTGCGTCTGACCCACTGACCAACAGCCCACTCCAACCGGTCGATTTGGGGTCGATGGTATTGAAAACCGCCTCGCCCCAACGGCTGTAGATTGTCATGGAAAACGTGTCCCAGAACGCTCCTTTGGCCATAAACTCGTCGTTGTTGCCGTCGCCGTTGGGCGAAAATGCGTCGGGCACAAACAGCTTGGGGGCCAGCAACACCAGAATCTGGTTTGAGTAGCTCTCTACGCCGTTGATGTCGTAGGTCACAATTTGATAGGTATACGTCTGAGTATCGGTCTGATTGGGGCTTGGCTCCCAGCGGGTGTTTCTCCCCACGTCAATTTTGTCGGAAAGGCCGGTGGTGGGGTCAATCTTGATGACCTGATACCCTGCTACGCCCGTGCCCGAAAATGGCGACAATGCCGTCCAGGTCAGGGCGTTATTGTCGGGTGTGGTGAGGTGAACGGTGCAGGATGGAGCCGTATAATCGGAGATGACGCCGCAATTATTCTGGATGGCCGTACGGTAACAATAGCTCTGCGCGGCTGAATTGGCCGTTTTGTCGGTATAACTGCGGTCGGTGATGGCTTGTCCAATGGGCAAAAATGGCCCACCCGGTCCGTCGGCGCGGGTCACAAGCAATGTATAGGCCGTAGGCACCGTGGCGGGTAACGATGCCTGCAATTTTACCCCGTCGGCTTCTACCGAAACAAAGGATTTGGTGGGTGGCTTTGGTGGCTCATTGTTCTGCCCAATCACGCAAATCGGGGCCGATTTCACAACGGTCGACGCCGAGTTGAAGCTTAGCTCGGCAGTGTAGCAATACTTTACTCCACACTGAATACCCGCCGCGTCGATCAGTGGCGTCGACGAGGTGCGGGTGCCAACGGGACTGCTATCCCGATTGATCCGGTAAATACGAGTAGCGTCTGTACCCGCGTAGACAGGCCAGGTAACGGTGTTCTGTTTGTCGCCTGCTGACACGCTCACGGGAATGCTGCATACCCCCGCCGACCGTAGCTCGGTGCTCCCGCAGGCATCCTGTACCCCCACCTGAAAGCAGTTTATGTTGGTGGAAGGTACCCCGTTGATCGTAAACGACCCCGCACCCGTCGACGTAGCCGTTTGGCCGGTTGGGTTATACTTACCCGACCCGTCGCGTTGGTAGAGCGTCACTACCGCCCCCACCGATGACTGGTATTTTAAGCCAACACTGGTAGCTGACGAAGTTAGTTCTGAGATAGATACAACCGGTGTTGGTATGTTAGTCACTGTCACTTGCCGTGTATTGGCTGGACCAACACATGATGTACCGATATAGGATCCCACCACGTTGATAACGGCGGGCCCCGGACCGGGATAAGTGTGGGTAACCATGCTCGTGACCTGATTACCCGTAAGCGCAATGTCGGTGGGGGGCAGGCCATCGCCCCATCTAATTTGTAGCTTATCGTAACGGGCAGTTTCTGCATCCAGCGTATAGGTCAGCGTGGCTTTCCGGTTTTGACACACCGTTACAGTATAGGAGATGGGGTTTATGGGAAGCACCTCAATTGCCCGGCAGGCAGAAGTCCCCCCGCCAGTGCCGCCTCCACTCCCTACCTGTAAAATCGTATAAGAGCCGGGCTTACTATAGGTGTAAGTTGGGGTAGGGGGGGCAGTGGCTGGAATGCCTACACCATTATACTCGTAGACATAACCTACAGTTGGGACAGAAGCTAATGGGTTAGTAATAGTAACCAGCGTACCCACGCAAGTTCGTTGGGGAACAGTAAAACCGCCCGTTTCTGGTCGTGCACAGAGGTTCTGCGCCGTAGTAGATAACGCGTTGATTGTCAGGAATGTCCAGCACAAGAAGATGGGCAGTAGCCGGTTCCGGAAAAGTAGCACGGAATGTATCAGTGTTTCGTATGAAAAGAATCGAGTGGCCTGAATGACTAACGCAAAACCCGCCGGTTTCGCATCCGACGAAACGTATCTTCGACGGAAGGAGTTTTATTAAGTGAACGTCGCCTCCGGTTAGTCAACGGGTAGATACAGGCAAAAAAAGGGCCAATTCCGAAGCCATCCGACGTGCATACGCTATGAACAAAGATACTGCGATAATCCGCTTAGATCGGGTTGAGGACGCTATTGCCGATATACGCGCCGGGAAAATTGTGCTGGTGGTTGATGATGAAGACCGCGAAAATGAAGGCGATATGGTCTGCGCCGCCGAGCTGGTTACGCCCGAAATGGTCAATTTCATGACCAAAGAAGGTCGCGGCCTCATGTGCGCGCCCCTCACCAACGAGCGTTGCCAGGAACTAGGCCTGGAAATGATGGTGGGCAACAACACCTCCATGCATACCACGCCGTTCACCGTTTCGGTCGATCTGCTGGGCCACGGCTGCACCACAGGAATATCGGCCTCTGACCGCGCCAAGACCATTCTCGCCCTTGCCGACTCGGCTACCACGCCGGAAGATTTAGGCCGTCCGGGGCATATTTTTCCGCTCCGTGCCGTTGATGGCGGCGTAATCCGGCGGGCGGGTCACACCGAAGCCACCGTTGATCTGGCGCGGCTGGCGGGCCTGAAACCAGCGGGCGTACTGATCGAGGTGCTGAACGAAGACGGCACGATGGCGCGGCTACCCCAACTGCGCGACATTGCCGACAAGTTTGGCATGAAACTCATTAGTATTCAGGAGCTTATCAGCTACCGCCTGCAAAAAGAAACCCTGATTCGCCGCGAAATTGGCGTGGATATGCCTACCGATTACGGCCATTTTGACCTGATCGCCTACAAACAAAAAGATACCGACGACACCCACCTGGCGCTGGTGAAAGGCACCTGGAACCCCGACGAGCCGGTGCTGGTGCGCGTTCATTCGTCGTGCGTGACGGGCGATATTTTCGGCTCCTGCCGGTGCGACTGCGGCGGTCAACTTCACGCGTCGATGGAGATGGTGGAGAAAGAAGGCAAGGGCGTGGTGCTGTATATGTTTCAGGAAGGACGCGGCATTGGGCTGATCAACAAACTGAAAGCCTATAAACTCCAGGAAATGGGCCGCGACACCGTGGAAGCTAACCTGGAACTGGGCCTGCCGATGGATGCCCGCGACTATGGCGTAGGTGCGCAAATCCTCCGCGACCTGGGTGTCCGCAAACTCCGGCTGATCTCGAACAACCCCAAAAAACGGGCTGGCCTCATGGGCTACGGCCTCGAAATTGTGGATACCGTACCCATCGAAATGGCCTCGAACCCGCACAACCTCAAGTACTTGCAAACCAAGCGTGATAAAATGGGCCACACCATTTTGAGCCAGACCGAGCAGCAGGTGTAAGAGCGAGTTTTCAGTTTTGAGTTTAAGGTGGTTTTCAGTTGCTTCGCTCATCGGCAGGGGGTTACAACGACGAACGAAGCAACTGAAAACCACCTTAAACTCAAAACTGAAAAACCCTTTCTTTTAACGCTAAAAAAGCCCATTCACGCTGTGAATGGGCTTTTTTAGCGTTAAAAGAAAAACGTCAATATTCGTCCTCGTTGAAGAAAAAATCATCTTTGGTCGGGTAGTCGGGCCAGATTTCCTCAATACTCTCGTAGGGTTGACCGTCGTCTTCGAGTTCGTGTAAGTTTTCGACCACCT
The DNA here is from genome assembly GCA_038230755.1 of Cytophagales bacterium. Classification (GTDB taxonomy): domain Bacteria; phylum Bacteroidota; class Bacteroidia; order Cytophagales; family Spirosomataceae; genus Fibrella. Next base: position 26,506 of record JBBRMP010000001.1, on the reverse strand, counting down.
CCAGCGGGGCACCCGACCGGACAGAGAAGTCAATCAATTCATCTTTGGTGGCAGGCCAGGGGGCATCTTCCAGGTAAGATGCTAATTCAAGTGTCCAGTACATAGTAGACTCAGATCAGATTAAGTGTCTTTTTTTCGAGGCTGCAAAAGTATAAAAATTTGCTTCCGCAACACGCAGTTACGTTTTTTTTGGGAAGCTGCTTTCTTGCAGGTTAAGCCATAAACGGTTGCGTTGGGGCAATGTTATAAAAACTAACCATATTTTGTACCGTTAATCAATAAACAGGTGCCGACCTCTAAAACAAGCCTTTAGTTATGAAACAAGTTCTTAAAAACGAACATATTCGTTTGGTGATCAATCATCAGGGGGCCGAGATGACGTCACTGATCAATCTGGCTACTCAAACTGAACACCTCTGGCAAGGCGACCCGGCCATTTGGCCTTGGCACGCGCCCAACCTGTTTCCGGTGGTAGGTGGCCAAACCAATGACCAGATTATGGTCGACGGTCAGGCGTACCCCATGAAGCGGCACGGCTTTGCCCGCAACACCGAATTTATCAATACCGAATGCACCCCCACCTACGCCTCCTTCGAGCTGCGTTCCTCGCCCGTAACGAAGGCGATGTACCCCTATGATTTTATTTTTGACATCATCTATGAACTTGATGGGCCAGATGTGATCATCGAATACAAAATTCGCAACACCTCCGACACCAACATGTTTCTGTCGCTGGGGGCGCACCCGGCGTTCAACGTGCCCTTTGCCCCCGGCGAAGATTACACCGATTACTACGTCGAATTCGAGCGTGATGGCTCGTTGGAAACCAGCCTGCTGGGGCCTGACGGGCTGCTTTCGGGCGAAAAAGGGCGTGTTCACCTGGAAGAGCGTCAACTAAACCTGACCCCCGAACTCTTCGCCAACGATGCGCTGGTGTTGCTGACCCTGAAATCGCGGAAAGTGAGTTTGTGCAGCCGTAAAAACGATCACCGCATCACCCTCGAATTTGGCATGTTTCCCTACTTGGGCATCTGGGCCAAACCCGGTGCGCCCTTTGTTTGCATTGAACCCTGGCTTGGCGTGGCCGACACCGCCGGTCGTCCCGTGCCCATCGAAGGCAAACAGGGCATCCACCGTGTTACGCCAAAAACTAGCTTCATTGCACACTATTATTTAGGCGTCGTCTAACGGACGGTTCGCCGCTGCGACGATTTGCTCCGTTAGTTCCAGTAAAAAACGGAGCAAATCGTCGCAGCGGCGAACCGTCCGTTAGACAACCCCCGTCAACTCCTTGAACAACGACTCCAATGATGCCTCCTGCTGGCGCAAACCAATGAGCGTCAATTCTTTATCGGCAGCGAGGCGAAAGAGCGCAGCGCGGACGTCGGTGCCGGGTGCGGCGGTGAGGCGGTAGTGACCTCCGCCTACGGGCGTTACCGAGTTGACGCCGGGCAACGAATTAAGCACAGACGAATCAGGCAAGTCGGTCTCAAATTCAGCTAGCAGAATCAGCTCACCGGATTGTTGGACGCGGAGTTCGGCCAGCGAATTATTAGCCACCAACCGGCCTTTGTTAATGATCACCACGCGGTCGCAGAGGGCCTCCACTTCCTGCATGATGTGGGTGGAAAACAGGACTGTTTTGTCGCGCCCCACCGCCCGGATCACCGCCCGAATGTCGGCTAACTGATTGGGATCTAGCCCGGTAGTGGGTTCGTCGAGAATAAGTACGGGTGGGTTGTGCAGAAACGCCTGGGCCAGACCTACGCGCTGCCGATAACCTTTCGAGAGTTGGCCAATCAGCTTTCCACGCTCATTACCAAGGCCCACCAGATCAATCACTTCGCTAATGCGTTGGGTCAGCACTCCTCCCTTCATGCCGTGCAGCGACCCCGCAAAACGCAGAAACTCGGTCACGTACATATCCAGATAAAGCGGGTTGTGTTCAGGCAGGTAGCCTACGCTTCGGCGCACGGCCATCGCGTCGGTCAGGATGTCGTGACCGGCCACGGTAGCGGTGCCACTAGTAGGGGCGAGGTAGCCCGTGAGCATCTTCATCGTAGTTGATTTGCCGGCCCCATTTGGCCCCAGAAAACCTACGATTTCGCCCGGATGCACCGAAAAAGAAATGGCATCGACAGCCCGCTGTTCGGAGCCTCCTGCCCGACTATATTTTTTGGTAAGGTTCTGAATCTGAATCGACATCTCGACGGTACAACGCTTTCGTCCACAAAAAACCGTAAAGTCTGTCTATTTTTAACGAAATAAAAGGCCCCCTAACCCCCGAAAGGGGAAGTGCTGCCGCGTCAGTAGCCTCCGATTGCGAAGCTACGCGGGCGCAAGCAGGTTCCCCCTTCGGGGGCTAGGGGCCACTTCCTTTTTATGCCCCACCCTCTTTTCCGTAAAAAATCCATTACCCAGGCCGTTGGCGATTCGGGCAGCGAGCACAACCAGCTCAACAAGGTACTTGGCGTTCGTGACCTGACTTCGTTTGGCATTGCCGCCATTATTGGCGCGGGTATTTTCAGCACCATCGGTTTGGCCAGTGCCAACGGTGGTCCGGCGGTGTCGCTGCTGTTTGTGGCGGTGGCGGTGGCCTGTGTGTTCACGGCCCTCAGCTACGCGCAGTTCGCCAGTACCGTACCCGTCAGTGGCAGCGCCTACACCTATGCCTACGTGGCCTTCGGCGAACTGTTTGCCTGGATCATTGGCTGGGCGCTAATTCTGGAATATGCCGTTTCCAACATGGTCGTGGCCATTTCGTGGTCCGAATATTTCACGTCCATGCTCAAAGGCTTCGGCCTCAACTTCCCCCGATGGCTGTCTACTGACTATGGTTCGGCAGCTTCGGCGGCGGCGAAATTGGCCGTAGGTGAGACCCTGACCGGCGGTGAACAGATGCTGGCGGCGGCTTACAACGCAGCCCCGGCGCTGGGGTCGCTGAAGTTCATCATCAACCTCCCGGCGGGCATTATCACGGTGCTGGTTACGGGAGTGGTATATATCGGCATCAAAGAATCGCGGACAGCGAGCAACATTCTGGTGGTACTGAAACTGGCCGTAATCGGGCTGGTGATTGCGGCGGGGGTGTTTTTTGTGAAACCCGAAAACTGGAGTCCGTTTGCACCCAACGGCGTGGCGGGCGTGCTGAAATCGGTGGCGTCGGTATTCTTCGCGTTTATCGGTTTCGACTCCATCTCGACCACCGCCGAAGAGTGCAAAAACCCCCAACGCGACCTGCCACGGGCCATGCTCTACTGCCTCATCATCTGCACTATCCTCTACGTACTCATCACGCTGGTGCTCACCGGTATGGTTGACTATAAAGAACTGAACGTGGCCGATCCGCTGGCCTACGTGTTCCAGAAAGTGCATATGGACTTCATTGCGGGCGTCATTTCGGTCAGTGCGGTGGTGGCTATCACGAGTGCGCTGCTGGTGTACCAACTGGGTCAGCCGCGTATCTGGATGACCATGAGCCGCGACGGGCTGCTGTGGCCTAAGTTTGCCACGATTCACCCCAAGTACCATACGCCGTCATTTGCGACCATCATCACGGGGGCGCTGGTGGCCATTCCGTCGTTGTTCATGAACATGCAGTTTTTCGTGGACCTCACCAGCGTGGGCACCTTCTTTGCGTTCATCCTCGTCTGCGGCGGCATCCTCTATCTCGATTCGTCGGGCCTGGCCAAGCAATCGAAATTCAAGGTGCCCTACGTGAACGGGAAGTACATTGTTGGTGCTGTGTTTCTGGCGTCGATAGCATTTGCCTACAGCAATGGATTTCTGGTCGAAAGCATCACGGCTAAACCGTTACAGAGTTTATTTTGGATTACCTGGGCAGTGCTGTCGGTGCTGTCGTTCCAGCGAAATTTTTCGTTGCTGCCTATTTTGGGGGTACTCACGAATCTCTATTTAATGACCGAATTAGGTGCCAACAACTGGGGTATTTTCGTGGCGTGGCTCATCATCGGTCTGGTACTTTATTTTTCATACGGCTTCCGCAAGAGTAAGCTGGCGAAATAGAGTTTGACGTTGGCTGACCTTGTCAGCTACAGCAACTGAACTAAAGTCTATTCTTCAGAGTCATAAAAAGATTGATCCAGCCGAATTATTTGGTGTTTGGGAAAATCAAACCTGCACACTAGACGATGTGACAAAGCCTTTATAAAATTGTCTCCCATGAACCACTTCTTCTTTACCCTTCTATTCCTTTTCGCCTTGCCTATGGCTGCGCAGGATACCACCTATGCTGAGCGGTTGGGTTTTCCGCGTGGCAAAAAAGTTATTGTGCTCCACGTCGATGACGTGGGCATGAGTCAGGAATCCAATCGCGGGGCCATCCGGGCGCTGGAAGAGGGCATTTCCACCTCGGCGAGTATGATGATGGCCTGCCCGTGGGTGCCGCAGTTTATGACGTATTTGAAAGCCCACCCCAAGCTCGACGTAGGTATTCACCTGACCATGACCAGCGAATGGAGCAACTACCGCTGGGGACCGCTGACGGGCACCCCCGCTGCTAAGGGCCTGATCGACAAACAGGGAGCCTTTTGGCCGTCCGTTGCCGAGGTCGTTACCAATGCCAGCCCCGACGAAGTGGAGGCCGAAATGCGGGCGCAGATTGCCCGGTTCCGCGCCTTTGGTATCGAACCTACCCACATCGACTCGCACATGGGAACACTATTTCAGATCAAATTCCTGATGCGCTACGTGAAAGTGGCGATGGACGAAAAGATCCCGGCCCTGTTTCCCGGTGGTCATGCCACGCTGGTATCCGTTGAGTCACGCTTGCCAGAGAGCCAGAAGCAATTGGCCCGGCAGGTAGGAAAACAACTCTGGAACGCTGGATTGCCCGTTTTCGACGACCTTGACGGCAGTAGCTACGGCTGGACGTTGCCTAACAACGGCACAGACCCCGCCGCCCTGCGCAAGATGAAAACCGGGAAATACATTGACCTGCTGACCCGTTGCAAGCCCGGCCTGACCTACATCATCATGCATTGTACCGAAACGTCGCCTCATTTCGATCAAATATCAAATTCTGGCCCCACCCGTCACGGCGACCTCCTTGCCATGCTTGACCCGGCCCTGAAAGCATACATCCAAAAAGAAGGCATCATTCTCACCACCTGCCGTGAACTCATGGAGCGGCGGAAAACAGCGAAATAACAGCCCTCCCCTTTCGGGATATTACTATGAAAATCAGTTTAATAGCTGCAATGGCGCAGAATCGGGTGATCGGAAAAGACAACGATTTGCCTTGGAAATTACCCGATGATTCGGCTTATTTCAAGCAGAAAACCAGTGGCCACACCATCATCATGGGGCGGAAATCGTTTGAGGCACTGGGAAAACCGCTGCCCAAACGGACCAACATCGTCATTACCCGACAAACCGATTTTCGGGCGGAAGGCGCTACTGTGGTGTCGTCGCTGGAGGCTGCGCTGGCGGTGGCCCGTCCCATTGAGGAGCAGGCGGAACAGCCCGGAAGTGGGACCGCCGAAATTTTTGTGATTGGCGGGGCCGAAATCTACGCCCTCGCCTTGCCCGTGGCTGACCGTATTTACCTGACCGAAGTGCAAAAGGACTACGACGGTGATGCCCGTTTCCCCGAATTCGACAAAGCCGTCTGGCACGAGACGTCCCGTCGGCATCACCCCGGCGACGACCGCCACGAAACAGCGTTCGATTTTGTGGTCTATGAACGTAAGTTGTAAGTCGCAGAGTCGTAAGTCTGGAAAGCCGTAAGAGTGTTGCTGACGCGAAATCAAATCAGGCGTCAGCAACACTCTTACGGCTTTCCAGACTTACGACTCTACGACTTCCTTCTACCGACTTATCTCCAGCACTTCAAATTCGATCTTGCCGGCGGGGATCGTGATTTCGGCGGAATCGCCCACTTTTTTGCCCAGCAGACCCTTGCCGATGGGTGAGCCTACCGAAATGCGGCCCATTTTCAGGTCGGCTTCTTCTTCCGAAACCAGCGTGTAGGTGACCACCATGCCCGTTTTCTTGTTCTTGATCTTCACGTTCGACAATACCGATACCTGTGATGCGTCGATGGATGACTCGTCGAGGAGGCGGGCATTGGCTACTACTTCTTCCAGTTTGGAGATCTTCAGTTCGTGCAGACCCTGCGCGTCTTTGGCGGCGTCATATTCAGCATTTTCGCTGAGGTCGCCTTTGTCGCGGGCTTCGGCAATCTGGTGGGCAATGAACGCACGACCTTTCGTTTTCAGCTCGTTTAGTTCGGCCTTGAGGCGGGTCAACCCCTCTTCGGTATAGTAATTAATCTTTGACATGATATGTTGGTGTCAGGAATTTCGATGCGTGGCTGGGGCATAAAAAAAGAACGGCACACTAGCCGTTCTGCAAGCAATTTAGTTTGTTTTGCAGCCCAGTCAGGATGAACGACGAATCGTGTTGTAAACAGTCCGTTTTCGCATGAGATCGGATGGTGTATAGACAAATGTACAACTTTCGACGGGCTTTTGTCAACCCCTTTTCGGACCTGTGAGCGAATGGATAGCCCGAAAAAATAACCCACAACAACGTCTACGCATATGAACAGTCGACTACGAATTGTGTTTATGGGCACCCCCGACTTTGCGGTGGCCTCGCTCCAGAAATTGCTCCAGGGAGGCTGCAACGTGGTGGCCGTTATCACCGCGCCAGACCGGCTTTCGGGGCGGGGGTTAACCCTTACTCCGTCGCCGGTGAAGCAGGCCGCCGTGGCCGCCAACATACCTGTTTTACAACCTGAAAAACTGCGTGATCCGGCGTTTCTGGCCGAATTAGCCAGCTTTAAGGCTGATTTGCAGGTGGTAGTGGCGTTCCGTATGTTGCCCGAAGTGGTCTGGGCCATGCCCAGCTTGGGTACGTTCAACCTGCATGGGTCGAAGCTGCCGCAGTATCGGGGTGCCGCGCCCATTAACTGGGCCATTATCAATGGCGAAACGGAGACGGGCGTAACCACGTTTTTCATTGAAAAGGAGATCGACACGGGGCAGATGATTTTCCAGGAAACCGAGCCGATTCATCCCGATGAGAATGCCGGAACCCTCCACGACCGGCTTATGGAATTGGGTGCCAGTCTGGTGCTGAAAACGGTCGAGGCCATCGAAGCCGGGCAGTATCCGCGCGTGCCTCAACCCGATGCCGCCCAGATGAAGCCCGCGCCGAAACTCCACCGCGAAACCACCGAAATAAATTGGAATCAGCCTGCCCATACCATCCAAAATTTCGTGCGGGGACTGTCGCCCTACCCAACCGCCTGGACGGTGATCAATGGAAAAACGTATAAAGTGTATGCCGCTGCCATCGCCAACGAAAGTCCCATGATTGCCGAACCGGGGCAAGCCTTCACCGACCATAAAACCCGGCTTCTGGTCCGGGCGCAAGACGGTTGGCTGTCCATCACCGAACTCCAGGCCGCAGGCAAACGCCGAATGCCCATCGGCGATTTCCTGCGGGGGAATGAGGTTTAGGACTTCCGCCAAAACCACCCCCACTCTTTTTTCGTAAGCATCTATATCAACCAAAATTACTTTGCCAACAACTATTCTGCTTACCGGTGCCAACGGATTTCTGGGTAGCCACATCGCTCGCGAATTGCTCAATCGGCGGTACAACGTGCGGGCGTTGGTGCGGCCTGGTAGTAACCGCAAAACGTTACCCGAACTGCCCATAGAGCTTGTGGAGGGCGATTTACTGAACTTGACTGATGTGCTTCGCGCCGCTAAAGGGTGTAAAGCCGTGATTCATGCTGCCGCACTGGCGCAGGTAAACCCCGCCCGCGACCCGCGAATTTGGGTCGTAAACAAGACCGGTACCGAAAACGTGTTGCAGGCTGTGAAGCAAACCAATATGGCGCGGCTGATTTATGTGGGCACGGCCAACGTGTTCGGTTTTGGCACGAACGAGCAGCCCGGTACCGAACGCTCACCCTATTCGGGGCAGGCATATGGCGTCGATTATATGGACAGTAAAGTAGCCGCTACCGAGTTGGTTCGTCAGGCGGCCTACCGCGATGAGGTGCCCGCCATTATGGTCCACCCCACATTTATGGTTGGCCCCCTGGATGGTAAGCCTACGTCGGGCGCGATGTTGCTGGCGGTGGCCAAAAAGCAGTTGCCCGGCTACCCGGCGGGCGGCAAAAATTTCGTTCATGTCCGTGATGCGGCCATCGCCACGGTCAACGCGCTGACGATGGGCCGCCTGGGTGAGTCGTATATTTTGGGTAACGAAAACCTGACCTACCACGAAGCCTTTACCCTTATGGCCGACGTAGCGGGGGTACAGCCACCCCGTTTTGCGTTGCCCCCGGCGGTAGCACTTTTCTATGCGCGGGCCCGCGAATGGCTGGCCAACCTACGTGGCAAAATCCCAACCGTGAACGTGCCGATGGCGATGATTGCCAACGACGGTCATTATTTTTCGTCAGCAAAGGCAGTGCGTGAACTTAACTTACCCCAAACACCCATTCGGCAGGCTATTCAGGAGGCCTACGACTGGTTTTCAGCGAATGGATACTTACGTTAAACCAATAGAAATAGCGTCATCAAGTCGGCCAGTCCGGGTCGATCAGCCAACGTCGGCGAAGCCATTCGCGGGCATGGTATTTCTGATAACAGGCTCAGAATCAGGCATCGGGCGCGAAACGGCGCGTGAACTGGCCCGGCAGGGAGCAGCGGTCATGCTCAACGGCCTCCGCCCCGACCGACTGCTGGAAACGCACCAACGCTTTGCTGAAGAAGGCCTGCTGGCCGACACCTGCGTGGCTGACGTGACCGATTTCGCCGATTGCCAGCGACTGGTTGCCGCCACAATAACGGCCTTTGGACGGCTCGACGGGCTGATTACCAATGCCAGCGTATCCATGCGGGCTTACTTCAACGATCTCGACATCGACGTATTTCGCACCGTTTGCGATAGCAATATTTACGGCACGGTGTATCCGTTAAAAGCTGCACTACCCCATCTGAAGGTGTCGCAGGGGTCGGTCACGTTCATCTCGTCGGTGTCGGCGCTGAATGGATTGCCTAGTGCATCAGCCTATTGCGCAGGAAAAGCGGCGGTGAGCAACCTGGCCCACACCCTGCGATTGGAGTGGCACGATACGGGTATGTACGTCGGCGTGGTGCACATTGGCTTCACCCGCAACGACTCTGACAAGCGCGTATTTGACGCCAACGGCCAGTCTGTGCCCATTGCCCACCGGCCACCGCGGTTGCAAATGACCCAACCCCAGGTGGCTCAGCGCATTGCCCGGCATATTCGGCAGCGGCGTCAGATTACGGTGCTAACGGGTACAGGTCGCCTCAACGCGTTCATGAGCCGCTACTTCCCCCACCTCGCCGACCGTATCTTACTCTGGAGCATGCGCCGCTGGCCGAGGATGTACGAATAGGAAACGCCCCCCCGACCCCCGAAGGGGGAGGGCTGCCTCAGGCGTATTCATGCGTCAGCAGGTTCCCCCTTCGGGGGGTAGGGGGCTGGCTGTACGTATGTTTTCAGGGCCGACGACGTGATGATGATGGCGATGATCGTGAACACGCCACCGGCCAGATAGGGGGCACCGGGGAAATAGATGGGCGCGCCGGGCCTGGTAAAATAAGCAAATAGGTTGGTCATCAGAACCGGGCTAAAAATGGCCGTCAGGCTCATCAGACTGGTAAGCGCACCCTGCAATTCGCCCTGCTCGTTGGGCGGCACCTGCCCCGAAATAATGCCCTGAATGGCCGGTCCGGTGATACCCGCAAAGGCGTAAGGCGCAATCATCACCAGCGCCATCCAGCCTTCGCTGGCGAAAGTGAAGCCCAGAAAAGCGAAGACATACACGATCATGCCCAGAAAAACGGCTCGCTTCTGCCCAATTTTCGGGATGATGATTCGGATAAGCCCACCCTGTACAATGGCCACGGCCAACCCGACAATGGCCAGCGAAATGCCCACTAGCTTGGTATCCCAGCCATAGCGGAGCATGGTAAAATAGCCCCAAACCGACTGCATTACCTGCCCGGCGATGTACAGGAACGCCAGCGCAAAAATCAGCCCTACCAGGGATTTATACCGCTGTAGCGCCTTAAACGACCCCACGGCATTGGCCCGCCGCCAGTTGAATGGGCGTCTGTTTTCGAGGGAAAGCGATTCGGGCAGGACAAAAAAGCCGTAGAGGCAGTTGACCAGCGACAGCGCCGCCGCCGCCAGAAACGGGGCGCGTGTGCCGTAGCTGCTCAGCAACCCGCCCATGCTTGGCCCGATGATGAACCCCAGCCCGAAAGCCGCACCGACCAGCCCGAAATTCTGCGCCCTTTTTTCGGGTGTGCTGATGTCGGCTATGTAGGCACTGGCGGTGGTGAAACTAGCCCCGCAAATACCCGCAAACACGCGTACCACAAATAACCACATAATGGTGGGCGTGAAGGCAGACACCAGGAAATCGACGCCGAGGCCGAAGAGGGAAAGTAGCAACACGGGCCGACGGCCATACTGGTCGCTGAGGCCGCCCATGACGGGGGCAAACAGAAATTGCATGGCCGCGTAGGCAAACGTAAGCCAGCCGCCATATTGCGCTGCCGCGCTCAGTCCCTCGCCCGTTAATTCTTCAATAAGTTTAGGCACTACCGGCACAATGAGGCCAATACCAATGCAATCGACCAGGATAGTGATGAAGATGAAAATGAGTGCGGGGTTACGTTTCTCGGCCATAAGGGAGGTAAGTTGCAAAGGCAGGTCCTATTTTAGGGCAAGTTACGACCTTCCCAACCGATACCATTTCCCGAACCCCACGAGGCGGCAGGAGGTTATGTAGCTATGGAACTCACCATAAGTACCCCCGCGCTGCTGTTTTCGACGGTTTCGCTGTTGATGATTGCGTTCACAAATCGGTTTCTGGCCATCGCCAGCCTCATCCGCGATTTGCACGATAAGTTTCGGACCAACCCTGAAGACGTATACGTTGGGCAGATCAAAAACCTGCACAAGCGCCTTTATCTCATTCGTAACATTCAGGTATTTTCTGTGCTTAGTTTGTTACTCAGTGCGATCTGTATGTTCGCCATTTTTCAAAACAATCAACTGATAGCCAGGTACTTATTTGGAATTGCTTTATTGTTCCAGATCGTCGCCCTGCTCATTTCGGTTTGGGAAATATCCATTTCTATTAAAGCACTGGGCATCGAATTGAGCGACATGGAGAAGGAATTGGGCCACCACCGGTTTGATTTGTTCGCCCTTCGTTCGCGGCTGGGTGGGTCAGATAACGAAGGCTGACCATAAACTACCGCTTATCTTTGTCCGTATCACGTTCTCCAATTCCCGCCACTAATGACGTACTGCTTAGGCATTAAAGTAAAGTCCGGGCTGGTTGCCATTGCCGATACACGCCTGACATCGGGCACCGAAGTATCGACCAACCGGAAGATCACCGTCCACGAAGTCAAGAACCATTCGCTGTTTATTATGACGTCGGGGCTGCGTTCGGTGCGTGACAAAGCAATCATTTATTTTCGTGAAGTGCTGGCCGAACAGGATCAGGGGTTCAACAAATTGTATAAGGCCGTGAATGCGTTTGGCGAACAGGTAAAGCGTGTGGCGGCCGAAGATAAAGCGTCGATTCTGGCGGCGGGGATGAACTTCAACCTGCACGCTATTGTGGGTGGTCAATTGCAGGACGATGAGGAACACAAGCTCTTTTTGCTTTATCCAGAAGGTAACTGGGTGGAAGTCGATTCGGGGTCGCTGTTCAAGATCATCGGCAATTCAAATTATGGCAAACCGCTGTTATTTAGAAACTTAACCTACGAATCGACGTTACAGGAAGCCCTGAAAATTGGTTTCCTGGCGTTCGACGCTACCCGTGTCAGTGCTAATGACGTAGACTATCCACTCGACGTGGTAATCTACAACAAAGACAGCTTTCACATGACCGAACACCGGCTGGAGAAAGAGGACATGGACGAAATCTCGCACCAGTGGAGTGCCCTGCTTAACAACTCTGTCCGCCGACTGCCTACCTATTGGATGGACCCCATTTTCGATAAAATGGCCATAAAGGAATAAGATGTATATCTCCGTTTGGCATCAGTTGCGGTATCAGTACGACCAACCCGTTGTGCTCAACCCGCATACGGTGTACCTCTATCCGCGCACGTACCCCTACCAACGCCTGCAACGCTACGACTTGCAGATCGACCCGGTGCCCTCGAAAGTGGTGCGGAACGTGGATGTGGAAGGCAATGTGCAGCAGATCATCTACTTCGCCGGGCCCACCGATCACCTGACCATCACCGCCGAAACCGAAGTAGATTCTGAGCCGTTCAATTCACTCGATTTCGTGCTGTTTCCCTTTGATACACAGCGTGTTCCGTTTAACTATGCGCCCAACGTAAAGTCGCTGTTGATGCCCTACCTGGTGCGCGACGGCGTAACCGTAGCCGTTGAAACGTGGGCACTACGGATCGCCACCAGCGTGTCGTGGCAAACGGTGCCGTTTCTATTGGCCCTCAGCGATGCCATCCGGCAATTCATGTATGTTATCCGCGAAGAAGGTGCGCCACTTTTACCCGAACAGACCCTGCTGGAGCGGGGCGGTTCGTGCCGCGACTATACGACGCTTTACATGGCCGCCTGCCGCAGTTTAGGTCTTGCCGCCCGGTTCGTGAGTGGCTACCTCTTCGGGTCCGCGCAGCAGGAACATCAGCTCCATGCCTGGGCCGAAGTCTACCTCCCCGGTGCCGGTTGGCGCGGCTTCGACCCCACCGAAAACACCGTAGTGGTAAACAACCACGTCTTTCTAGCCTCCTCGGCCCGTGCCGAACTCACCGCCCCCGTTAGCGGCACCTTCACTGGCAAGGCCAATTCGACGCTGGAAGCCGATGTGAGGATAAAAGGCTAGCGAAGGGCTTTTTCAGGAAAATACACCTCCAAGCTGTTTAAAAATATGCTTAACATCACCCATTTTATTCTTGGTACCATTGCTGCTTTATTGATGATACCGTTTCATCAAAAAGCCATTGGTCAATCGCTTGATTCGATAAAAACAGTAAAATCAGGGGCCACGTTAACTCAGGTCTCCAGCCAGTTTAAATTTACGGAAGGTCCGGCGGTTGATAAAAAAGGAGATATCTATTTTACAGATCAGCCGAATGATAAAATCTGGAAATATGACATTGACGGAAAATTATCTGTTTTTATGGATAAGACCGGGCGGTCTAACGGGTTATATTTTGACAGCAAAGGTAACTTATTAGCCTGCGCCGATGAAAAAAATGAGTTATGGTCGATTAGCCCAAACGGAAACAAAACCATACTACTGGCTGCTAGTCAAGGTCATAACTTCAACGGACCCAATGATTTATGGGTTAGTAAAAAGGGGGATATTTATTTCACTGACCCCTATTACCAGCGTGATTATTGGGAGCGGAAAAAATCAGAACTGGACGGACAAAAAGTATATTATTTAGCTAAAGGAAGCCACGAAGCTACTGTCGTAGAAAGCACTGTCAAACAGCCTAACGGTATCGTAGGAACGCCCGATGGAAAGTATTTATATGTAGCCGATATCGGTGCCAGCCAGACATATAAATATCAAATCAATGCCGACGGTACTTTGTCAAATCGTCAGTTATTTGTGGAGCAGGGTTCCGATGGCATGACACTCGATAGTGAGGGGAATTTGTACCTAACTGGAAAGGGCGTGACGATTTATAATTCATCAGGGACGAAGTTGGGGAATATACCCGTGCCGTCACGTTGGGTGGGCAATGTATGCTTCGGGGGCAAAGACCGTAAAACTCTGTTTATCACCGCATCAGAGTCGGTCTACACGCTACAAATGCAGGTAAAAGGGGTGGAATAGCCCCTAACCTCCCGCTTTCTTCGCGCCGTATTTTTTGCTGGTCAGAAAAGCCAGAATTTTGTCGCGGTGGTCGCCCTGGATTTGGACTTCGCCGCCTTTGACCGTGCCGCCCGTACCGCAGGCATTTTTCAGCGCTTTCCCCAACTCAGCTAAATCGGTTTCGGTGCCCAAAAAACCGCGCACGGCCGTCACGACCTTGCCGCCACTCCGCCGATCAAGCCAGACTTTAAGTTGCTGTTGCTGAGGTGATAACGTATCGGCTTCCGGCTCGTTGTTGTCGTCAAATTCGTGGTCGGGATTGGTAGAATAGACAATTCCCGTGCGGTTTTTCTTGCTCATGATTATAGGCTATAACAATACTAATAAACTCCCCGGCAGAACGCGCACGATGCAGGTATTGCCGGGTAAGATTATGGGTTCACCGTCGGCGTGGGCGAGGAGGGGGGTTGAGCTCTGAATTGTGGCCTGCCGTACCTGCTCACTTTGCCAGTAGGCCGACGTATTGACTGATTTATTAAATAGCCGCCACCCCAGCAAACCCACCGCACGGGCTGGAAACGGCTTTATCCGGCAAATGTCCAGTTGTCCATCGGCGAGGTTAGCCATGGGAGCAATCCAGGCGTTGTTGCCAAACTGGCCCGCGTTGGCCATCGTCAGCGAGAACAACGGCCCTGTTTCCACGCCGTTTATGAGGTATTCGTTGGGCTGATATTGCCAGAACGATTGGTAAGCCGTTTTCATGTACGTCTGCAATCCCCGCGTAGGCTGGTGGGCAAATTCGTGGGCTACAAACGCTTCGAACCCCAGCCCGGCAGTGCAGAAAAAAGGTAGATCATTGATTTCGGCGGAGTCAATCAAGACTGGTTTTCCCGCGAGGGCACGCTGGACTGCTTTTTGCGGATTCATGGGCAGGCCCAGGTGCCGCGCCAGCCCATTTCCAGATCCCATCGGGATGATGCCGAGGGCCGTTTGGGTTTTGCGCAAGGCCCGTGCTACTTCGTTTATGGTACCGTCGCCGCCCATAACCAGCACCCGCCGAATGCCCGTTTTGGTAGCTTCGGTGGCCAATTCGGTGGCATGGCCCGCCGCCGTAGTGGTGACAATGTCGGGATGGAAACCCTGCCGTTCGGCTTCGTCAGTAATAAACGCGCGGAGTTTCTCTTTCTGCGTCAGCGGTATCGTGCCCGACAGCGGGTTGATGATCACCAGGAGGTCGGTTTTGGGCATCGACTTAGGCAAAGAAGAGGAATAACAGGGCAATGAACACCACAATGAAAATGTAATACCAGCCGTCAGAGAAGACATAGGGTTTATATTCCCGGTAAAAATCACGTAACCATTTCATAATACGAAGTTCGTTCAAAAAATGAGATATATCCTGTTGCTAACCGCCTTCACTGCATTCGTCAACATTACCCAAGCCCAGTCACCTACTGATCACAAGGCTATCTTAGGGACATTAAAACGCCAAAACGACGACTGGAACGCCGGGCGGGTAGAGCAGTTTATGCACGGCTACTGGCAGTCTGATTCGCTCACGTTTGTGGGCAAAGGCGGCATCACCCACGGCTATGACGCCACGCTGGCCAACTATAAAAAACGGTATCCCGACCGCGCTTCGATGGGTACGCTGGCGTTTACGATCCTGAAAACGGAATTTCCGGGCCCGAACGTAGCCTACGTTATTGGCAAGTGGCACCTTACCCGGCCCCAAATCGGTGACGTGGGCGGGCACTTCACCCTGCTTTGGCGGAAAATCAGGGGCCAATGGGTCATCATCAGCGACCATTCGTCGTAATTCACCTAAATTCGACCTACTAAGCGTTACTCGTTCATGAGTTTTCTGTATCCGTCTTTCTTGTGGGGACTGCTCGCCCTTTCGGTGCCGGTAGCCATCCACCTGTTCAACTTTCGGCGCACGCGTCGGGTTTTTTTTACCAACGTAGCCCTGTTGCAGACGGTACAAACCACCACCCGGTCATTTCGGCGGTTGCGGCATTGGCTTATTCTGGCGGCGCGGTGCCTGTTTCTGGCGTGTTTGGTGCTGGCCTTCGCCCAGCCGTTTTTGCCCTCCAAAAGCCGCCTCGGCCTCTCGCCGCAGGGCATGGTCAGTTTTTACGTCGATAATTCGTACAGTATGCAAAACGAGTCGGTGGCCAACCGACGGTATATCGACATGGCCACGGGTAAACTCGACGAGTTGCTCACGCTCTTCCGCAACGCCACCGACCTACACCTGCTCACCAACGATTTTTCGGCAGACGAACAGCAGCCCGGCACCGCCGAGGCCATCCGCGACCGCGTCCGGTCCATCCGGCTGGCCCAAACGCCCCGGTCGCTGGAAAGCGTTTATCGGCGGCAACGAAATTTGCTGGCGGGCGACGGTCGGACGGGGAAGCATCAGCTATTCTGGTTTTCCGATTTCCAGAAAAGCACCGTCGGCGATTTGTCACGCCTGAAAATAGATACGTTGGATCAGCTCTTTCTGGCTCCGCTCAATGCCTCGGCCCTGCGCAACGTAGCCGTCGATTCGGTTTGGCTTAGCACGCCATTTGTGCGCGAAATGCAGAACAACAGTCTCCACGTCCGGCTGCGCAATAGTGGTCGCGAGGGCGTTCGCAACCTGCCAATCAAATTATATCTCGATGATATCCAGGCCTCCACGGCCTCGGTCAATATTCCATCTAATGGCACCGGCGACGTGCTGATGACCATCAACGTCACCAAAAGTGGTTTCCACCGGGGGCGGGTGGTGTTTGAAGATTTCCCGATCACGTTCGACAATGAATACTACTTCGTCATCGAAGCGTCACCGCCCATCAGGATTGTGCATTTGTTCGGCCAAAAAAGCCCAACTGATTATGTAAAGGCCGTTTTCGATAATGATAGCCTGTTTAACTTCCGCCAGTTTTCGGCCCAGAATTTCGATGTCGGGCAGCTAAAAGGCACCGATTTGGTCGTGCTCGAAGGCGTGGCTACGGTGGGTGGGACGCTCCGCACTGAATTGGAACAATATGCCCGTCAGGGGGGGAGCCTGTTCGTCATTCCGTCCAGCCAGCCCGACGCAGCGAGTTACGGGGCGTTCCTGAGCAGCCTCGGCATTGGCGCGGTGCAATCGCAGCCCAACAGCACTCCGCTACCCGTGGCTGATCCCGACCGGCGCAACCCGTTTTTTGCGGACGTTTTCCAGCAAAATTTCCAGCAGGAAGCGCTCAATATGCCTGCTGCGGCTCCCGTTTGGCAGTGGACAGGTGGAGAACGGCTTTTGACATTGCGTAGCGGCCAACCGTTTTTGACGCAGCTGCCCGTTCGGGGCGGAGCCAAAGTGGGCAATGGTATTGGCCAACTGTACGTGCTGGGTAGTCCGCTACTAGAGACCTATGGCAACATGGCGCAACACGCGCTGTTTGTGCCGGTGATGTATAAAATTGCGGCCCTCAGCGTGCGCCCTCAGCGCTCTGCTTATACGTTCGACGAAAGTGTGCTGACGTTTCCGATCCGGGTCGATGCGGCGCAGGCTACCGACAAGGCGGTGTATCGGCTCAAGCACAACAAGCTGGAAATCATACCGATACAGCGTGTGGTGGGTAGTCAGCTTATTCTGGAACTACCCAAAAACAACCAACTCAACGCTGGCCAATCCCTCGACGCGGGTTATTATGAATTACAACGTACCACGGCAAATGGCGACGCCCAAACCGAACGCCTGCTAGCCATCAATAGTGGCCGCGCCGAGTCGCAAATGGCCTTTTGTACCCCCGCTGAACTCCGGCAGGCCTTTGCCAACCAGCCCAACGTGCAGGTATTCGACGATTTGAAAGACGGCGATTTCGTGCGCGAACTGGAAAAGGACAATCTCGGCACCAACCTCTGGCCTTATTTTTTGATCGCAGCGCTGGGATTTGTGTTGTTGGAAATCGGGCTGATCCGGTTTATGCGGGGATAAAAGGCCCAGCGGGCCGTAACGTTGGTAGAAAATAGGGGTTCAAATTCCATAAAGCCCCAGCGGGGCGTAATATGCGTTTTGGCTAGTCATGCATACGTTCCGCCCCGCTGGGGCTTAGATGCATTAAGGACCGCTATTTCCTACCAACGTTACGGCCCGCTGGGCCTTTCAACCGCGTATAGTATTTTGGCAGGCAATCGAAATCAACCCACCGCCTGACCTGCATCATAATTTATTTGTCCCATAGCCAGGATGTTTGTGCTCCGGTCTGGATACAGCCGCCGGGCGGGTTCTGGAACAGTCCCTTCACGAACTTAGTTTGGTTTTTCAGGGAGCGGGCCGGTACTTTGTCTGTGCTCCCGTTGTGATAATGAGCCATGCACTGCTATGAAAGAGCTTGCCAAGTACCTGATTCAAGTCGACGCTAAGTTTGAGAACGGGCAAATTGTGCCCGAAATAGCCCCCAGCGAGGTAATGCGGCTGGTAAATGAACCCAATATTGTCATCGTCCGCACGGGCCTGCCCGAACAGCTATTGCGCGACGTGATTGAAGCCACCCGCGCTTGGGCCGCCACCGTGCCCCCCAGCGAAGAAGCCGATACGTTTGATAATAACCAGCATAAAAAGCGGCTGCACATCGCCAAAATTCAGCAGGCCCCGCAACTTTTCCACGACCATACATTTGATGCCATTACAGACCTCGACGAGGCCCATCGCCAGACGCTTTTAGCCGTTTTTGACCCTGTACGGCAGTTCTGGAACAGTCTAACGGGTAATAATGCTGAGTTTGGCGTTAAAAAAGGGGAGCCATACTTCCATCCGCAGGTGACGCACTACCCGTTGGGTGGTAGCTTTTTCGGACGGCATTGGCACCCGCTGAATCCGCAGAAAGTAGGCACGATTTTGGCGCTAAATCAGTATGGCGAAGACTACCACTCAGGCGGAACGGGCTATGTGATTAACGACCATATTGTGGAAACGGAAGATTTTCAGGATCAGGGTGATATGATTCTATTTCGCTACGATCTCCCGCACTGGGTTAGCCCGTCCAGCTTTGCCGACCGGTTTAGCTGGGACGATCCCAAGGGCCGTTGGGTATCTATTTTGCCCTTCTACGACCCGTGGGGTGCCCCAGCCGATAATAAAGAGCCGCAGGGCTGGAAAGAACAAATCAAAGTGGTTAACCCCGACAAGGTGGTGGCCTAAGCCGGTCATTCGCTGTTTTTAAACGGCACAAATGACTACACATTCATGAACCTAATCAGCGTCCTCATCATCACCTACAACCAGGAACGGTTCATCCGGCAGGCCATCGACTCGGTGCTCATGCAGGAGACCACGTTTCCGGTCGAAATTCTGGTGGGGGATGACTTTTCGACCGACAGTACCCGCGCTATTATTCAGCAATATGAACGCGATTTTCCGGGTCGCGTCATCGGTGTACTGCATCCGCGCAATATGGGTAAAAACGGGGGTATCAACTTTCTTGAAACGCTCAAATTGGCCAAAGGACGCTACTACGCCCTCATGGACGGCGACGATTACTGGACCGACAACCAGAAACTACAGCGGCAGGTCGAGTACCTTGATGCTCATCCCGAAAGCTCGATGGTCTTTCACAATGCCCTGATTACCTACGAAGATGGGTCGCCGCCGCACGTGCTCAACGGCTCCGACATGAAGCCTGTCTATACTGCCGCCGACCTCATTGGCGAAAGCGACGAAGACATCTGGTTCATGGCTACGTCGAGTACCGTGTACCGCAACACAATCAACCAATACCCTGCCTGGTTCAGCGATTCGGTCAGCGGCGACATTCCCCGACTGCTGCTCTACGCCAAACAGGGGAGCATTGGTTACTTGCCCGAAGTAATGTCGGTATATCGGAAAAACGGCAACGGCACGAGCTTCACCGATAAGTGGGACGACATCGTTTTCCTGAGAAATCGCTACGCCATGTACGACAACATTAACCGCGAATTGGCGTATAAATTTGATGCCTCGTATCGGAAAAAGCTGTCGAGTATTGTTCGGTTGATGATTAAGAGCCGCCAATACCGGAATAAATTTGCAGGGCGACTGCGGTTTTTTGCCCGGTACGTGCGCATGGTCAAACCGTCGGTGGAGGAGATGAAAATCATGCTACGCGACGAAGTATTGCCCCGCAAATGGGTGGGTCGCTACAGCAAAGTGGCCATCAAATCGCACCGGGTGCTAAATGGTGAGGCATCATAGCGGGCACAAACAACATTATTCGCTACTTTAACTGACGGAATAACGTCACAGACACTATGAATTTCTTCGCTAAAGTTGATTATACCACGCTGGACGACACGATCCAGCAGGTGAAGCAGGCAGTGTTGTCGAACCGGGTGGTGCATCTGGCCAATTTCAAACCCGACCTGCCCGTCCACGAATTTTACAGCCGTTTGTCGGAAACGATTGGCAAAATCCACGCCGCCGGCGAAGATATGTCGACGGGCAAACAGACCGAAAATCGGTGGATCGACATTACGTACAACCCCGAAATTCCGGATCGCTATCGGTCGAGCAACACTCGCCAGCCGCTTCACACCGACGATTCGTATGTGGAGTTGTATGATGAAGTAGCCGTTAACTTTTTCTATTGTGCCTCACGCGCCAAACTCGGAGGTGCCACTACATACATCGATTTGCAGATGGTGATCGACTGCCTGAAGATGGATGAGGAGACCGACCTACTCAACGAGTTGATGAGTACCGACGTGGTGTTCTCAAAAGGGGGGAGCCGCAAGGTGCGTAAATGCCTCGATCAGGACGCCGAGGGCTATCTGGCCAACTGGAACTACTTCTGCATCGACCAGACCGAGAACTCAGCCGAGGTACTTGACCTCTGCGAACGGTGGCATAAATTCCTCGAAACCCGCATTATGGAAGCCGGTATAGTGATGCCTCTGCAACTCCAGGAAGGTGAATGTGTTTTCTTCCACGATGACCGGGTCATGCACGGGCGGAACGCGTTCTTCGCCGAATTTCCGGGTCAGCGGAGTCTCATCAAAGGCAAAATTATCCTTGAATCGGCTAACGAACCGGCTGCTACGTCGACTGTTGCGGCATGATTTTGCCAGAAAACAAACAGACTAAAGCGCAGTTGGGCATTGGTACCTGGCAGTTAGGAGGACCTAATTATCAGGGCGATCAGCCCACCGGCTGGGGCAAAATCGACGAAAAAACGGCTATCCAGACCCTGCAAACGGCCATTGATCTCGGCGTTCGATTCATCGATACCGCCGATTCATACGGGGCCGGTCAGGCCGAAACATGGGTGGGTAATGCCTTGCGCGGGTCATCGGCGCAAGGCATTACCGTTTGTACTAAGTTTGGTAATCGCCGCGATGCCAACGGTGATGCGGTACAGGACTACAGCCCCACTTATTTGGTCGAAGCCGTTAATGCCAGCCTGCGCCGCCTCCGTCGTGACCGCCTCGACATCCTGCTGCTTCACAGTCCTCCCGACGCATTTGACTGGGCTACGTATGACCCTCAACCATTTGACTCACTGGTTCAGGCCGGAAAAATTGGGGCATACGGTGTCAGTTCGCGGTCGGTTTATGGAGCCAAACGAGTGATGGAAGCCAGATTTGGCTCGGTGCTGGAAGTGATTTACAACGCGCTTGACCGCCGCGCCGAGGCTATTCTCTGGACCGATGCCCGTGCCGAAGCGTACCGGTTCATTGCCCGTGTACCCCTGGCGTCGGGATTCCTGAATAGCCGATATTTGCACGAAGATCCTGACTTTCCTGTTGATCAGTATCGTCACTATCTGCCCAACCGTGACCGGGATTGGTTAGTGAACAGTTCGCGCCAACTCGCATTTTTAGATAAGCTGGACGGTGGAATGGCTGTGTCAGCGTTGCGGTTTTGTTTATCAAACCCGGCTGTTGCAGTGGTCATTCCGGGTGCCCGCAACGCCGCTCAGGTGCAACAACAGGCCCTGTCGGCTCAGTTGGGGCCACTTTCGTCTGAAATCATTAATCAAATAAGGCATACCGTCTCCGACGTACCCGCTCATTGGAAACCTGCCCATTAATTCACTACCTATGAAACTGAGCGTCGTTATTCCGGCCTACAACGAAGAAGAATCCATCACGCAGACTATTCAGTCGCTGTATCAAACGCTGGCCAAGCACGGCATCGACCACGAAATCTGCGTCACCAACGACAACTCGAAAGACAACACGCTGGCCGTTTTGCAGCAATTGCAACAGGAAATCCCCTCGCTCGTGGTGTTCACCAATATGGGCCCAAACGGTTTCGGCTATGCCGTGCGCTACGGCCTCGAACGTTTTTCTGGTGACTGTGTAGCTGTGTTCATGGCCGATATGTCTGATGACCCCGAGGATCTGGTGAAGTACTACCACAAAATGCTGGAAACGGGCACTGACGCTGTTTTTGGCTCACGCTGGCAGAAAGGTGGCCGGGTAGTTGACTACCCGGCTGTGAAAAAAGTGATCAACCGCGTAGCCAATATGATCATCCGCATCATGATGGGCATCCGCTATGATGACACCACCAACGCTTTTAAACTCTACCGCCGCGAAACAATGGAGGGTATCAAGCCGTTCCTGTCGCCCCACTTCAATCTGACTGTCGAACTGCCCCTGAAAGCGATGGTGCGCGGCTATAGTTATGAAGTGGTGCCCAATAGCTGGACGAACCGGAAGTATGGCGAGTCGAAATTGAAGATCAAAGAAATGGGTAGTCGCTACTTTTTCATTCTGATGTACTGCCTGATCGAGAAACACTTCTCACGCGGCGATTTCCGCAAAAAGACGGCTAAACCTGCCACCGTGGTCAGCCGATAAACACCTCAAAGCAACGCCGGGAGTTGGTAAACCAATACAGTGAAAACCAACGCCCAAAAGATTCCGCTGAGCAGCATGGCCAAAATAATGCGGAAGGGTGGTACACGGAAAGAAACCGCCAGAGCCGTGCCGCCAATGGGCGTGAGCAGTAGCGGCGTGAGCAAGGCAATGCCCGCGATGCCTGACCGCCGCCACACTTTTACCGCAAACCGGGTACGTTTCGAGAAAAGGCGAGGGGCCGTCTTGCGGTAGCGTAGTATGAGTTTGTCTAGGGCAGAATGCGCAAAAACAACTAGTAATACGCTGATCATCATCCCGATTAGAGTGCAGATGGCCGTTTCAATCCAGGTCAATTGTAAGGCAAGGCCCGCCAATGGCCCACCAATGAATTTGAGCATACTAGTCAATATGACCGATATATATTTGGCGTATTCCATAGTCTTGTAATTACCAAGCGAACCCATTAGTTGATGCCCTCCGTTCCGTCTGCCTATCCCGGTCCGCCCCGTTACCAATACAACGGTCATTTTCAAACCGTTGTACCCAGTCTCACGCGCAAGGTGTCCGGCGTAACTTATCAGGGCGAACGACTCATACTGAGCGACAGCGACTTTGTCGACCTCGACTGGCTCCGGCAACCGCAGCACACAAAGCTAGTTGTCTTAACCCACGGATTGGAGGGCGACAGCCATCGTCAATACATAAAAGGTACGGCCCGCTTGTTTCACGCCAACGGTTTCGACGTGCTTGCCTGGAACTGCCGCTCATGCAGTGGCGAGATGAACCGTGCGTTCCGGTTGTATAACCACGGCGAAATCGGTGATATCAGTGAGGTTATCGCCCATGCGCTACGGCAGAAGGCGTATGACGAAATCGTGCTGGTGGGCTATAGTATGGGTGGCAACATCACGCTTAAGTATGCCGGAGTCAACAACACAAAATTGCCTCCGGCGGTTAAAAAGGCCATTGCCATTTCAGCCCCTGTCAATTTGGAAACCAGCGCAGGCCTGCTTGACAACCCTTCGAACCGGTTCTACCGAAACCGATTCATGAAAAAATTAGCCCGGAAAATGATCCTGAAAGCGGGGCAATATCCCGGACGCATCGATCTCGGCAAACTAGAGCAGGTGCGCCACTGGAAAGACTTTGACGATTACTTCTCTGCTCCCGTCAACGGATATCGCGATGCTAATGATTTTTATTACCAGGCATCAGCTATCCATTTTATGCCCGACCTCACCATCCCGACCCTTCTTCTCAATGCTCAAAACGACCCGCTACTGTCACCAGAGTGTTTTCCGCATGAATTAGCCCGCCAGGTGCCAAACCTATTTGTAGAAACGCCGAAATACGGAGGTCATGTGGGTTTTATGGTGCCCGGAGATGAGCATACCTATGCCGAGCGACGGGCGCTGGCATTTGCGCTGGAGAGAATAATGTATTAGAAATCCGTTGTCGGCTGGGTCTAATTTTTAATCTATAAAGCGTTGATAATCAGTGTTATTTATTTTACTAAGATGAATACATGAAAAAGTTATTAAAAATTATTGCAATGCTCAACATTTATATATATATGTGCATCGTCTATCCTATTGGTAGATATAAAATTCAATAATCTAACGTTGTTTATGAGAACAAAAGCACTACTTACAACCTGTCTAGGACTTTTGATCCTATTTGGTTGCTCAACTCCTTCGCCGGAGTTGAAACCCCAGGTTTTCAATCTGAAAGAAGGCTCTGCAAAGATTATTCGCGAGATTGTCATGTTGAACTACAACCTGCGTGAAGCAGAGAAGCACAAGCGTATCGTGTATAAAACCGAGATTGATGTAACCTCGTTGTTGAACGAGATTAAGGCGGGGAAGATTAATCTCCAAGACCGTGCCTCGGCCCTTGCTTTCTACGCCAAGCTTACGAAGACCCCAGAGGTGTACATGGCTTACATGGATCAGATGATCGAAAAAAGCCGCGCGTTAGCTGCCCTCAATAAGGGTGAGTATGCCCTGAGGCAGACCGAATATAAAGCAGACGTGGTAGCCGAACTAACGCAACAAACGCAGTTGGTGCAGGTGGAAAAGGCGGTAATTGAGCCCCCATTAGCTGAACACGCAGTGCAGGGGGGTATCGTCCAGTCATTTTTGGGTCCGAATGGTGACACGTATGATTATCAGGCACCTGTGTGCAGTGGCTGTGACGCGTCAGTCGATGGTCATGATCCTAATAACCCTGGTTATGTGGGGCCCGGTGAACCAGATTGGGCAGCGGTATCAAATTGCAGTCAGACCTTTAATATAGACACTGAAGACTGCAGGATTGCGTTTGGGGCTGAAATGGCAGCACTTATGCTTACTACGGGTTGGGAAGTTGTTACTTGGCCCGCCTTCTTAGCAGGTGTCGCAACCATTACAGCAGTAAATGTCAACTGCAATTATCAGGCCCTTAGGCACATGGATTACTGCTTCACATCGATAGGTTTCTACAAAAGAGGATGAAAGATCAGTTGAACGAGTGGGCACGGGATAGAAAGAAATCCCAGGTGGTGGGTTACGTCATATTGGCGGTAATGATATTCTGCAACAGTTTTTTACTGGTAGATAGTAGTCGAGAAATCAGACACACCGTTTTGTTCGGGTTTCTTTTGCTGGCGGTAATTTGGGCAGTGATTCGCTACTTTGCGAACAGAGATGCTCCAGCGGCAGAGTTGAAAGCTCGCAACCGTAATTTAGTGTATGTGGTTGTAATCTGTTGTCTTGCATTTCTTGCTGTACAATTGCTGGATGTGTACTATTTCAGGCCCAAGGCACAGGAGATAATCAGTAGGGTACGGTCTCAAAGTGAACGCTAAGTGCTGACCCACAGAAAAGAAAGCCATGCGAAACACCGCAGGGCTTTCTTTTCGAAAAAGATTTGAATTAGAACATAATTTTCCTACTTTTGCAGTCCCAAATGCGCAAGCAGAGCGGGCAACATAGACGCGGGTGAAGGTCTGAAAAGAAACCACACCTGATTTTTTTACGGTAGCCAACCCCGTGTGGGACGTGGATTACTTTGAGGAGGTCAGGTGCCATGCACCCGGCCTTTTTTGTTGCCTGAAAAACAAGCCGTTGGAAAAACGGGGCCTTTTTTCTACTTTTGCGGTCCCATTTTGGGTGGTCCGGCAATCCGGCGGTACGGCGCTCCGTATAAGTTCAATCAATCGTTCACCTGCTTTTTAACAAACAGAAAATGTCTGGTTTAATTGGTAAAAAGATCGGGATGACCAGTGTGTACAATGCGGACGGGCAGGCTCTGGCATGTACAGTTATCGAAACTGGTCCCTGTGTCGTTACCCAAGTCCGCACAAAGGACAAGGATGGCTATGAAGCCGTTCAATTGGGTTACGGCGAAAAGAAAGAAAAGCACGCTAACAAGCCGATGCTGGGTCACTTCAAAGCGGCCAACACTACTCCGAAACGGAAGCTGATTGAATTCAAAGAATTCCAGCAGACGTTCAACCTCGGCGACACCTTGCAGGTAGCTGACGTTTTCGGCGAAGGTGACTTCGTTGATGTGGTTGGTACAGCTAAGGGTCGTGGTTTTCAAGGCGTTGTGAAACGTCATGGTTTTGCCGGTGTGGGTGGTCAAACCCACGGTCAGCATAACCGCGGTCGGCACCCAGGTTCTATCGGCGCGTGTTCATTCCCCTCGCGGGTGTTCAAAGGGCTGCGCATGGCGGGCCGGATGGGTGGCAACCGGGTAACGGTGCAAAACCTGAAAGTGCTGCGTGTATTGCCCGAGCAAAATCTGCTGGTTATCAGCGGGTCGATTCCCGGTGCTAAAAATTCATTCGTCATTATCGAGAAATAAGCCGCCATG